>JBILVV010000115.1:0-12261 GCA_044370255.1 Pirellula sp.
CGACTACACCTCAGTTCGACGAAGCGACTCGTTTCGGCCTGAGCGGTTTTGCTCGCATCTCCGTTGGTAATCAACCTGGATGGTGGATCCTTTTGCAGCAACCTATTCGATATGTTCAGCGAAAGGTCAGTCAGTTATGAGCCCTGTGATATCCCCACCTGAGATCAAATCGACTTCGAACAAGGACTCGATTCTGAACGCGATCTCTGCGTTGCCGATCGGCCTGCGGAGCGATTTGGAAGTTTCGCGTCAACTGAGCAACACTAAAGTCCAGTACGTCATCCGCGATCCATTGGCCTTTTCTAGTTGCGCGTTATCGAAGGATGATTACCAAGTCTTCCTGCACTTGGAATCGAACCAAACGGTTCTTCAAGCCTATGAAAAACTAGCCGCAGAAGGAGTTATCGCCGCAGACCAACGCGACGAGTTCTACCAATTCCTTCTCGATTTGCATCGACGCAACCTAATCCGCTTGCCGATCCTCGACGGAAAACTTCTCTACAAGGAATTCAGTGAACGAAGGGAAAAGGAAAAGGCCAGCCTGCCGATGCGTTTGCTGTCCTACCAGGTCCCGCTGGTCAATCCGGATCGGTTTCTCGAAACGACGCTGCGGTTCGCCAAGCCGGCGTTTCATTCATGGTTCATCGTTGCTTGGATGGTATTGGTGGGGGTGGCAGCCTATGTGGTATCGGCCCATTGGGCTGAATTCACCAACAGCACCTCATCGCTGTTGGCTTTGAAGAGCCTGCCGGTACTGCTGCTGATCCTATGCGTGTTGAAATTGTTTCACGAACTGGGGCATGCATACGCGTGCAAACTGTACGGAGGCAATGTTCCGGAGATGGGTATGATCTTCATTATCGGAACTCCGTGCGCTTACGTTGATACATCGGCCGCGTGGGGATTTCGTAATCGTTGGCAGAGGATTGCGGTCAATCTCGCGGGCATGTACTTTGAATCCTTGATCGCGATTGCCGCAGTGTTCGTTTGGTCGTTGACCCCTCCAGGCTTGCTTCACTCGGTGGCTCATTACACCATCGTACTGGCAACGGTGGTTACAGTTCTCTTCAATGCCAATCCGCTCCTCAAGTTCGATGGTTACTACATCCTGAGCGACTCCTTGGGAATTCCGAACTTGAAGCGAGTATCTACCGCCTCGTTCATCCATTCTCTGAAACGGACCCTTCTGGGAATCGAATCACCTCGCATCGGCAACTCTGCATGGGGGGATCGATTGCTCAGCCTCTTTGGTGCCGCGTCCGAATCCTATCGGATCGTGATCCTGTTAGGGATCGTAACTTTCCTGAGCCTGCAGATCCCGGCAATCGGGTTGGCGTTCGGGTTGTTTTATTTATTTGCGACTATGTTGCCGGGGATCGACCGACTGGTGCGATATCTGTTCAGCCATCCGGAAACGACATCGCGAAGGCCTCGCGTTCTTGTGATGCTCGCATCGCTCGGGGTGTGCGCGGCGTTCCTGCTGACCCTCCCTCTCTCTTCATCGATTTCTTTCCCAGGCATCGTAGGGCGCGAGAAAGAGACGTTCATCCGAGCCCTTGAACCAGGGTTCGTTTCCAATGTCGGCTTCGAGCCATCGCAGGAAGTTCAAGCCGGAGAAATGCTGTTCGAGTTGACGAACGAAGAACTGATGAGTCAGCACGCTATCGCCCAAGCTGATGTTGCTAAAGGGTACACGCAATGGGTCGATTCTCTGC
Organism: Pirellula sp.; assembly: GCA_044370255.1. Taxonomy (GTDB): domain Bacteria; phylum Planctomycetota; class Planctomycetia; order Pirellulales; family Pirellulaceae; genus JBKCUI01. Next base: position 1,716 of record JBILVV010000115.1, read on the forward strand.
AGAATAAGCCCGACGAGTCAGGCATCCTGCTCCAAAAATATCAGCAGGCAAAACTGGTTTTGGACTCCGTCGAGAAAGCCATGGAACGCCTCACCATTCGAGCTCCGCAAGATGGGGTCCTCACGGAATGGCAATCCAACCAATTTGCCGGTCGATTCTTCAAATCTGGCGAACCGCTTGTAAAGCTAGAATCCGGCAAGTGGATCGTTCGGGCATTGGCAACCGATGAGGAAATCCTCGATTCGCAAGTAGCCGAGGGAGATCCCGTCGAATTCGATGTGATCGGTCAACCAGGGACTCGTTTGAAGGGGCGCGTCGTCAGGGTCTCCAAATCCAGCCACGAAAAAATCGAAGACTCCGCCTTTACCCATCTGGGGGGAGGCGATATCGATGTCGACCCGTACACGCAAAAAGCGATCAAGGGATATTTCCTGGTGGTCATGGAGATCGACTCGCAATGCGAATCGCAACTCCGCTCTGGCATTCGAGTTCAAGCGATGGCGATCAACCGCAATTGGTCGCTCGGGCGAAGCTTGTCCCGGAAAGTCTGGCAATTCTACCACCGATATCTGATGGGATAATTCCGAATTCATCTTGCCTCGGGAGCTAATGACGGCTACCCTTCGTTTGGAAGATGAAGCGAAGTTTGGTCAGTGCTCTGGTGTTTCGCCTGCTGCTGCTTGGTTCGTGTGTCCTCTAGGCGAACCCTCCTTGTTGGGTTCCTTTCCATCTGGCCCGGAAAGTGATTATTGAGGGTTAGGCAGCATTTCGATGCAGGAGTATGTAGCATGGCTACAAAGTTGTATGTAGGCAATTTGACCTACGGTGTTACCGATGAGGCGTTGGAGCAACTCTTTTCACAATACGGCGCTGTTCGCAGTGCCCAAGTGATCAAAGATCGCGATACGGGTCGGAGCAAGGGTTTCGGATTTGTTGAAATGGAGAATGCTCAAGATGCGCAAAACGCCATCGACAATCTCCACGACACCAAGCACGATGGTCGTCCATTGACGGTCAACGAAGCGCGCCCACGTGAGAACACCGGTGGTGGTGGCGGCGGCGGTGGTCGCGGTGGTAGAGATGGCGGTGGCGGAGGTGGTGGCGGATATCGCCGTCGCTACTAATCGCTAGAACTCTCGAGAGGATCAGATTTCGGCTCTTACGAAAGAGATCTGGAAACTCTCAGTAACTCGACATACCAAATCCAAGCTGGAGTTTTTCTTCAGCTTGGATTTTTGTTTTTACGGCGAGTCCAAAAGATGTTCATTGAACATCCCCTCTTTTTCTTTCGCCTTGTTTTTCTGGGATCACCAAATGTCCACGTCCATTTCTGAATTTTTTTTCGCGCCGTAATGCACGCGTTCGCCATAGGACCCCAGCGGCCGAAGATTGGCTTGAGAGGATGAAACGCTATCATGGCCCTTAAGGCGAGTTTCGCGACGGGGAACATCGCTCGAGGGGTCGGCGACTTTTTTCCGCGATAGTTTTTCGCGATGGTTCTTTGCAGGGAGGACGACGACATGAAGTCCGAGAAGCTGATGGTGATCAAGTCCGAGCAACTCTTTCGACGGATCATCCATGATCATGAATCGCTTAGAGCGTTTCATAGGCAACTCGAGGATGTTGTCTCATTGAGTACACTTTCGAATTGGGTCAAGAAGAGGCCTCGCCAGAAGCCCTGGACGGCTCTGAGGAAAAACATTGAACGGATTGCGGAGGCATTGAATTGCGATGTAGATGACATCGCTGAATACCCGAGACCAAAACCGTATTGGGACAGCCGTTTTCTCCTGATCGTTGCCTTGGGGGGGACTGACGAACAAATGATGGAACTCAACGTCTATGGCGAAGAGGTGGCGCTCAAGGAGCGAGGTACTGAATCGCAAGAGTTGCGTGGTAATGTCCTCACGGCGGACGAGAACAAGTTGACCGGCCATCTGCAAGTTCTGATCGGGGACATCGGCGCTCCTGATGGCGACTCGGTTTCCAAGCCGACTGAGATGACATTTCAGGCCAATCGTGAGGGGGATGAGATTCGGGGTGCGATGTTAGCCCGAGATCGCAGAGGAAACATCCTAACGGGGCATTTCAAAGGAGTGCGCAAGGGGCGATCCCGCTACAAACCGAACCGTGCCACGCACGGTTGAAACGTGGATTTGGTATGATGTGTGCCTACATCGTTTGTGGAGCACATCATGATTCAAGGCAACGGGGATTCCGCTTTGGGCGGAAGCGACCCGCAACACCAAGTCGCGGCACGGATTCTACAGATCGCAGCGGACCGATTGTTGGCCCGCATGTCTCTGGCTGAGACCGGTTCTTTGGAAATTCTTCGGGAAATCGCTTCGTATGCCAAACAGCGGGGTTGGACCATTCCCGCGAGCATTTCGCAGGCCAAGGATCCCGATGTAGCGGCCCTGCAATGGCTGTTGCCGCAATTGGCGTCCGAGGACCAATCGATCGTCCAAGATGCCCTACACCGAGCGATTCAGCTGTTGAGTTGTGAGGTTTCCTTCCATGCAGCTGTGGAGCGATCGGCGCGGCGACAGGTTTACAACCTGGCCTATGGGCTGACGCACGAGATCAACAATCCCCTCGCCAATATCGTCGCGCGTGCTCAAAAACTGATGGGTGAGGCGAGCGATCCCCAGACGCAGCGATCCTTGGCTACCATCATGGATCAAGGAATGCGAGCTCACGAGATGCTCGCGGAAGTGATGCGCGCCGTCCAGGGTGGGGCCTGCAGTCTAGCGGTAACAGATATCGGCTCGATTGTCCGTCAAGCGTGGTCTCAATTGCAGGAGCAGGCTCGCAAAGAAGGAATTCGTTGGGAATGCGAGATCGGCTCGGAGCAAATTTATGCCGATGTCCACGCCCCATCGTTGCTCGACGCACTTCGGATGCTGGGCATGAACGCAATCGATGTCTGCGGTCCTAACGACGCGGTTTGTTGGCGGTGCGATGTTGTAGTCGACTCCTCGAAGGAACGCGTTCGAATCACACTGAGCGATACCGGTCCGGGGTTGTCTCGTGAAGCGCAGCGATCCGCAAACGATCTATTCTTCAGCGGCCGCGAGCATGGTCGCGGGCTCGGAATCTCCCTGGCCGTCGTAAGTCGCATTGTGGAAATGCATCGCGGTCGTTTTGCGATGCGATCGGAACAGGGCGCGGGGTGTTGTATCGAGATTGAGCTTCCTCGAGTTGGCCCACCCAATGAAGCCCGTCCAAAGATCAGTCTGTAGGGATCTTCTTGCTTTGAACTGTCTGGCGACACAGTTCGAGCATCTCAATGATCTGTTCAACGGTCAGTTGTTCGGCCCGAAGGCTAGGGGCGAGACTCAATCGCTCGAGAACGGCATCGACTTCCGGCTTGTCGAGTTCATCTTGAACGGCTGTAGCGAGTTGGCTTCGCAGAAATTTCCGTCGGTGAAAGAAAAGGGCACGCAGTTTGGTGTGGAAAAACTCCAAATCGTGGATTCGATTTCGTTTCTGGGCGTTTGGGCGAATTCGAAGGATGGCCGAGTCGACTTTGGGACGGGGCCAAAAAACGGATGGGGGTAGAACACGCAGAATCTCGCAATCGCACAGGGACTGCATCCAGACGCTCAACGCACTGTAGTCTTTGCAACTGGGGGGAGCGACGATTCGGTCTCCGAGTTCCTTTTGTATCGTGACCACCATGCGTTCGACGAGCGGCGACTCGGTCAGCAAATTACTGATGATCGGTGTCGCTACGTTGTACGGGAGGTTTGCGACCAGTTTGAACTTGGCTCCTTCGATCTGCGACAAGGCAGCGGAGACCGCATCGAGTATTTCTCGCCGCAAGTGGTTCTTATTGCGCAATGCATCGCAGGTGTGGAGTTCAACATTCGGAATCGAATGCAATTCGCGGGCTGCCAAGGCTTGAAGGTCGCGATCGACTTCTACGGTGATCACGCGACCTGCCCGGGCTGCGAGCGACTTGGTTAGCGAACCGAGGCCTGTTCCGATCTCGAGCACCACATCGTTACGACCCAGGTCTGCACCTTGGAGCAGAATATCTAGGAGATTCAGGTCGATCAGAAAATTCTGACCGTAACGAGTTTTGGGTTGCAGGCCTGCGCGTTCAAGCGTTTTGGCGAGGAACGTTAGTGTTTGCCGTTCGCTCATCGAATCTCAAAAATCCCTTCGACCTCGACCGCCATCCCACCGGGAAGGGAGTTGGTTCCGAGCGCACTGCGAACACCGATCCCTAGGTCTTCACCCCAAAGATCGACAAAGACTTGGCTGCATCCGTTGATGACAGCAGGGCTTTGTCCAAAGTCGTCTGTGCAGCGGACGAGTCCCAACAGCTTGACAACCCGGACAACGCGATCCAAATCGCCAAGACCTGCTTGAAGGGTCGCCAGAATCGCCAGGGCTGTTTGCTTGGCGGCGGCCTTCCCACCCTCAACATCCAAATCGGCGCCGACGCGCCCCAACATCATGGTTCCATCGCTCTTGAGAGGACCATGTCCTGAGACATAGGCTAGGTTGCCAACTACGAGGACCGGTTTGTAGAGCCCGACCGGTTTCGGAGCCGGTGGAAGCTTGAGTCCGAGCGATTCCAGTTTCTGTCCGATTTGCGACATGGTGTGTATTCCTTGTTACTTGGTGTGAGGGGAGTTCTAAAGCATAGATGGAATCGACTTAACTCGCAAACCGCACAGCGAGTAAATGATCGGCAAGTCGTGTTAGTCAACGATTGCGACGCGAGTGAGATACTCATTCTGATCAAGTTTTTCAGCGAGAAATTGGTAGGACAGGATATAACGCTCGATGCGTTGGCGATCCTCATCGCGGTGGTCCGGGCGGTAGGCAACACGATCGAGTCGATAATTGTCCAGAATATCCGCTATCTTGACTTGCCGAGCCGATGCGTTGCCGGATAAGCGGATGATGTAATCTTCGTAACGCATGCTTTCCGGCTTGGTCAGCAGCGAGACCGCCTCGACGACTTCGCGCGACATTCCTCCAGCATGTAGCTCGTCTGCTGTCGCCGAAGTGTCTTCGAGGACATCGTGCAATACTGCGACTTGCATAGCCTCCGGGGTGGAGCAGGCCATCATCACACGGAGCAAATGCAGCATATAGCATTTCCCCTCCTTGTCTCGTTGACCTGCATGGTAATGGATGGCCAGGCGCAGAGCCTGTTCAATTGCGTCTTGGTTTGTGGCGAAGTTATTCGACATGCTTGAGTTAGGGGCGGTTTACGAAGAAATGGAAACTATGGCGGTTGATCGAGTCGGATGAATATCTTTCAGAGTTGCAAGGTGGGAAGCGGTATGGCTCCAGAAGATTCCACGATTCCAGCGAGAAAGGTGAAAAGGGTGCGTGGGCAGGCAAGTCATTCCAACCAAAGACAAGCAACCCAAAGGGTCGCATTGCATAATGAATGCCATGGAGAGTGCGATTCAATGCATCAGGGGTATTCATTCCGAAACCGAAGACACCATTGAGCACGATACAGTCGAACTGGCCGCGAGAAAAAATAGCTTCGAGTTCTTCGCACGAACCGACACGATGATCCATGGCTCCAAAACATGCTTGAGCGGGATCGATCTCGAGAGTCTGAAATTTTTTTCCACCAAAGAGGCTTGGGTAATGGAGGGTGTACCAAGCGCAACCCACGAACAAGATCGACTGGTACTGTGGATCCTTTTGCAATTCGGGGAAGATGATCTTTTCGAGCGCGACACGGTCGGGGCGTTTCTTTCGAGTGTCGATACCAAATCGAATCAAACACCGATGCAATCCCGCGCGCACCTTCGATCGAAGCGGTGACTTGGTCATGAGGGATCCAGCTTTCCATGCTCGCGCAACCACGCGATCGTATCGTCGAGAGACTCCGAGGCGGGACGCGATTGGTATCCGAAGCAATCGCGAGCCCGTTGACTTGAGTACCAATGATACTGCGCACCCATGCGAAGAGCTGCTGAGTTGAATACCGGTTCGTTGGCTGAGAATTTTGCGAGCAAGTCTCCGATCGTCCCGATGAGCCAACGGCCAGGAGGTCGCATTGAGAGCCAAGGTTTGGATTGCTTCAATCGGGTTGCGATCTCCGACCACAACTGAAAGTAGGTCCAGTTTTCGCCGGCTAGTATGTAACGACCGCCCCGAGGAGCCTTTTCGATGGCCTGCAAGATCCCCTGCGCCACGTCTCGAGCATCGCAGATCGAACAACCTCCCGAGGGCGCAAGCGGTGGAGCGCCGCGACGCAGTTCGAGAATCATCTGCGCACTGCTCGGTTTCCAATCCCAAGGCCCAAGCAGAAAGCCGGGATAAACAATCACGGCATCTTGTCCTCGATCGATCGCGGACCGGACTTCCTGCTCGGCCCCCTTTTTGGTTTGAACATAGGTACACGGGACCTGCGGCAGTCCGTGGGATTCCTCATCGATCACCTGATCGGGTTGACCGACGTCCAAAACATTAACGGTGGATACGTGGATGTATCGAGCCCCGAGTTTGGCTGCGAGTCCGAGAACCTTGCGAGTTCCCAGGATATTGATCCTCTCGGATTCTTCGCGACCTTTCCAACCCAGATGGATGTGGGCGGCAGCATGGATCACGGCGTCCACCGGCCCGCTGATCGCACCCTCGAGCGATTTGGGGTCTGCGATGTCGGCGTTGATGGGGTTCACGGGTAGTCCCTGCAGGGGGAGAGATGCATTGGCACTCCGGGCAACGGCGACAACTTCATCCCCCCGGCGGCAAGCCGCACGAACAATGTTGTTCCCCAATAGGCCGGTCGCTCCTGTGACAACGAATCGCATATTCCCTCGAATTTACAGTGATTTAGACGGTAAAACCCGGTCCAGGCCCCTCATTTTTGGAATATCCCTCTGGAGCAAACTGAGGTCCGCAAAACCTGCGAAAGCGTTTATAATCGGCGATCCGGCCGGCTCCGGCAATGGGCTTTTCACCTCCTCCAAGAACGACCAATGCCCATCATTGAAACGCGCAACCTGACCAAGCAGTTCGGAACCGGTGACCTGGCCGTAGAGGTCTTGAAGGGGGTTAACCTGTCGATCGAACCGGGGGAATTCGTCGCTCTCATGGGGCCGAGCGGTTCCGGAAAAAGTACTCTGATGAGTATCATCGGCGGGATTGAGCCCCCCAGCAGCGGTCAGGTACTCCTCGATGGCGTGGATATTTCCACACTGGACGACGACCAGCGGACCCTACTGCGGCGCAGAAAGATCGGGTTTGTCTTTCAAGCATTCAATCTAATACCGACCTTGTCCGCTTTGGAGAACGTCGCCCTTCCGATGGAACTCGATGGCGTTCCCCGTTCGGCGGCACGCGATCGAGCGATTCACGCTTTGGAACGAGTCGAAATGCAGCATCGCAGGGAACATATCCCTTCCAAACTCTCTGGGGGTGAACAACAGCGGGTCGCGATCGCTCGGGCGTTGGCCATCGAGCCGATGATCCTGTTGGCCGATGAACCCACCGGCAATCTGGACTCGCGGCAAAGCGGACGAGTGACGGAACTCCTTCGCTCCCTGGCTCGGGACTCCCAGCAAACAATCGTGATGGTTACCCATGATGCGCAAGTCGCACGGGCGGCATTCCGATTGGTAAAGTTTCGCGATGGGAATATCGAAGCCGATCTTACTCGGGACGAATTCTCTGCGAATGCGTCCGCATTTCGAGTCGCAGCCGGGGAGAGCCCCACCGATGCTGCCTGAGGTTCTACGGAGCTTGCTATGCCGCTGACCCGTCTGTCCTTTCGAGAGATGCAGCAACGTCCGGTTCGGACCCTACTGACGCTCCTGAGCATCTTGATCGGATCGGGGGCTATTGTCGCCACTGCGGTATCCTCCCGCTCGGCACAGCAGGCCCAAATGGCGATGGTCGAATCGGTCACTGGCAAGGCGTCGCTCGAAATCGCCGCCGCAGCTGGTGCACCCATGGATGTTAAGAACCTCCGCTTCCTGGGGGATATCTCGGACATTGACGTAGTCTCCCCCCTTCTCCGCCGTTTTTCGATGATGACCGTCAAACAGAAGGGAGATACCCCTTCGATTCAGACAGCTACAAGTCAAGCAACGGCGGGAGAACTTGACGAAAAGCAGCCGACTCAAGGCCAGGAAGCTGGCCCTCGCAAGTATCGTGTGCAACTCCTGGGAGTGAACTTGCGACAAGACCAAAAGGTGCGAGGGACTCGGGTGATCCGTGGAGCGGAGTTTGAAGCCGAGGAGGAAAATACGACCGACGACCGGCCGACCGCGGTATGGATCGATGGGGGGTTCGCGGCATCGACAGGTGTCTCGGTCGACGATGAAATCAAACTTCTAACGCGAAGCGGCGTGCAAACCGCCCGTATCGCAGGCATCGTCGAGACCCAGGAAGCTTCTAGCGCCATGCAATCGGCCGTGATCATCGCCCCCATGCGGATCGTACAGCGCTGGACCAGATCCCAAGGGAAGGTGGATGTGGTCCAACTCGTCGTTGAGAAAGAGGATCGGATCGCGGATGTTCAAAAGGCGGTTGCTGCCCAATTGCCCGAAGGAGTTTCTGTACGTGTGCCGACCCTTCGAAGCCAAGTCGCAGGTGAGAGTACCACTGCGATTCAGCGCGGTTTGTTGATCGCGACTCTCTTCTCGCTCATTCTCGCGACCTTCATCATCTTCAATACCTTCCAGATGAATGTCGGCGAGCGTCGACGTCAGCTCGGGATTCTCCGAGCCTTGGGAACCACGAGGAGGCAAATCCTGTGGATGATCCTGAGAGAGGCTGCTTTGCTCGGCAGTATCGGCAGTGCGATCGGTTGTGTTGCGGGCTACTTTGGAGCCTCTTTGCTCAATCAGTCCACATCGGCTCTCCTGCAGATCGAGATCCCTGAAAGCAGTCTTACCTGGCTGCCGGTCGCCTCGGCAATGGTCTGCGGATTGTGTGTTTCTCTTTTCGGAGCGTTGATCCCTGCTGTCATGGCCACCTTCGCTTCCCCAGCCGATGCGATGAAGCCGATTTCCAGTCAACCGCCCCGCGTTTCCGCGTGGTTGTATTTCGCGACTGGATTGCTGCTGTTTGTACTCGGAGGATTGATTCAGTACATCGCCGCCATCGAGCTTTATTCTCTCCGAGATGGCACGGCGGGGATCGTCATCATGATTCTTGGGGTGGTGCTCATGCTCCCGGCATCCCTCGATATGCTCACCGCGATCGCTGCCGCCCCCCTTATGTTGTTCATTCCGATAGAAACCAAGCTGGCTAGACGACAAATACTTCGCAATCCTGGTCGATCATCGATGACCATCGGCATCCTTTTGGTCGCCATGGCCATGGGCTTAGGCATGGCCAGCACAATCCTCGACAATATCCGAGATGTTCAAAGTTGGTATCGACGGAGCATCGTCGGGGATTTTTTTATCCGAGCCGCGATGCCCGACATGAGCAGCGGACATGCCGCAGATATGCCGGACGATTTCCCAAGTAAAGTCGAACGAGTCGACGGTTTGGCGATGGTCGATACGCTTCGATTTGTCAGCGCCCGATCGGGCGAGAACTCCGTGATCGTCGTCGTTCGCAAATTCAATGCGAACACCAATGACTTCTTCGACTTGATCGAAGGAGAGGAATTGCAGGTTCTCCAAGACATCCGAGGCGGCGGTGTCGTGATCGGATCGGTTCTCTCCGAACGGACCAAACTCCATCGAGGTGACCGAATCGATTTAGAAACCAAAGAAGGCAAGTCATCCCTCCCAATCGTAGGGGTCACCAACGAATACCTCGCGGGCGGATTGACTGTTTACTTGGAAGGGACAAAGGCGAAAGAGCTGTTGGACATCGAGGGAACTGACGCAGTGATCGTGAAAGCCAAGCCGGGGGCTCTCGCGCAAGTCGAAAAGGAATTGAAGCAACTCGCGGAGTCCGAAGGGCTGATGTTTCAATCGCATGCGGATATGGTGCAGTGGATCGAAGGGATGATCAACAACGTCGTCGGAGGACTCTGGGTGGTCCTCGCCCTGGGCTCCCTGATCGCAACCTTTGGACTCATCAATACACTTGCCATGAACATCTTGGAACAGACACGTGAGATCGGCATGCTGCGCGTGATCGCCATGACCCGATCGCAAGTTCGCCGCATGATCCTGGCGCAGGCGATCATCATGTCCCTCATCGGGATCATCCCAGGCCTTCTCATGGGACTCGGGATCGCCTCGGTGATCAACTTGACTACGATGATCGTGACCGGCCACATGGTCCAGTATCATTTCTACCCATGGCTCTTGCTATCTGCAGTCGTGATCGAGATCTCCGCTGTGTTGCTGGCTGCTTTATTGCCAGCCGAGCGAGCCGCCCGGCTGAACCTAGCCACCGCATTGCAATACGAGTAGTGCGATTCAGCATCGACTTGTCGGCAAGCCGTATGAAATCCAATAAAATTAACAAATAGGTGCGCCGAAGTTATGGGGCTGCGGCTTTGGAGTTCACGAACCATATGGCGATCCAGAAACTTAGGATCAGTGCCACCCAGACCAAGTCGAGGAAGTGCCAATAGAGGGTGCAGAATCGCAGG
>JBILVV010000483.1:0-3529 GCA_044370255.1 Pirellula sp.
CCAATACTCCGCTCGTGATCATAAGCATTGCGCATTGCATTGCGCGCGGTGATCCAAAGTCCGACCATTCCCCCGACGACATGGGCCGCATGCAGGAATACGAGGATGAATGTGTAGCCATAGGCGCTCTCGCTGCGGGAAGTCGCACTGGCGAGTCCATCAAGCAATTGCTTCATACCATCGGACTGGATCGCCATGAAACCGACCCCCATAGCGCAGGCCGCGAGCATATAGTTCCTGACCTGAGAGTGCCGATCGCGACGCGCACCTCGATAGGCCATTTCCAAACAGAATGAGACCCCGACCAATAACACGGTCGATGGAAGAAAACTCCAGGGCATCGACAGTCGCTGCGTGAAGGGTGAATTGCTTTGCACACGCAATGAGATGTAAACCACGTACAACAAGATGCTGGCAAGAAAGAAAATTGCGAGCGAGATCAAGAACAACCAAATTCCCTGCGATGTCCTCGCCTCGACCGGAAGAAGTTGCGGTTTGCTAGCACTCATAAGGTCGCACGGGTGGTGTAGGCAGAACGTTTCACGTTGGAGATCCAACGTGTGGAATCCATGTTAGTCGGAGTTCGGACCATCCGCTCCTCGTGTACTAGCAGTTTCCCTCGACTCGTGGGGAACTGGCTCTTGGTTTTCGTGAATAACTTGCGAGGGATCGTTGACGTCTAGAGTTCAATCCTTAGATTATTACAGTCTGGGAAGGACGTTGAGCGAGTCGGCAAACATTCCTAAGCATGGAGCATCAGATTATGGCGACCATTCCGCGGCAGTCCGTGGCGTTAATCGATTTGGCGATCACCGTGGATGGAACACGACCTCGTTGGGAAACGGCGATGCGTCGACTCGATGGTTTGACCCTTCTGGAGTGGAGCATTCGCAGGCTTGCAGAAGCGACACTCCTTGATTCTATTGTCATTACCGGTTTGGATGAAAGTCATTCCGCGTTGGCGCGAGCGTCTCTTTGCCACGCCAAGTCCGTGCCCAGTTCCCTCCCGACCCCTTCGCAAAGGGCTGCGGAAATTGCAGTGAAGATGAATGCGGACTGGGTTCTTCACGTTCATCCGGGCTGTCCATTCATGGATCCCGCACTCATCGATTCGTTGATTTCCCGAGGCTTGGCTCATCCGGAGGTTGATTTCGTCGGGTTCTCGGTTCCCGCCGCCCCGAATTTTTCTCTCCAGCGACTTGGTTTAGTCGCCGAGATGAGTTCCGCCAGTGGCTTGACCAAGATTTTGGAAGAGGGTTTATCGAAAGATCCGCTCGATGTACCTCAATTGGTTCGCCTCAATCAAAGCGATTTGCGTTGCTTGTGGATTCCCCTTCCGCAGCAACTGAGAAATGACTCGCTGCGGTTCGCGATGGAGACCGAAGACGATTGGGAACGAGCAGGGAGCTACATGGAAATGGTAGGCGACGACTTCTCATGGCAACGGCTTGCTGCGGTTGCAGGTCATCGCCCTATGCAAACAGTGCGAGACTGATCAGTCCCGCTGGCTAAGAGATCTGCGTTGCTGCCAAGATTCTACGTCGCGGCGGTTGGTGTTGACTCGGTGCGAGGCATCGAGTCAATGACTTTGTCGATCAAGCCATAGGAGCATGCTTCTTCGGGGTCCATGAAACGATCGCGATCGGTATCTTTCTCGATCTTTTCAAGGCTCTGACCGCAGTGGCGAATCAGAATTTCATTGAGTCGACGTTTGGTTCGCTGAAACTCGCGGACGTGGATCGAGATTTCTTCTGCGGTTCCCTGCATACCCGCTAAGGGCTGGTGAATCATGATACGGGAGTTGGGCAGAGAGTAGCGTTTGCCCTTGGCGCCGGCCGTCAGCAGGACCGCTCCCATGGATGCGGCTTGACCGATGCAGTAGGTCGCCACATCGCACGACACGAACTGCATGGTGTCATAGATGGCCATACCGGCACTGACGCTACCGCCGGGTGAATTGATGTACATATGGATGTCCGCTTTGGGATCGTCCATCTGCAGAAACAGCATTTGAGCGACGAGCGCGTTGGCGATCTCATCGTTGACATCTGTTCCTAGAAAAATCACGCGATCCTTGAGAAGGCGACTGTAGATATCGTACGCTCGCTCTTCGCGACCGCTCTTCTCGATCACATAAGGAATCAGTGGCATGGCGAACCTCGTCTCCTGAGAGGGTTAGATTGTCGTTGGGATTATTTCTCTTCCTCAACCGCTTGCTTGACGATGATCTCATCGACCAAGCCATATTCTTTGGCATCCTGAGCGGTCAGGAAGAAATCTCGCTCGGTATCGGCGGCGATTTGGTCGGCGGGCTTGCCGGTGTGTTTAGCGAGAATGTCGTTGAGCTGAGATCGCAGGCGAAGGATCTCGCGTGCTTGAATTTCGATGTCGGAAACTTGGCCGCGGACACCACCGTGAGGTTGGTGAACCATGACCGTGCTGTTGGGTAGGCAGTATCGCTTACCAGCAGAACCGCCCGCGAGCAGCACAGCCGCTCCGCTGGCCGCTTCACCAACGCAGTAGGTTGCGATGGGGCACGATAGCATCTGCATGGTGTCGTAAATCGCCAACGTGGCCCGCACCTCGCCCCCTGGCGAATTGATGTAGAAGTGGATGTCCTTGCGTCGGTTCTCGCTCTGGAGATACAGCAGCTTCATCACCACTTCGTTGGCGTTTCCTGTGTAGATCTCCCCTTGGAGAAAGACAATGCGATTCTCCAGAAGCAGATCTCCGAGCGTCATCTGACGCTGGCGTTGGTAGCTTTGGTAAGCGTGGCTCACGTGTCTGTTCCTTTCACGTAGGGGAGATATGCCTGAGATCCGTACATCATTCGCATTGGCCTGCGTTTGGCAAGGGCACTCCTGAACCAGACGCGAAATCACTCGCCGAAAAAACTTCCGGAATCTTTTACTCGCCTGCCTCCAAGGCTTCCAAAACCCGCTGCAAATCCTCCGGAAGCGGGGCTTCGATGGAGAGTGACTGACCTGTTTTCGGGTGGGTGAACTCGATCTTGGCGGCATGCAACGCTTGGCGATTCAATAAGATTTCCGAATCGTTTTCCCGAGGGGGCAAGCCTCTGGCGGCACGGCGCTGCAACTGACCGCGGGTGATCTGGGCGTGACCAGCATACAATCGATCGCAAAGCACGGGACAACCTACATGAGCCAAGTGGACGCGAATCTGATGGGTGCGGCCAGTCTTGGGAAAGACATGCAGGAGACAGTAACCCGGAAATCGCTTGACGACTTCGAACAACGTCTCGGCTGGCTTGGCGCTCGGGTGATGGCTTCGAATCGCCATCTTCTCCCGCTGATAAGGATGATGCCCGATCGGATAAACAATCCGATCTCGATCGCGATCTAATTTCCCACTCACAATCGTGACATAGGTCTTATGGACTTCCCTGGCTTCGAACTGGGCGCATAGTTTGAAGTGAACTTCATTGGTCTTAGCGATCAAGATAACGCCGCTGGTCTCGCGATCGAGCCGATGGACGATCCCTGGGCGAGTCGGTCCTCCGGCATCGCTC
>JBILVV010000302.1:0-6256 GCA_044370255.1 Pirellula sp.
ACAACCCTGAACCCCAGGAAGACGACTCGCCGATCGCCGCACGGTTGCGAGCCCTGATGCGTGTTCGCTTCACCGCTGAGACTACTTCGCGCGGCGAGATCATCGGAGTCCAGTTCGAACCGGAGGTCCTCGACCGATTGCGCGATCAACTCGGCCTTGATGAGAAAACTGTGCAGCAAACTTTTGCTCAGGAGACGATTCTTTTCCCCATTCGGCCCTTAGACGTAGGTGCCACTTGGTCTTCGACGACGCAATCTCCCATCGAAGGACTCGGTGAGATCTCGACGACAACCACCTATCAGTACGTCGGCGATGAAAAGATCGAAGGGGTTACACTCAGCAAATTCAAAATCACCCCAGCCTTTCAGATCAACGAGTCTTCGCGCGCTTTGGCGAAGCAGGAAGGGGACAGCACCCTTTGGTTCGATCGAGAGCGCGGCTTGATGGTGCGAGGCATCTCCAACCAAGTGTTCGAAATCAAGAAGAAGGAACAGACCGGAGAATCCGTGCAGAAAAACTCCGTCAAGACAACCATTCAGTTCTCGGATCCGAAGTAGAAAACACTTTCCGAATCGACTAATCCCGTTTCAAGTAACCTCGCTCGCGCAGCCACGCCGTCGCTTGATCGGTCCATTGAGCGGATGGCTTGCCGGTTTGACGATGTCCATATCCGTGTCCGCCGGATGGGAACAGATGCAAACCGAATGGGATCTTCAAACGATTCAGTTCCATTGCAGGGACCAAGACGTTCTCACACCCGAGCGGATCATCCTGAGCCATTGTCAAGAACATCGGCGGAGCATCGGTTGGGATCTGAAACGACTCGGCGAGCTTGGAACGATCTTTGGAGTCGATCAAATAAGCCGGGTAGATCAGCATGCAGAAGTCGGGCCGAGGAATCAAATCATCGATCGCATCGATTCGATCATAAGTAAGTTTGCTGAATCGAGTGCTGAGCAGTCCGCACAGGTTTCCTCCCGCCGAGTAACCGAGACATCCGATTCGCTTGGGATCGATCCCCAGCTCCCCTGCTTGCGATCGCAGCGTGTTCAAGGCTCGCTGCGCATCTTGTAAGGGTGCTTCGTGCGGTGGCCGTCCCTCGCGGCGAGGGACTCGGTACTTGAGCAATGCCGCAGTCACACCGATTGAGTTGAGCCACTGGCATGTCTCGGTCCCCTCCAAATCCATGGCGAGAATGTTGTAGCCACCACCCGGGCAAACCAAGATCGCGGCACCCGTACGATTCTCCGGCGTTGGCTGATAGATGGTCAGGGCCGGTATCTGGACGTTGGCTAAACGGATCACTCGTTGGCCCGCGACCAAGCCATCGGTCGGCTTGGTGGAGTCGATTTCATCGGGCAGGTTTCCTTGGTCACCCGGAGCCATCTCAGGCCATACTCGCACGACGCGCGGTTCCTCCCCGTGAGCGATGAGGGCATCTGCCAGGCCGAGAATCAGTCCGAGGATCCAGACACTGCGGAACCAGCCCGGACTGAGTAAACCACCCAAAGAACACGGGGTCAAACACGGGGTCATCGGAAATCCTTTCGGGGAGGTTTTGAGATCACTTGCCCAAGTCGGACAGCAACTCGCTCATTTCCGCGGCAGCATGCAGATTGTTCTGCTTGCGTGCCTCTTCGATCCCATCGCGCAGAACCGTGCGAGCATCCTCGATCTGATCGAGTTCCACCAGTTGCTGAGCCGCCATGAAGTATGCGGCGACGTACTTCTCTTCGGGATCGTAGGCCAGGGCTCGCAACATGCGGATACTCTCGTCGTGGTTTCCCTCCTTGCGAAGCTCCATCGCCAGCGAGTAGCGCAGGAACGAATCGTTTGGATCCTCGTTCAACATCGCCAGAATCTTTTCTTTGCGACTCATTGCGAAATACTCCCTGCACAAAATCAGTGTCGTGTTGCTTCGGATCCAGAAACTAGGCTCGCTGAGCGGCTAGGCTCGCTGGTTGAACGAGTAGGACCCAGGTTGATGAACCTCGACCGCCGGAGCCTCGCCCCATGCCAGTGTATCGGGCACCAACGACATCTTGCTCTCCTTGAGGTCATCCCATCGGATCACTTCGCCGGAGTAGGCGGCTTCGCGTCCCATGATGGCCATCAGCGTGCTCTTGCACATGTAGTCGCCGTTGTTGATCGGGGTTCCTTCGCGGATCGATTTCATCAAGGCGACATGCTCGAGATAGTACATGCTCGGCTTCTCACCTGCGAATTTCCAAGGGTTCTCGCCGGTGATTTCGTTGGCCAGCACGCGAGCCGTTCCCTTGGTTCCAAAGACGTAATCTTCGGTTTCGTTGTAGCATCCTGGCATCTGTCGAGTGGCTGCGTAGGTGCGTGTTCCATCCGCCCATTGATAGACGACATAGAAGTGATCGTAGATGTCTCCGTATTCCGGTTCGGTCCGGACTTGGCGACCACCCAGCCCATAGCACAGAACCGGCGGAGTGTCGTTATGCAACCACAGCGACTTGTCGAGCGAGTGAATGAACTGCTCGACGATATGATCGCCGCTGAGCCAACGATAGTACAACCAGTTCATGACCTGGGTATGCATCGGGGACCACCAATCCTTCGGCTCGCGGATCCAGAGCGTTCCAGCGAGATAGTTTTCCTGAATGGAGATGATGTCGCCGATCGCTCCGCTGAGGATCTTCTCGATTGTTGCTTTCACACCATAGTCATAACGCCAGCACAAACCGGATACGACCGAAAGACCTTTCGCCTTGGCCGCTTCGGATGCCGCCATCACCCTTCGAACTCCCACCGGGTCGACTGCGACCGGTTTTTCGCAGAAGACATGCTTGCCCGCTGCGACGGCAGCCTCCATCTGCATCGGACGGAAACCGGGAGGGGTTGCGAGGAGCACCACATTGATATCGGTCTCCAAAAGTCGCTGCATGGCGTCCCAACCGGAGAAGCATTGATCATCAGGGACTGCGAATCGATCACCGAGAGATCGCTTGAGATTCTTCTTGGCTCCGTCCAAACGGTCGTCCGTGATCTCGGCGATGGCGGTCAGTCGACATCCCGAATCGGCATCCATAGCATCTTTGGCGGCACCTGTGCCTCGGCCGCCAGCTCCGACCAACCCGACCTTGATGATGTCGGTCCCTTGAGCATGCACGGAGCGTTGCAGGAAACTGGCCGACATGCCTGTCGTTGCACCCGCGATGGAAGCGGTTTTGAGAAAATCGCGCCGCAATGACGGGCTGGCGGTGGTACTGGAGTCAGATTGTTGAGAAACTGGAACGGTAGACATGAAGGCGGGACCTTGTACGGGTATCGTTTTGGGAGGGAATGCGTATCCTGTCATGTTCGACGCATCGGACGAAACTCAATTCGGTTATAACTCAACCACCACGACATGCAACACAGGCCACCCCAGGTCCCGGATCGAAATCCTCAATTCTCCCCTCGGCCCCGCTTCTGCGACCCGTCCGATACGTCCCGTTTTGCAAATGCGTTAGCCTCACCCCTCCCGATCGAACTCGAGATCGGTTCGGGCAAAGGTCTGTTCTTGACCCAAGCTGCACAGAAGCAACTCCATCACACCTTCATCGGGTTGGAGTTGGCGACCAAATATGCGCGCGATGCTCAAGCAAAGCTCGAACGCTTGGGGATCGCCAACGCCTGCTTCATCGCATGCGATGCAGTTGCAGTGATCGATCGCGATGTGCCCGACAACAAACTAACTGCCGTACATGTCTACTTCCCCGACCCGTGGTGGAAATCCAAACACAAGAAGCGGCGTGTACTGAGCGACGAAACGATCGTAAACATTCAACGGACCCTCATTCCCGGTGGTCAACTTCATTTCTGGACCGATGTGCTGGACTATTATGAAGAAGCTGTGGCGAGGATCATGGAACTGACTCAGTTCCAAGGTCCGTTTTATGTGCCTGAACCGATCGCAGAGCATACGATGGATTACCGAACACACTTCGAGCGGCGAACACGGCTGAATGGACTTCCCGTCTATCGAGCGCGATTCGAAAAACCATGAGCGAGTTGGAACGGTACGAATACACCGCCCCTACGATGGGCACAATGTTGAAAGTAGCTCTGTATGCGGAGAATGAACAACAAGCACAAAGCGCGATCGATGCAGGACTCAACGAAATCGAACGCCTTATTCCCTTGCTTAACAATTACGATCCCGCTAGCGAGATCTCGCAACTTGCAGGCAAGGTTCATGAGCCGGTGAAGCTGAGCCCGGATCTTGGGTCGGTACTCCGACATGCGAAGAATTGGCACGAGCTATCCGAGGGTGCTTTCGATGTCACCGTGGGACCGCTGACCCGCATCTGGTCCACTGCGCGGCGCGAACGCAAACTACCCACCCCCCAATCGATCGATCAAGCCCGCTTGCGGTCAGGTTGGAACCACATTCGCCGGATCGAGGACGAGACCTCTGACCTGGGGGCAACTGCGCTGGAGTTGCTGGTCGAGGGCATGCGCATCGATGTGTCAGGGATCGCGACCGGATACATCATCGATCAAGCTTTCGAAAAGATCCGAGAGGGTGGAATCGACTCGCTCTTAATCGATATCGGCGGCGACATCCGCGTCGGAAAACCCCCCCCTGCATCCAAGGGGTGGCGAATCGATGTCGCAGGCTTGGGCAAGGATGCGCCCCCCCTGAGCCAACGCCTGCTCGAGAATTGCGCCGTCACCACCTCGGGAGACTTGAATCAGTTTGTGGAAATAGACGGTGTTCGATACAGCCATCTGATCGATCCAAGAACCGGACATCCAGTGCCACGCCGTCAAAGCGCAACGGCGATTGCATCTACGGCGATCGATGCCGATGCGGGAGCCACCGCGCTGTGTGTATTGGGAATGGAACAATCAGCACACCTGTTCGACCACTTACCCTTGCAAGAAGTGATCCTGCTCGAAATGGAATTGCACGGATCGCACGGATCGCACGGATCGCACGGAGGGGTGACACGCTATCGGCATTTCGTGAGAGATCGGTCTGCGGCAAGCGATCACCCGTCACCTTGATTGATTATTGTCCTACGAACGCGAAGCCCGATCATGTCGGAAAGTGAAAATACCACCAGGGAAGAAATCGTGTTGGATACCGCGACGAAGTTGGCGATCGAGCGAACACGCGTTGCCTATGAACGCACCGTCATGGCAGCGACCCGGACGGCTACATCACTGATTGCCCTCGGGTTTACCGTTCAGAAGTTTTTTCAATTCGATGCCAGCGGCAAGCCTGTAAACCAACACTGGATCGGACCCTATGAGTTTGGCATCGTGATGATCTTGATCGGGCTGCTGTCGTTGCTGTTTGGCTGGATGGAGTACACTCGAGATCTAACCGCGTTGCGAAAACTGGACCCTTCTCTGCCGCGTTCCACTGCGGGCATCGTGGCAAGCATGCTGGCGATCTTGGGATTGCTCTTGCTGATTTTATCGATGCTTCGAATATAATGCGATCGCGTGCTCTTTACGATGAACATCCAATGCGGACAAGCACGTCGTCTCGTCCAAATGTTAGCCGCGATGCGCATGTTAGCCGCGATGCGCAAGCATCCGGGTTGAAGTGCGCAACACATCGCAACGTTTGCCACAGTTCCACCCGAGGGCTCGCGCCCGTTCGGCTATTATTGGGACATAAATGTCAAGAAAGTGCGTGACACGTGCGTGACACCTTTTCTTAGCACTACGCGTTCAATCGAAACGCTTCCTTCACATCGGGCATCAAGAGAATTACGAGCGCCCATATGCCAACTGGTATCCCGAGCAAGCAGCAGCAATTGCCGAAGTTGAGCATGGAGAGGATGCTGGCCCCCAGAGCCAAGGGCCACATTTTAAATCGGAGCATGTACACTCCGCCGAGAATAATGCCTATGTTCAACAGAACGAAAAAGGCCTGCATGGCTGCCGCGACCGGACCAACACTCCCCTGGCTGAATTGCTTCATAAACTCCGGGGCGTTGGGATCAATGGGTGGAGGGTCGGATATGAGCGCACTAATCGTCCCAAAGATACCGGCAATCAATCCAAGGCTCGCCAAGACAATGATGAAAATAGCCGGAACCATCACCTTGGTTCGAACTCGCTCGATGAGTTGAGCAGCCCCTGCGGAAGCTTGGTTCGACCAATCGCTTTGCGATGGTGAGTAAGGGTTTTGCGGATCAAAAGAGTTAGACATCATCATCCCTTTCAGACGGAAAAGACGAACATGAGTTTGGACTGAGTGCGTGAAACTATAGAAAATACCGACGCGGAT
>JBILVV010000303.1:0-6226 GCA_044370255.1 Pirellula sp.
TGGTCGATCGACAAGCGGACTTCGGTGTCGCCTCTCTGTGTTTGGGTGGTGGCGAAGCGGTAGCGATGATGATTCAACGTGTGCAATGAGGTTGCGACATCATGGATAGTCAACGGATGTCGCAGATCGCTGCCAGGCATGGCATCGACTGGGAATCGGTCGCTCCGCTTTCGAAGCAACAAAGATTGGAGTTGCTCGAGAGGTGCCTGAACCGTACGGATGTTCCGTTTCCGGTCGACCCACGATTCGGGAAGCCTTACCTCGAGGCGGCCAGAGGGGGGATTCCATTCGCAGTTGGGAGCCTGTGCGAAGATACGGTCGACTTGGGGGAGTATCGCAATGAGCAGCATTACGATCGCTATACACCGGAAGAGCATCTCAGTTGGGCTGTGCTCGTTGCCGAACAACAGAAGACCAAGCATCGGTATGCTTGTCGCGAGTATCTCGCGGGGGAAGATACCTTTGAGATCGGCGGAACGGTAATCCCCGATTACTACCTGCTCAACGCTCGCATCTACCAGCAGACAGGTTGGCAACTCGCGACGGTCAACATGATCATCCCGGCAGAGTTGTTTTTCACCTGCCACAGCCATCGCTTTTTCCCGGTGACGACATTCATGCGGGCTTTGGAGCAAGATTACCTTCAGGAGCCAGACATTGGACATGATGTCGCTGGTCACGTCTCGACGTTCACGATCCCGGTAGTTGCTCATGTGATGCAAAACCACGGTGTCGCGCGCAATTTGATTTATGAGGAGCGGGCAGCGGAACTTGAAAAAGAAACCGACGAAAACCGTCGTAGCAAAATCATGCGACGAGCGGACGAATTGCTTCTTTACGCCGAGCGGATCTATTGGTTTACGGTGGAGTTCGGACTCGTCCTTCAGAGTGGCGAGACCCGCGCGTTCGGGGCGGGTATCCTCTCCTCTCCGGGTGAGACCATTTTCAGCATCGATTCGCCAATCCCGAATCGCATTCTCATCGACCCTAGCCAAGACAAAGATCTACTGCGACTGGCCACGACCGACTATTTGATCAGCGAGTATCAAAAGACTTACTTCGTCACGGAACGTTTTGATCTTTTGGAGACTTTGACGCCCGAACGGATCGTAGCGACTGCGAAGGGGGCATCGCGTCTGCCCCATTTCTCATGGCGAGATATTGTCCCCGGAGACCGTGTCTTGCACGTGGGGCAAACCGCTGTGTCCACCAATGAGAAATATTTTCGTTTGATGGCGGATGTGCGATGCGACGATTGTCTGACTCGGACCGCGATCCGCAACTTGCGTTGGTTCCATCGAAGGTCGAGCGATGGGTCGGAGCTATCTCAAACCTGGTATGGTCCGGTCGCGTCGGTCCCCGAACGGGTTCTCCAATGGTACGCACAGCACCAATCCGATTCCGAACTTCAAGTGCCGCTGCGCCCACTGAGCGAACCCGCTGGCGGTTAGCTCGAGGGGACTACCCCCCGATCACCTCATCTCGATGGTTTTGTGCATGGGGATAGGAGCGTGAGAGGGCTGAGAAATGGGGCTTGTGAATACTGCGAGTGACCCCCTCTTCGGCTGGCAGGGTATCGATGAATCCAGGAATGATGATCCCCGAAGCGTGGAGCCCCGAGGCATGAAGTCCCGGGGTGATCAACCCTGTCACGGGGCCCGGCGGTGCGACGCTCGAAGGCAGGATACTTGCTTGTACGATACCACTGGCGTTGTTGGATGGTGCTCCGTTGTCAGCAGTTTGATCATCGACTGCTCGTCGAATCTCCGACTCGCGAACTGTCAGTTTCTGAATGGCCTCGGAGAGTCGTTCGAGTCGGTCGGCTTGTTCCTGCAATTGGGTGTTTTTGCGGCGTAGATCGGTGGTTCGCATCTCGAGTCGGTTGGTCAGTTCATCGATCGAGATATCCATCGCATCCCTTACGCCGGACAGTCGGTCGATCTCGGTTTGGAGCGAGTCGCGATCTCGGGCGATCCGTTCGATTTCCCGTTCCAAATCCTGCAACACGCGTGTTCGCTCTTTCTGTCGGGAATCGGCCTCGATGGCTTCCCTGTCCGCCAAGGCTCGTCTCTGCTCCAGGCGATCTTCTTCGTTGGCGATTGCCTGACGTGTATTGGCCAAGGCGTCCTGGTTTTCCTGTATTTGTTCAAGCAGAGATACCAGGACATCCTCCAATTCCGCTTTGGCTTGAGTGCACTCACCGATTCTGTTTAGCAGTCCATCGCGTTGTCCTTCGGCACCGCGGATGGCGGACTGCAGTTGATCGAACTCGGCCCGATTGCGATCGTGATTTTGTTGTAGTCCATCGATCTTGGCCTGTAGTTGAGCGATGGCAGCGATGCTGGCGGCGGTACGGCGTTCTTGCTCTTCACCGATCAACTCGATTTCCGCTTGCATCTCCGATCGCAGTTCGCTGAGGTGAGCCAAATCGGCCTTGATCGACTCCGTACTGCCGATGAGGTTGCTTCGCTCTTCGTTCAACTCCCTCAGACGATGTTGGATCTTCTGAGCCTCGATCTTTTGCTCCTCTTGTTCCATGACCCAGGCGGCGCGAGTCGATTCGCGAGTCGATTCGAGAACCATCAAATCAGCGCTTACTGTTTCACGACGTGCGGCGACATCGAACAACTCATCGGTGTGCGCTGCGATGGAGCGTTCCAATTCCTTGCGTTCGTTTTCCAGACGGACGACGCTGTGTTGCAGCCGATGGACTCGCGAAGCTTCACCCATGATCGAAGCTCGCAGTTCGACAAGTTTCGCATCGTATTGGTTCTGGTTTGCCTGCGAGATACGGTTTTGTTCTTTGAGTTCGTCAGCGAGGCTGTTTTGGTTTTCGATTTCGATGGACAAATCGTTCAAATCGCGACTGAGGCGCTTTACGCGATACTGCAGATCCACTTGGATTTCGGCGAGTGCCTGCAATTGTATCGCAATCTCTGTCGCGTTTTCAGCCGATCGTCGCACCAAGACTTCCTGAGCGTATCCACGCATTACACGATCATAAAACAGACTGATGGCAGCGATGACAAACAGAACGGTACACCCAAGGTTGGATAGGGCGATTTCTTGCGTGGGCGTATGACTGTTGATTGCGAAGGCATTCACCGAGATGCACAGAACAGCTCCCAAGCCGAACAAACCGATGGTCGTACTCGACGGTACGCTTTGCTTAGCAGCGATCGGTCGAATCGCATTTTCCCAATCCGCCACTCGTGAGCGATAGCCATCGATGGCGGCTCGCAGCTTGCGCAGGATCGAATCCTCTACAACGATCGGCTCTAAGACTGCTAGGGTTTTCTCCGATTCGGAGGAGGCAAAAACCTCTTCTTGAATAGGTCGATTCACGTTGGATTCGAAGATTCCGGGCTGCATGCGGCAATACCTTGATCTGGGGAACACCTAACCTAGTTCACACGACTTTTCTCGTTGATCGGAAAAGTTCCCCCAAACCCGCAACATTTCCCAATCAACGAGGTCGAGATTCATCTCGAAGACGGTGATGGACGCTACAAACGCTACAGGACGCACGCAGTAGCAGGGATAGCGGTCATCGGATGAGAAAAGCCAATGCTCAGCCTGAGCGAGTCTTTGGCATGAGATTCGATCACACTGGAGCGGGCAAGGTTATCTCATTGAGCCCCTCAAGCCCCAGCCTGGCGCAGAAATCCCCGAATGACTCGGTCTCCTGCCGATTCTCCTTGAACTCAACAAAAAGTGGCTTGAGTGTGTCAACGATATTTTCAAGCGGGATCAAGTCGCGGTAGATGAACGCTAGGCGAGTCCCGAGGCGAGCACCTCCGACGTAAACGGTGTACTTGCCTTTGGCTTTTCCGACCAAACCGATGTCCGCGTTGTAGGGCCGGGCGCAACCGTTCGGGCAACCGGTCATGCGAACCGTGAAAAGCTCCTTTTCTAGTCCGAGATCTGCGAGTGTTTTTTCCATCGTATCGATCACACTAGGCAATGCTCTTTCGCTCTCGGTGATCGCCAGGCCGCACGTTGGAAGAGCTACACAAGCGATGGACCAACGACGTGCGTTCGAGATTTCCTCGACTAACGGAAGCCCTCTTCGCTTAATCATCGATTCGAGCTTAGGACGGTCCCGTTCCTCAAGATTGCAAAAGAGAAGACTTTGGTGGGCGGTTAATCGAATTTCGGGATTGAGTTCGTGACAGATCTCCCTCAGAGCGGCTTTCCACGACCTGTTTTCGTCGTCGTACAGGCGTCCGTTCTCCACATTGAAGCCGTAGAACCAGCGACCGTCCCCTTGCGCGTCCCAGCCCATATGATCGTTGTGTTCGGTCACATCATCAGGTGTACAGTCCGCGAGTTTGGTACCGTAGTACTCCTCGACTTGGTGGCGAAACCAGTCGATTCCCTTATCGTGCACCAAGTACTTGAGCCTCGCTCGTTTCCGATCGTCACGATACCCAAAGTCCCGTTGGACTTTGACGATCGCTTCGGCGACCTCGACCGCTTGTTCGGGTGTAACGAAGGCCATGCGCGAAGCCAATCGTGGGAATGTTTTCTTTGCGCTCGGGGTAACTCCGAGTCCGCCACCGACAGTGACATTGTATCCAATCACTTCACCATCTCGGACCACTGCGATAAAGCCGAGGCAGTTGGTATACACGTCCGTACAGTTGTCATAGGAGATCGCGATCGCGGTCTTAAACTTGCGCGGTAAATAAGTCTTGCCATAGATCGGCTCGAATTCTTCATCGCTCCCCCCCTCGAGTGTTTCCTCGCCCGTCTCACTATCTTTGAGCCAGAGTTCGTAATAAGACTTTGTTCGAGGAGATAGGTGATCGGAGATCGCGAAGGCGAGTTTCTGCACGGCAGGCCTGACCGCGTCGCGATAGGGTGCCGGGCAAGCCATCGTGTTTCGGTTCACGTCGCCGCATGCTGCCAACGTAGTCATCATGACATCGTTGATATTCTGCATGCATTCCCGCAGATCGGATTTGAGGATACCGTGCAACTGCAAGCCTTGACGGGTCGTGATCTTAAGCGTCGAGTTGCCGATAGAATCGCAGATATCGAGATGCGCGATCAGTTGCTCAGCGGTCATGATTCCCGCGGGAATCCGGGTGCGGACCATGAAGCTGTATTGCTTTTCGCTTTTTCCTGATGGCGTCGATGCGCCGCGTGCCTCTCGGTCGTCCTGCTGGTAGGTGCCATGGAACTTCAGCAGTTGCAGGTCATCCTTGCCGAAGTGGTCTGTGTCTGCTCGCAATTCCTGTCCGATCGTACCTCGCAGATAGTGGCTAGCATCCTTAATCAATTCCACAGCACTCAGTTTGGCTTCAGATTCGTTATTTGCTTCGGACATCGTTTCCGCGTTCTTCAAGGGATCAATAAAGGCACCGCGACTCCCTACGCCGTGCGAGAAGATCAGTATATAACACTTTCAGAATTTTTTGGGTGTGCTCGTAGGAAGCGCGACCCGTAGATTGGTTCCGAATACGAGGCTGGGTCCGCGATGAGCGCGAAAGTACTGGATGGGAAGAGGATCGCTCTGCAGATTCGAAGCGAAATTGCGGAGCGAGTTCTCGCTTTCCGCGAACGCAATGGAGTTTCTCCGTGCCTTGCGGCCATTTTGGTGGGAGATGATCCAGCGAGCCAAGTCTATGTTCGAAACAAGGAGATCGCCTGTAGCAAAGCCGGGATGGATAGCAAGCTTTTTCGCCTGCCCGCCGCGACCAACACGGAAGACTTGCTGAAACTGCTCGAGACTCTCAACGCGGATACGACAATTCATGGCATTCTGGTCCAACTGCCACTCCCATCGCATATCGATCAGCGGCGTGTCCTGGACGCCGTATCACCCGAAAAGGATGTGGACGCATTTGCTCCGGAAAACGTCGGCCTGATTTCTCAAGGGCGACCGCGTTATTTGCCTTGCACGCCGCATGGGGTGTTGCAATTGTTGCATCGATGCGGCATTCCCCTGTCGGGAGTCGAGGTGGTGGTAGTCGGCCGAAGCGACATTGTCGGGAAACCACTGGTCAGCATGTGCCTGCAGAAGGAAGGGCCTGGTGGAGCAAGCAATGCCAACGCGACCGTTACTTGCTGTCACAGCCAAACGCGAAACCTGGGCGAAGTCACACGTCGAGCCGATGTTTTGATCGCCGCGATGGGCCGTGCTGGTGCGATCACCGCAGATATGGTCAAGCCGGGTGCTGTCGTGATTGATGTGGGAATCAACCGCGAGGGAGACCGCTTG
>JBILVV010000304.1:0-6219 GCA_044370255.1 Pirellula sp.
GAGATCGTATGCATCAATCCCGCCAGCTTGGCATATCGCAGGATCAGTTTCCAGTCGGTCGTGGCTTCGATGCGGATCGAGGTGGCATCCAAGAGTGCGGCTTGGGTTTGAGCGACGTTGTATCGGGACAGCAAGTCGATAGGATCTTGGGGTGTTTCGAAAGCGCTCAGGCGATTGTTTTCGATCAAGTCTCCATAGAGACGCTGTCGAAGCTCCGGCCAATCCATTCCCAGTTGCCGAGCAATCGATTGTTTCGCCGCTGACTCGGAATGATCGAGGATCGATTCGGGCTCGGCGATCATAGGATGATGCTGGGCGGCGATCGCAAAGACTCGGCGGCGCAGGTCAGCAGCCTGTTTCGGTTTGCCTCGATCAAAGCGACCATACTCATCGAGCAGCTTGCAGAAGGCGTTCATGCGTCGGATCGGACAATCGCGATCCTCCTCCAACACTTGCACGATGGAGCGGTGTAGCTCTTGGCGGGTTTTGCGGATCCCGGATTCGTATACGGCTATCATGCGGCGAGCCAGTTCCGGATAGATCGCATGCGCAGCGGTCGTTAAACGATCTGGGATGATGCGACCATTCTCACGATGGGCGATAGCGAGCTCGCGGGTAAGCATCGTTCCTCCGTCGTTTCCGGGATCGCTTGACTTCATTGGTGTCTTCCGTCACCACTTCGTATAGCGTTGCGCGAGCATCTCCTTGGCGGCGGAGAATGCGTCCCAATCGCTGTTTGGCCTGCCGCGTGGTCGCTTTTCCTCCGAGAATGACCGCAACCTTGACCTCGGGCAAATCGACCCCTTCGTCGAGAACTTGATTGGCGATCAGCGCGGGATAAACGCCATCGCGAAGACCTTCGAGATAATCGAGTCGTTCCCGTTTACCGCAATGGCTCAACAAGCAGGGGATCAAAAAGCGAATGGAGATCTCCCTCGCCATCAAGTTGGAACCAGTAAAGACGATGATCGGACTGCCAAGATGGAGTCGGAACAGATCTTCGAGAACGCGAAATTTCTCATCCGCGCGCTCTTCGATCGACTCTTTTTCACGAAAGGCTTTTAGAATCTTGGATGCCGTTCCATCGATTAGGCTTTCCGCGGATAAGTCTTTCCATTGAAATGCCGGGTCTTCTTCGCGTCGTTGATAGACATACGAAGCGATCTGCTCGGCCAAGAGATCATAACGGGCTCGCTCGGGGGGATTGAGTTGGACTGGGATGCGAATCACGTCGTAATCAGCCAGGGTCTTTCCGCGAACCTCCATGATCGGAAGTCGATAGACCACCGGCCCGATCAAATGCTCGATGTGCTCCATCGCGGCATCCGTGGGCTCAAGCGTGGCGGTTAGCCCAAGTCGCTGTGTGGCGATCGATTGTCTTGCTGCATCGCTCCGAATGGGACCGGTCAAATGATGGCACTCATCGAAGATCAACAGATCGAATCGATCGCCGATCTTGGGCATATGGATGCATGCGCTGGCATAGGTCGTAACGGTCACCGCGCGAATATTCATGACGCTATCGCCTAGAATCCCTGCATCGTAGGAGAGCCCCCTCAGTATCCGTCGATGCCACTGGTACATCAAATCGCGGACTGGCGCTACGATCAATGTTGTGCATCGCGATTCCGCCATCGCTTGCAGGGCGACCTCGGTCTTGCCCGTACCCGTGGGCATCACCACCACGCCGTTTCGAGTCGAGAGCCAAGCCGCGAGACCGTTCTGTTGCTCCATTCGCAGTGGCGGCAAGTTCATGCTGGGAAAGACGACCGACGCTTCCGATGCGATCGGCACGTCGAGATCGATCTGACAAAGGCGAACGATTTCCGCGATTCGGCGATAGTGCAATGCATCGCATCGCCAGCAGTCGCTTCGAGGATCCCACTTCCACGGCACATCGCTGAACAGCAATTTGACCGCGCTAGCAGGCAAACCCTGGAGAGTCAGGGTTCCTGCGTCGAATCGAATCGCGCCTGTCGTTGAGTCCTGCGTCATGAGCCTGATTGTACTCAATTGCAGTATCGATCGTACCTCGCAATCGCGAGGATGCGATGCAGTTATTCGACCGTGACGCTCTTGGCTAGATTGCGAGGCTTGTCGACATCGCAGCCCCGGGCGATCGCGATGTGATAAGCGAGCAATTGAAGCGGGATCGCCGCGACAACCGGTTGAAGGAAATCCTCGACATGCGGAATCTCAATGACATCGTCGACGAGTGTATCCAGCCTTTTGTCCCGCTGATCAACGATAGCAATGACAGGCCCGCCTCGCGCCTTGACCTCTTGCAGGTTGCTCATCACTTTGTCGTACACATGCGATCGAGAAAGGATGAATACCGATGGCGTATGTTCATCGACTAACGCGATCGGTCCATGCTTCATCTCTGCCGCTGGATAGCCTTCGGCATGTATGTAGCTGATCTCTTTGAGTTTGAGGGCACCTTCGAGAGCCGTCGGAAAATTGTAGTGCCGGCCCAGATAGAGAAAGTTGGTTGCATCTTTATACTTGTCGGCGATGCGACGCGTGACCGAATCGCATTCGAGTGATCGCTCCACCGCATCGGGCAAGGCTTCCAGGTTATCGATGATCCGCTGGCCCGCTTCGTAGCTGAGATAGCGCAAACGACCAAAGTAAAGGGCGAGCATCGCCAAGACGGAGAGTTGCGATGTAAAGGCTTTGGTGGACGCGACCCCGATTTCGGGACCGGCATGGAGATAAACACCGCCGTCTGCTTCCTGTGCGATGCTGCTGCCGACGACGTTGCAGATCGCGAGAGTGTGATGTCCCTTGCGTTTCATCTCGCGCAGGGCTGCGAGAGTGTCCGCTGTTTCGCCACTTTGTGTGATGCCAAAGATGAGGGTGTCGTGGTCGACTGGAGGATTGCGGTATCGAAGTTCACTCGCGTATTCGACTTCGACAGGAAGCCTCGCGAACTCTTCGATCAGGTATTCGCCCACGAGCGCTGAATGCCAACTCGTTCCACACGCGGTCAAGATAATGCGATTCACGCTGCGCAATTGCGAGGGTGTCAGGTTAAGTCCACCGAACTTCGCGGTGGCGTTCTCGCGATCGAGTCGGCCTCGCATGGCGTTTCGAAGCGAAGTCGGCTGCTCGTAGATTTCCTTGAGCATGTAGTGCGCGTAGCCTTCGCAGTCGACATCTTGATCGCGCGATTCCAAGACGCGCACTTCGGGACGAATCCGACCCTGATCGCGATGTACGACCTGGATCGAATCCTTGGATATGACTGCAAGCTGATGGTCGGCTAGATAAATGATTCGATCGGTGTGGCCAACCAACGGGGAAGTGTCGCTGGCGATAAACTGCTCTCCTCGACCCACGCCGAGGACCAACGGGCTACCGCATCGAGCTGCGATCAGCAAATCGGGGCGATCGCGAAACATGACGACCAAGCCGTAGGTGCCTCGAAGGGATGGGAGTGACGCTCGAACGGCTTCGACATACACCGCATTGCGCCCCTCGCTCGCCGTTCCCGATCTTGTCCCCGCATTTGCCGGTGACTCCAAGATGCGTTTTTGGTTGTCTGCGATCAAATGGGCGATCACTTCGGTGTCGGTCGCGGATTGGAAGCAATAACCCTTCTCGATCAGCATTTCTTTGAGAACTTGATAGTTCTCGATCACCCCGTTGTGCACCACGGCCACGGCGCCTGTGCCGCCGAGATGTGGGTGCGCGTTTTCGGGAGTCGCCGCTCCATGCGTCGCCCACCGCGTGTGGCCGATTCCTATCACGCCGGGCATCGGAGAACCGGCAATCTGTTCGGCCAAGCTTTCGATGCGACCAACCGAACGAGCGAGATAGAGGTTGCCTGATTCGCCAAGGGTCGCAATGCCAGCGCTGTCGTAGCCTCGATACTCCAACCTGCGTAGACCCGTCAATAGAAAGGGGCATGCATCCTGCTTGCCAACGTATCCTACGATTCCGCACATGCTTTGGCTCCTTGGATCCGATCGGAAAAGATACCGCTTACGCGAAGTCTATCTTTTAAGTCGGCTGTTCGCGTCACCGATCTCCGGAAATTCCGAATGCTATCTTTCTGCGGATTGCAATGACGCGAACGATCGGGTGATGAACCGTACTGAAGTCGACTAGGCGCTGAAGTCGAAACTCGAACCGCTTTGCTCGGAGGCGTGGGTAGGTGCGGTTCCTTCTCGGGCTTCCTTCTGAACTAGCATTTCCCAAGAGATCATTTCGATTTCCAGAATCTCACGCAGATCCTTGAGTGCGGCGGTATCGTGACCTTGCTCCGCAGTGGCCAGGAGTGCCGAAAGAAATATGTAGAGATCGGATTGTTGGCGAGCCAACGAATGGCTGGGATCGACGATTCCGGAGAGCAGTTCCGTCAGGATATCTCGGACCAGGATGATCCACTGGTTTGCGGCCTGGACATCCCCTTTTGCCCACAAATCTCCGATGGTTACCGTCAAGGAGTGTGCGCGGCGCAGGAGTAACCAATGAAGTTTAGCCGGAGAAGCCGATTCGACTTCCTGTTGGAGAAATCGTTCGATAGGGTCGGATAGCGACATGCTTGGATTCATTCAGGCCAGGGTTCGTTTCAGAACTTCGTCGTTCCATATCGTCCTGGGAACCCTCGCCCCATCGGTGGTATCCGTCTGCTCGGCGCAGCCGTTACAACCGTCACATCCAAGTCGGGTAGCATGTACGGGTTACGTCGAACACAATGATCGACCACAATGATGAGATGTTTTGATCCCCTTGCACCCCCTGGAACCCTGATTCGATGTCCCTGCAATCTGACCGTGACGCCATCCTCGCATTGACTCAACGCTTACTGGTTTGTATTGCTCGGGGGGACTGGGATACGTACCAGGAGCTGTGCTGTCCTTCGTTGACCTGTTTCGAGCCAGAGGCGATGGGTAATTTGGTGGATGGCCTTGACTTTCATCAGTACTATTTCAATCTGCCGCCAGCCGCCACCGCGGTGCAATCGACGATTGTCGCTCCGCATATCCGGATCATGGGTGATGTTGCTGTGATTGCATACATTCGATTGACCCAGAAAATGGCAGATGGCAAACCGGTGACGGTAGCGATGGAAGAGACTCGGATTTGGCAACGTCAGCAGGGACGATGGAAACATGTTCATTTCCATCGCAGTCCCGCACGGTGATTCACTAAGGAAGGTTCACGCATGCATCCTCTCGATTTCGTTCGCATCACCGCCGCGTGCGCACCGACGCGTGTTGCAGATCCCGCGGCCAATCGATTATCGATGGAGCGGGCTCTCATCGAATCGTCCGACTCCGATATCATCGTCTTTGGTGAACTGAGTTTGAGCGGATACACCTGTGGCGAGTTGTTCCTGCAGCGGACGTTGCTCGATGCGTGTTTGCACGAACTAACGAATCTGGCTCGGTCGGTTGGCCAGCAGTTGGTCGTGGTTGGTTTGCCGCTCGATGTCCATGGGCGATTGTTCAATGTGGCAGCTGTGTTGTGTCATGGCCGGATTCTCGGCTTGGTTCCCAAGCTGCATTTGCCGACCTATGGCGAGTTCTATGAAGCGCGGTGGTTTCATTCCGGTCGCGAGTTAACCCAAAGCGAAATCGACATCCCAGGGTATGGCAGTGTACCAATCGGTTCGCGGCTCTTATTTACATGCGGTCTTGCAACCGTCGGAGTTGAGATCTGCGAGGATCTCTGGGTCCCGAACCCCCCGAGCAGCGATCATGCGGTGGCGGGTGCGAACGTACTATTGAACTTGTCCGCCAGCAACGAAACGATCGGCAAAGCAGCCTACCGCAAACAGCTCGTTGCCATGCAGTCGGGGCGATGCATCGCCGCGTATGCCTACGCCAGTTCCGGTCCGACCGAGTCGACCACCGATTTGGTGTTCGGCGGCCATTGTTTGATCGCCGAAAACGGGAATATGCTCGTTCAATCCCAGCGTGTGGGAACCGGATTGTGTTTGAAGCCGAGTTCGCAGCTCGATGGGCTATCGAGCTTTGCAACGGTCGATGTCGATTTGGATCGGCTCGGGCATGATCGCCGAACGACGCAAACGATGCATCAGATGACCGATGAAGTATCGAGTTATCGTTCGATTCCGTTCGAGCTACCGGTCGCTTCCAAGCCCCTGCATCGGTGGATCGATCCCCATCCTTTCGTGCCTCAATCGACGACCGAACTCGAGCAGCGTTGCTCGGATGTTTTCGAGATCCAGTGCGCATCGCTGGCCAA
>JBILVV010000305.1:0-6179 GCA_044370255.1 Pirellula sp.
AACCGCTCGACCCGAACAATCAACTCCGAGTCTTCCGATTGGTCAATTCCTCAGCGAACGATGCAGAGACGATCATTAAGAACTTCTTCAACGATCCTGGAACGGGGACGGGAACGACCGGTACGACAGGAGCGACCCCCAACACGCAATTGACAACTCGCGTGAAGGTGATTGCTGATTTCCGCACGAACTCGTTGATCGTTCAGGCGTCACCTCGCGATATTGCCGAAGTGGCGAGACTACTTCTGGAGATCGATGTCGAATCGACACCGGCAGAGAGCGAGATACGTGTATTCCCGATCAAGAATGCCGTGGCATCGGAATTGCAGCCCGTATTGCAATCCGCGATCACGGGCACCTCGTCAGGAACAACCACAGGCCAACAAGGTGGTCAGCAGCAACCAACGCAGGGGGGTACCGGCTCTTCGCGAGCGAGCACTCCGAGTAGCCGGTTATCTTTCTCGCCGCGCGATGGCATGGAAGTAAACTCCGGCATCCTCACGGGGGTCGTGATCACGACCAATCCGAGCATCAATGCTTTGGTGGTACGTGCTCCATCCAAGAGCATGCCGCTGATCGCATCGTTGATCGAGCAGCTGGACCAACTCCCTGCTGCCGATGCCCGCATCAAGGTTTTTCCCGTGATCAACGGTGATGCGACAAGCTTGGCGTTGACATTGCAACAGGTCTTTGGCCTTCCGGCTACCGCGGGCGCATCGGCCACCAGTGCAGCGACGATCGGTTTGCAAAACCTGGCCGCGCTGACCGGAGGTGGAGAAAGCTCGTTGGTCCCTCTTCGAATCTCCGCAGATACCCGGACCAACTCGATCATCGTATCAGGCGCGGGGTCGGATTTGGAAGTGATCGAAGTCCTGCTCTATCGCTTGGATGAAACAGGCGGTCAACAGCGATCCAATGAAGTGATCTGGCTTCGCAATGCGAATGCGTCGGATATCTTCACGGCACTCAACAACCTGCTCACCACGCAACGTCAGGTCATCACGCAGCAATTGATTTCGGGACAAGCGATCAGTTTGTTTGAACGAGTCGACCGCGAAGTGTTTGTGATTGCCGAACCTTCGACCAACAGCATTGTCATAAGCGCTACGCCTCGATATTTACAACAGATCCGCGATGTGATCGAAAGGCTTGATCGCCAGCAACCGATGATCTTCGTCGAGATGCTGATCGCCGAGGTGGTATTGGACGACCAATTCGAATTCGGTACGGAACTCGGGTTGCAGGATTCGTTGCTCTTCGACCGCAACAGCGCATCGGGTGGTACACTGGGAAGCCCGGTATTCAATATCCTTACTCCGGCATTCAACTCCGCGAGTCCACAGCGTCGTCCTCAAAATGTCGCCGGCCAAGGATCGTCTGGATTTGCGTTGGGACGAACGAGCGATCTGGGTTATGGGGGCTTAGTCCTCGCGGCCAGTAGCGAATCGGTCGGTTTGCTTTTCCGGATGCTGCAGGATGCGAATCGCGCTCAAATCTTAGCCCGACCAACTTTGACCACAATCGACAATAACGTCTCGGTCATCAATGTGGGACAATCGATTCCCGTATTGGGCGGAACGGTCACAAACGTCGGCGCGGTTCAGCAAAATGTGGAGTATGTCAATGCCGGCCTCACTCTGCAAATTCAGCCTCGCACGAACGAAGATGGTTTGGTCAACATGATTGTCGCTATCAGTCGCGCGACGATCGATCGTGCCAACGGCCTGGAAGTAGCAAACGGCGCTGTCGGGGGTGGCACGACATTAACACCAGCATTTAACCAGACAGTCGCGCAGACTCGTGTCACCGCTTATGACGGACAGACGGTAGTCATCGGTGGACTGATCAGCAAGTCGCGTTCATCCACTTCTCGCCGCGTTCCCTGGTTGGCGGATATCCCGATCGCTGGCGCCTTGTTCCGTTATGACAAAGAAGTTGAGAACCGCACGGAATTGCTAGTCGTCATGACCCCCCGCGTGATCAATTTCAATGATGCAAGCAAGTTGGACATGATCAAGATGGTCGAGTCCTCTCGCATGAGTTGGTGTCTGGCTGACGTGCTGAACATCCATGGCGACAAAGGACTGTCACCGGGCAATGGTCTTTGGGGACCGGCTTCTTCGCCAGTGATCTATCCCGATGAGACACCGACTGTGGAATACGATGCGAATCCATCTGTATCCAACCCTGGGAACTTTCCGATGGAAGGGCAGCCGATCCAAGATGCGCCACCGCGGGAACCGGTCGACGGGCAAATCTACTTTGGTGATCCAAATAGCAACAATACACCGACGCCACTTTTCCCGAGTGAGCCTACTTCTTCGCGAAATCCGCGCCGCAGTTTGATACAAGGAAGCAGTTACACCGCACCACCGGGAAATACCCCTGCAACGATCGACAATTCGTTCTATATACCGATGGGAGCGATACCTAACAATGTCGCGCCGGTCGGCTATCGCCCTTTGGCGACACCCAGTGCACCAGTACCAGCAACTTCGGGTACGACGACAACGATTCGTCGTTGAGTCCCTGATGCAACAACAATACCCATCGGATCACCTATCTCTAAGGCGCAACATGAAAGCAAAGAACATGACAAAGGCCGCCTGGTTGCATTGGTGCGCGGTCCTATGCTGCATACTCACGCTTGCATGCACCGGATGTTCATCGCTCACAACCGCGAAAAGCAAGAGTGGCAAAAAGGATTCCAGCTGGTCCTTCTTCAAGAAGAAACCCTACCAAAGTCCTCAGAGCATCAATGTCACATGGACGTATGACATCTACACCAAGGAAGGCAAGCCGCCGACTCGCGGATTTGGTGGTCGCCTCTATTTCTACAATGAGAAGAGCCAAGCAATTCCCGTCGAGGGCGAATTGACCGTCTACGGTTTCGATGACACCGAACGGAGCCATGACGGAGCATCGATCGAGTCGGCCGATAAACGGTTCCGATTCACACCCGAACAGTTCACGACCCATTTCTCTGAAAGCGAATTGGGAGCTTCCTACAGTATTTGGATTCCTTGGGACGCAGCTCCTGGAATGCAAAAGAAGATCATGCTGATTCCAACGTTCAAGACCAAAGATGGTCCTGTCATTCGAGGGAATGCAGCAACCGTTCTGTTGCCTGGGATGACTCCACAGCAGGATAGTCAACAGGTCATTCAAGCATCGTCGCCGGGAGGAGTGCAACGGGCCTCGCACAACGGTTCAACCAACCGTGCAACGGTTCCGCCAGTCATGGACAGCACGGCTCATCGAACCACGACGATTCAGTTGCCACCACGCGGATACCCCACCAAACCGGTGTTGTCACCCGAACAAGCAGCGGCGTTACTGCAACAAGTCCAGGGAACTCAAGCTCCACAGGGACCGGTCCTGGTTCCCCCCGCGCTGAATCCCTCGAATTCCGAGAGTTCTGTATCGCACACCACGATACCCGCCAACGAGGTCGCTTCGCCGATGCCTAGCTTCCACATCCCTTTAGGTAGCCAACTCGGATCGATCAACAAACCATCGCTACTTAGCGACTCGACGAGCCCGGGATTTGCTCAAGGGTCGGTTGGGCAACGGCCAGTTCATTCCGCACCGAATTCACCCCAGGCTCCAACTGGATTAGCCGTTCCATCATCCGCTTATCCGCCTCGCTAGCCACAGTTCCGCGAAGTACGACATCGCCCCCCTCGTAAGAGACCCGAGTTCCCTTGAGTCGCTCGGGTAGTGGCACGCGTGAGAGTCGTGTTTGCAGTTGAGTTGAGATATTTGCAGTTCTTGTTCGATCCTTGGGAATGTCGGGGCGAACCGCTGCGCGAAAAGTTCCTTTGCCCTGCCCCTGCCCTTGTCCCTGGGCTCCGCGTCCGAATTGGTTTCTGCCGAGCCCGCCACCGAGACCTCCAAGTCCGCCGATGCCACCGAGTCCCAACCCGCCCAGGCCACCACCGAGACCACCGATGCCCCCTGTGCCACCTCCGCCCCCAACCCCAGCGTTCGCGGAAGGGCCAATGCCAAATACCGCCGCTCCACCGACACCCCCTGGCAAAGGCTGGGTGAGATAATTCGGAAGGATGCCAGCACCGCTAACTCCCAGGCCACCAAACTGACCGGGAATGGTTCGCCCGCCTGCTCCACCCTGCCCGCCACCGATGCCTCCCTGCTGACCGAAGCCTTGCTGTCCGAAGCCCTGCTGGCCGAAGCCCTGCTGGCCGAAGCTCGGTTGCCCAAAGCTACTCTGCCCGAAGCCACTCTGACCGAAACCACCGCCACCAAAGCCACCGCCACCAAAACCGGTGTTGCCAAACCCAGTACCTCCCAGGCCGCCACCTCCGAATCCCGTGCCGCCGAACCCTCCGCCGCCAAACTGGGCGAATACAGGCTGGTAGGCGGCAGAACAAAGTGTCAGCGCCGCTCCCAGGGATGCAGTCATGAGACGCGAGCAAGATCGAAATCGCATAGTGTTCATTCCGGTTGGTTGGAAAGCCTCAATGAGTATTATGGAACCGCTCGATACCGCCGGGCAATCGATGAACCGATGGTTTTTGTAACGATTTTGCCGACATCTCTAGGACTACAATCTTTAGGACTATCGAGTGTTGGCAATCCAACCCTGCACCCGCTTCGCCAGGCTTCGGATTGTGCCCATTGAACCGAAAGATCTCACGCATCCAGGATTTGCCGATCGTATCGCCTGATCGGATCTCGCCGAATCGGGGGCTTTGGAGCCTCGATCCTTTCGCCCACTGGATGCATTGTTATAATCCCGCAGATTCTTAACCCGCATCCGGTGCGATGGGTTTCGATCTTTTCCTCCAGTAACTGCCGCAAAGGGTTCCTCGTCTCGCAATGTTAGACCGTTGGCGTGCACAAGCAGAATGGTTCGACGTCCGTTTGGCAGAGCGACTGGATGCGATCGGGCCGGACTGCCCGAACAACCTTCGGGAAGCGATCAAGTATTCCCTGCTGGCACCTGGGAAAAGACTGCGTCCGGTCCTTTGCCTGATGGCTTGCGAAGCGGTCGGAGGAACGCCAGAAGATGCTTTGGCCAGCTCCATCGCTCTGGAAATGATGCACTGCTATTCCCTGATCCACGATGATTTGCCCGCCATGGACGACGACGAATTGCGCCGGGGGCGACCAACCTGCCATGTGCAATTTGACGAAGCGACCGCGATTTTGGCTGGGGATGCTCTTCAACCCCTAGCTTTCCAAACCCTTTTGGAAAGCCACATGCCAGCCGATGCCATCTGCGAAAGCTCTCTAGTCCTGGCCCGGGCCGTCGGGGCCGAAGGGATGGTCGGGGGGCAAATGGATGATCTATTGGCAGAAAAACGGGAGCCTTCCGCTCTCTCTTCGGACCAAAATGCCGAATGGCTACGGGCTATCCACCGCCGAAAAACAGGTGCGTTGATCCAGGCATCGGTAGAATTGGGGGGCATTGCCGGTGGGGCGTCCCCCGGAATTCGGCACGCTTTAGTGGAATATGGCCGCGCAATCGGCATCTCTTTCCAAATCGTGGATGACCTACTGGACGTGGAAAGCACGTGTGAGAACACTGGGAAGATGACGGGTAAAGACGAAGCTCGAGGCAAACTGACTTATCCCGCCGTGTTCGGCATCGAAGCGAGTCGCGAACAAGCCCGCGCGTGCATCGAAGATGCTGTAAACTCAATTGCATGCCTGGGAAATAGGAATGAGCCCTTAGTCGGGCTGGCGCATTACATCCTTGAGAGGAGTTGTTGATGGAAGAGCATAATCTGCTATCCAAGCTCGATTCGGCGGAGCCGTTGCTCTCGATGTCTGTCGAAGAACTCGACAGCCTCGCTGGTGAAATCCGGGATGTATTGTGCAATCTCCTAGCAACACGCACAGCGCACTTCGCCTCCAATCTTGGAGTCGTCGAATTGTGCTTGGCTCTTCACAGCGTATTCGATTTTCGCAAGCATCGCTTGATCTGGGACACTGGTCATCAGGTCTACCCCCACAAACTGATCACCGGGCGTTACCACGAGTTCGAGACCATTCGCCTGCGCGGCGGATTGATGGGATACCCCAATCCCCACGAGAGCGAATACGACCTGTTCATGACCGGCCACGCGGGTTGCAGCGTGTCGACTGCACTTGGATTAAAGTCGGGGGATGATCTACTCGAAGCTCGCGATCGCAAGAGTATCGCAGTCATCGGA
>JBILVV010000306.1:0-6173 GCA_044370255.1 Pirellula sp.
CCGAGGGATCCGGCACTAGCAGAGCCTGCCGGTTCGCGGCCAACGAACTAGAACCAACGCCCGAACTCGTAAAGGCCCCAGAAAGACCGTCGCGGGCAAGAAGGGGGTTAAGGACTTGCGTTAGTCCTTCACCGCCCCGTTTCCATTCCTGTTCAACATCCCTCACTAAGACTTATTCGATACCGTGGCAAAGCAACAGACCAACAAGGATGCAACCAACAAGCGGCGTAAGGTGCGTCGCAATGTGACGTCGGCGATCGCCTTCATCAAGGCAACGTTCAACAACACCCATGTAACGATCACCGATACCCAAGGGGATACTCTCTGCTGGGCTAGTGCTGGCACGTGCGGATTCAAGGGCTCTCGGAAGAGCACGCCGTTCGCAGGCCAGAGTGCGGCTCAGCAAGCTGCTGAGAAGGCTGCTAAGTTTGGGGTTAAAGACATCGAGGTTCGAGTGAAAGGGCCAGGTTCCGGTCGTGAATCCGCAATCACCGCTCTTCAGGCGGCTGGAATTACGGTCAAGCTAATCGAAGATACCACCCCCATCCCTCACAACGGGTGCCGACCCCGTAAACGCCGACGAGTTTGATGCGTTCAAGCAACTTGGAAATCTAGCTCAGAGAACCCCACGGAAAAGAAATATCAGGAGTTGTTCATATGCATGTTCGCTGGCGCGGATTGGAGCTTCCCAGTCAAGTTAGTATCGAACGATCGACGCTGTCCTCCACATACGGAAAATTCACAGCAGAGCCGTTCGAACGTGGTTTCGGTGCCACGATCGGCAATAGTCTCCGACGTGTGCTGCTCTCCAGTCTCGAAGGGAGCGCGATAACTCAAATCAAAATTCGGGGTGCTCAGCACGAATTCAGCTCGATCCCGAATGTCCTCGAAGACGTGACGGAGATCGTTCTGAACGTCAAATCGCTCGTTGTGAAAAATCACAGTGAAAACACTCGTGTCCTCACGGTTGTTCGCAACAAGGCTGGCAGCGTGACCGGGGCTGATGTTCAGACCGATGCAGACGTAGAAATCATCAACAAAGACCACGTCATCGCAACGCTTACAGGCGACGCCGAGTTCATGATGGAAATGGTGGTCGAAAACGGTCGAGGCTATATTCCTGCTTCCGAACACAGTTCGGGCGACCATGAAATCGGAATTATCCCTGTCGACGCGGTCTATAGCCCAGTCGTACGCGTGCGTTACACAGTGGAGGAAACCCGTGTTGGTCAAAAGACGAACTACGATCGTTTGATCATCGAAATTTGGACCGATGGATCACTCCATCCGGAATTGGCAATGGTGGAAGGAGCGAAAATTCTTCGCAAGCACCTCAATCCATTCGTTCAGTCAAATGAATTGGGCCGCCAAGTTCACGCAGTTGCACGTGGTGGCCCGGGAAGCGCGGAAGCGCAATTGGAAGCCAAACTGAACATGTTGGTTAACGACCTTCGTCTATCGGTCCGAGCCAACAACTGCCTCGAGAGCGAGGGAATCCGATACGTTCGCGATTTGGTTCAGCGGACCGAAGACCAACTCCTGGAAGTTCGGAACTTCGGCGAAACAACTCTCACCGAAGTTCGAGAAAAACTCGGCTCGATCGGTTTGCATCTCGGGATGCGAATCCCATCTTCCATGCGCTAGTCAATAGAACACTGGAATTAGAACACCGGACTCGAAATCCAATAACGACTTCACGGTAGAACGATTAATCAATCATGAGACACTTACGCAAAGGCCGAGTTCTAGGACGCAATTCGTCGCACCGTAAAGCCCTGTTCAGGAATCTGGCATCCGCCATCTTTCTGACGGAACGGGAAACGACGGACCTGGATACAAATGCCCCCAAGGTCCCCGGTCGAATCATCACTACGCTGGAAAAGGCGAAGGAAATCCGACCCATTGTCGAAAAATGCATCACGGTCGCGAAGAAGGGGTTGATTGCCGAGGCCGAGGCCGCTCCGTTTGCGACCCAAGCTGAACGTGGCACTGAGGAGTGGAAGGCCTGGCGCAGCAGCGAGCAATGGCAGAAGTGGTGCCAAGCTCGCAGTGCCTCAGTTACTGCTCGTCGTCGAGCCCTAGTAATGCTTGGTGACAAACAAGCCGTGCGACTATTGTTTGAAAAAGTTGCTCCGCGGTTCACCGAACGAAAAGGTGGTTACACTCGCATTCTACGCCTGGCGAAAACCCGCATCGGTGACTCGGGAACACGTGCCATGCTCGAATTCGTGGGCAAGAACGATCGGGTCTCCAGGAAAGCCGCCAAACCAAGCTTCGAATAAGGCGTGAACCCACTACTCATATACGTATCGGATGGATGAAAACGCCGGGATCTCCCGGCGTTTTTTGTTGACTAAACTGGCTCTATCCAGGTTATTCTAGAAGAAACACGGAAACGACATTATGGCGCGAAACGAAAACCGGAATATCGAACTGCCTGGCCGGGTGCGAGAACGAATTCATATCCTCGATGGTGCGATGGGGACAATGATCCAGCGTCTGAAGCTGGATGAAGCCGCCGTTCGGGGAGCGCGTTTCGCCGGCCATCATAAAGACCTGGTGCGATTTAGCGATCTTCTCTGCCTGACCCGTCCCGACGATATCAGCGATATTCATTTCGCGTACT
The DNA here is from genome assembly GCA_044370255.1 of Pirellula sp. GTDB lineage: Bacteria > Planctomycetota > Planctomycetia > Pirellulales > Pirellulaceae > JBKCUI01. The sequence continues at coordinate 2,627 of JBILVV010000306.1, forward strand.
TCGAAGCCGGTGCGGATATTGTGGAAACCAATTCTTTCGGCGCTTCCCCGATCGGGATGGCGGAAATGGAATTGCCAGGCGAACTGGTTCGCGACCTCAACTACGCCGCAGTCGATTGCGCTCGTAAGGCAGTCGAACGAATTCTAAAACACGACCCCTCTCGCCCGCGATACGTAGCGGGCAGTATCGGACCCACTACAAAGCAACTAGCGATCAGCACCAAAGTAGAAGATGCCGCGCACCGCGATGTTGTGTTCTTGGAGATGGTCGCAAGCTACAAGGAACAGGTGCGCCATCTCGTCGAAGCCGGTGCTGATTTGTTGCTCCCGGAAACCGCGATCGATACGCTCAACCTGAAGTCGTGCCTGTATGCGATTGCCGAGTACTTCGCGGAATCTGGCAACCGCATCCCGGTGATGGTAAGCGCAACCTTTGACAAAGGAGGCCGAACCTTCGTAAGTGGTCAGACCGTCGAAGCATTCTGGAACGCGGTCAGTCATTTTCCAATGCTCAGCGTTGGCATGAATTGCGCTCTGGGACCCGACATCATGCGTCCCCACATCGAAGAATTGTCGCGTGTGTCCGGCGCTGCGATCTCTTGTCACCCCAATGCAGGTCTGCCCAACGAAATGAGTGAATACGACCTGACTCCAGCAGCGATGGCGGACTACCTCGAAGACTTTGCTCGTAGCGGTTGGTTGAACATTGTAGGAGGCTGTTGCGGGTCAACGCCAGCGCATATACGCGCCATATCGGAACGTCTGAAGACGATTCCTCCAAGACAAGATCCTGAGCCGATCGTTTGGACTCGATTGAGCGGCCAGGAAGCGATGACGATGCGTCCTGAGACTCAGTTCACCATGGTTGGCGAACGCACCAACGTCACCGGCTCCAAAGCCTTCGCCAACTTGATCCGCAACGACAAGTTCGAAGAGGCGGTCGAGGTCGCGCGTCAACAAGTCCAAAACGGAGCAACCATCATCGACATCAACATGGACGATGCGCTCCTCGATGGAGTGGAAGCGATGACGACGTATCTCCGATTGATCGCCGGAGACTCGGTCGCAGCCGCAGTTCCCGTGATGATCGACTCGTCCAAGTGGGAAGTCCTCCTGGCGGGTCTCCAGAACGTGCAAGGCAAAGCGATCGTCAACAGCATCAGCCTGAAGGACGGCGAAGAGGAGTTCCTCCATCGTGCTGGCATCATTCGGCAATATGGCGCTGCGGTGGTCGTGATGGCCTTCGATGAAAAGGGGCAAGCTACCGAAACAGCCGAAAAAGCCCGCATATGCAAACGTGCCTACGATCTCTTGGTACACAAGGTCCACTTCCCTCCCCAAGACATCATCTTCGACCCCAACATCTTAACGGTCGCAACAGGGATCGAGGAACACGACAACTATGCGGTCAATTTCATCGATGCATGCCGTTTGATCAAACAACAATGCCCCGGCGTCCGTGTTTCTGGAGGGGTCAGCAACATTAGCTTCTCATTCCGTGGCAACGATGTGGTCCGCGAAGCGATGCACTCCGCGTTCCTGTATCACGCAATCCGAGCTGGTATGGATATGGGGATCGTCAATGCGGGTCAGTTGGCTGTCTACGAGGATATCCCGAAGGATCTTCTCCAACACGTCGAAGATGTGCTCCTCAACCGTCGTCCCGATGCAACCGAACGACTCCTGACGCTTGCAGAAACCTACAAAGGATCCGGCACCAAAAAATCCTCAGGAGACAATCTGGAATGGCGTGAAAAACCTGTCCGAGAACGCCTCAAACATGCATTGATCCTTGGCATCGACAAATTCATTGAGCAGGATACCGAGGAGGCAAGACAATCCTGTACACGATGCCTCGAAGTGATCGAGGGCCCACTCATGGATGGCATGAGCGTCGTCGGCGACCTATTCGGTGCCGGCAAAATGTTCTTGCCACAAGTCGTCAAAAGCGCACGCGTTATGAAGAAAGCAGTCGGTTATCTGCAGCCCTTCATGGAACAGGAGAAACAAGAAGCGGGGCTCGAGGGGCAAGCGTTTCGAGGCAAGGTTTTGATGGCCACCGTCAAAGGGGACGTCCACGACATAGGAAAGAACATCGTCGGAGTGGTACTGGGGTGCAACAACTACGAAGTTATCGACCTAGGGGTGATGGTCCCGTGCGAACGCATTCTCGAAGAAGCTCGAAAGCATGGTGTCGATATCATCGGACTGTCGGGATTGATTACCCCTAGCCTCGATGAAATGACACATGTCGCTCGCGAAATGCAACGTACAGGCATGAAGATTCCGTTGCTCATCGGCGGCGCTACCACTTCGGCGAAACACACGGCAGTCAAAATCGCTCCCCATTACAAGGAACCGGTCGTGCATGTGCTCGATGCATCGCGATGCGTGGGTGTGGTTGAATCGCTGTGCAATGACGAACTCAAGCCGAAGTACGTGGGAGAGAACGTCAAATTGCAAGATGAACTCCGGGCAAGCTATGAAGCAAGACAGATCAAACTCGTTCCCTACAGCGAAGCCCTGAGCAAAAAATTCGCGACCGACTGGGCCACTGTCCGTGTCGATCGCCCCTGCTTCACCGGAGCAAAGGTTCTGAAGGATTACTCGATTGAGAAAATCGCAAAGTACATCGATTGGTCCCCGTTCTTCATGGCTTGGGAACTGAAAGGCAAATACCCGAAAATCTTTTCCGATGAAGTTGTAGGAACCGAAGCGAAGAAATTGTTCGACGATGCGAACAAGATCCTCTTTGACTGTATCGTCAATCACCAATTGTCGGCGAACGCGGTTTACGGATTCTGGCCAGCGGCCTCCGTCGGCGACGATGTCATCTTGTACACCGATGAGTCCCGAACCAAAGAATTGACCCGTTTTCATTTTCTGCGTCAGCAATGGGAACGAAAGGGACAAAGCGATTACCGTTCGCTGGCGGATTACATCGCGCCGGTCGATTCCGGACGGAATGATTATCTGGGAGCCTTTGTGGTCACGGCAGGTATTGGTGCGGACGAAATGGCCCGGAAATTCGAGGCCCAGCACGATGACTACTCGTCGATCATGGTGAAGGCGGTCGCTGACCGATTGGCCGAAGCATTTGCGGAATTGCTGCATGAACAAGCCCGTCTTGATTGGGGATATGGGATCGAAGAAAATCTCTCCAACGATCAATTGATCGAGGAAGCCTACCGCGGTATTCGGCCTGCGCCGGGGTATCCTGCGTGTCCCGATCACACCGAAAAGAGAACGCTGTTCGAACTCTTGGACGCAGAACGCCAAATCGGTGTCAGCCTCACAGAATCGTTCGCGATGTGGCCAGCAGCCAGCGTCAGCGGTTTCTATTTCGGACATCCAAACTCGAGGTACTTTGCAGTGGACCGAATCACCCGCGACCAAGTCGAAGCGTACGCCAAGAGAAAGGGAATCAGCGTCCGTGAGACCGAACGGTGGTTGTCACCCAATCTCGGATATGAACCGTCATGAGCACTGCGTTAGGTATCGCCCTTGTCCTGTTTGTCCTAGCACTCATTGTCTTCGTAGTCGATTTG
>JBILVV010000054.1:0-17412 GCA_044370255.1 Pirellula sp.
CCGAAGGATGTGTCGTGACGGCCCTGAATTCCGATAAGACCACGGGTATTGTTCTCGCACTCTGTTGCGAAACCGACTTCGTGGCCAAGAACGAAGGCTTCATCGATCTCGCGAAGCGGTTGGTTCAACTGGCTCTCGACAATAACGTCGAATCGGTTGATCAATTGAACGCTTTAACCATCGATGGCATGACCGTTGCCGAAAAGCTCGTAGATCAAACCGGAAAGACCGGCGAGAAAATCGTCGTATCCGAACTGCATAGGCTTTCGGGTGACAAGCTCTCGACCTACATCCACGCCGGCAGCAAGATCGGTGTCTTGCTCGCCTTCAAGGATGGGGGCAAGGCAGGTGCTGACGAATTCTTCCGCGGTGTTGCGATGCATATCGCCGCGATGAAGCCGTCGATTCTGCACTACTCCGAGTTCGACCCGCAGTTTGTCGCTTCGGAAACCGAATCGATGCAGAATCGGATCAAGATCGAGAATGAAGATCTTGCACGCTTGGGCAAAACGCTTAAGACGGTTCCTCAATTCATCAGCCGATTGCAATTGACGCCGGAAGTCATGAAGGCCGCCGAAGACGCGATCAAGGCGGTTTTGCAGTCCGAAGGAAAGCCTGAGAAGATCTGGGATAAGATTATTCCTGGCAAGATCGATCGATTTATCGCGGACAACACCCTCTTGGACCAAGACCGATGTCTGCTCAACCAGTTCTTTGTGCTCGATGAAGCGAAGACCGTGGAAGCAGCCATTAAGGCGTTTGCAGATCAAGCAGGAATCGTTGCGTTCCGTCGCGTTGCGATCGGTTGATACCCAAGCCGCGAGCGGAGTTCCTCGAACGATCCCAAAAAATCGAAACTAGAAATCGAAACACCGGCGACCGATCGTTGCCGGTGTTTTTTGTTTGCCCCTTTGCCCCTTACTCCTCCATGCCCGGTAGCCACAGTTGCGACTCGGGGCTTGATCGAGGGCGTTTCTTAGGAAGCGGATCGCGGTTCTTGCGACTGCCGTGTTTCTCGTAAACCTGCTGTGCCCCAAAGATCGCTTGTTCCGATCGCCGCAACAAATAGATGCGGTCCTTGGCTGAAGCTACGGCAGTTCGGTGGTCCACAATGGGTACGGGATAATCGACTCCGATGCGACAGCGATATCGTGTTTGGTCATCGATACTCATCTTCCATGGTTCGAAGATGAAAGGCTTGGGAACATGTTCGAGCTCCGGGATCCAGCGTCTGACGAACTCGCCGTTGGGATCTTGATCCATGGCTTGTTTCACCGGCGAGTAAATGCGAACCGTATTGATGCCAGTCACCCCCGATTGCATCTGGACCTGCGGAAAATGGATACCGGGTTCAAAGTCAAGAAAAGATTTTGCCAGGAACAACGCCGGTTCGCGCCAGTGCAACCAGAGATGGTACGCGGCGAAGCTCATCAGCATCGCCCGCATCCGAAAATTGATCCAGCGATGCCGATGCAAATATCGCATGCAAGCATCGATCATGGGGTAGCCTGTGAGACCTCTGCACCACTGCTCGAAGTGGTCCGATCGAAAATCGTCCTCGCGCATTCCTTCGTAGGCTCGGCACAGGTTTCTGAATTCCAATTCCGGTTCATCATCGAGCTTCTGAATGAAGTGGCAGTGCCACGACAATCGCGATTGAAATGACGAAAGGGATCGGGTGAATGCGGGAGAGGAAGTTACTCCCATGTTCTTTGCTTCGGCGATCCCCATCTGTTTAGCGCGAACGGCTTGATAAACCTGCTTGATGGTGATGCAGCCCCAAGCAATGTATGGGCTAAGGCGACTGCATTGCTCCTGTGCAGTGATCGGGCTAGACATAGCGGACCGGTACTGAGAGCCTCGCGTCTCCAAGAACGAGTTGAGCGTGGCGGCGGCTTGGCTTTCCCCGCCGATCTGACATTCGACATCGTTGGAGAAAGAAAGCTGGAGATCGTTGGCTTCGGGAAGCGGAGTGTCGGGAAGCGGAGTGGTAGACTTCGGAACAAAGCCCTCGATTCTCGCAGGGGTTGGCGCGATTGGTTGACTCATTCGTTCCTTCCAAGTCGCGGCCCAGCGATCCCGGTTTCTCAGGCCTCGCACCACTCCATTCTGTGGATACTCGAACCAGGGTATTCCACGCGCTTGCAGCCAAGCCTTCACACGCAGATCGCGGTCGTAAGTCCATTTGCCGCCCGTTTCTTCATGACTATGCACCGACGCGATCGCAACGTGGGACTGGAGTCCTCGAAGGACTTCAACGACATCGCTGGTGAACGAATGAAATCGAAGTCCAAGATCATTCAATCCTCGGCCGAGTTCCTGCAATGACTGGCATACGAACTGGAAATGGGTTGGGTCCATCTCAGGCTGTCGCCATAGATCCGGTTCAAAAACGTAGAGGGGGAGAACGGTACCCAACTTGGCAGCTTGTGCCAAAGGTTGGTGATCCGCAACTCGCAAGTCTCGCTTGAACCAAACAAGTTGTACCGTCTGCATAAAGTTCCTCACAGAATTTTCGTAGCGCGCCTAAACCATCGTGTGCAGCGTGTTGTCGATGTGCAAACAACGGTGCTCGTCGCCGGATAATCGCTACTTTCCTCCATTTCGGAAGACTCAACATCATAGACGTTGAGCAAGTAGCTGTTGTATTGACGAAATACTGCGTTTACCGGAAATCCACCGGGGTTTGTTTTGCCAAAGATGTCCCCAAGACCTAATTTCGATTAAGGATAGGAGCATTTTCATAGCAGCCTTGAATGTCGGTACAACCATGCCATCTCGGCCAAGGTTTCGCCGTAACTTACGTTCTGGTGATATGGGCGGAATTAGACGTACCGGCTCTGCCGCAGTAGAGTACGCATTGATGTTGGGTTTGATATCCGTTGTCGTTGTATCCACGGTCCAATCGCTCGGACTTCAAATGCGCGGTGGCTTGGACAAGATACTCAATGAGTCTAAACCCGCACCGCAGCCTCCTCCTCCCGGCCCACCACCTCCTCCCCCATAGCCTAATCCTGTCCGACAACTATCAGCCGCTTTGGCGTTAGCCATGGTTTTTTCTGCTTTTCCGCAGGCTCTGAGCAAAGTATCGAAGGGAGCTACCGAAGGACTGCATGTAGGGATTGCATCCTCTGGATCGATTATCCGTGTCACTTATTGGGAACCATCAAAGAATATTCTGATCTGGAGCGAGTCCATCGGATAATTCGTGAACTCTTTTCATCTAGCATTTGACTCGAGTGCCAAAACGATCTAGTTTTCCAAAATACTTCGTTCACCCGGAGAAGGCTTATCTGTTGGTAACTCGCCCGCTGGATTTTGATCCATGATCAAATCTAAAAGACCACTTTCAAAAGGACCACGGACAGTTGTGGGAGCAAAGTATCCGCGTCGGGGCAGTGCCGCCATTGAGTATGCCGTGATGGTAGGTTTGGTCGCTGTCGTTGTCGTTGCCACAGTGCAGGATCTTGGTACTCAGGTCGAGTCGATCCTGAAGAAAGCCGCAAGTGAGATTGCCTCAGCGAAAGATCCCGTTGGGTCTGTGATCGCACCAGTTACGCCGACTAAGCCTGAGGTTACAGAAACGGAATCACCGAAATCGACGGGGTCGTCAGGAGCGAGCACGTCCGTCAACTTGGGGAACTTGCAGAACGAACTCAGCTTTCCAGTGGATACTTCGCCGCCAGCACAGATCATCGATCCATCATCTCAACCGACCTCCGGTTTATACCCGTCAACAGGAACCGGTGCGAGGCCCCCACTAACATCAGGAACGAGGTCACCTTCGTCTACGGAATCACAAAAGAAGCCGTTGGTACCCATATCGCTTACAACTCCACCGTCTTTGCCACCGCCTGCTCCACCACCTAGGAGCCCACCTCCCCCGCCAGCCAAGCCGCCCGCACCACCACCGCCACCTAAGCCACCACCGCCACCTCCACCACCACCGAAGCCGCCACAGCCACCCGTGCCGCCTAAGCAGCCAATTGCTCGGCAAGGGCTATAATTTCGGCAAGGGCTATAATTTAAGGAACTCATTTCGCTGGAATTAGAAAACCCCGCTGAGGAGCTTTTTTGGTTTCCATTGCCTTTCAATTGACACCCTTACCTATTGATGACGATCCCTAGAAGAGTTTTTTGGATCATCTCCGCCTGGAGTCCGTGATCAAAACGTCGCGATCTCGATTCAAGTTTGCCTATTTACTACCCGCGAGGGCTCTCAGGACTCACGTGGTCAATCACTCTTTTCTAATCCACCTGCGCCTTCGCCAATGGCAATACCACCTTATAGTAGCCAATGAACTAGCTCGTGACTCCGAAGATCAACGCTTCCAACTTACTTTCTAATGTAGTCCGTCACTCAAAGCTCACCCGAGTCTAATTACAAGCGAATCGTTTATCTCATTGTCTACCGATGACGTTGATGGGATCTTCATCGAGTTGACTTGCGTCGTCGGTGACCTAGGTTATTTGAATTCTGTGTACGTCGAGTGTCGGTAGAGAATAACTAAGATCGCAGAGTGCGTTGATGAAAAAAGGGAAAACCCTGCGATCGCTTTTTTTCGCAGCTGCGATTGCTCTGTCGTTTTGGTTTTTTAGTCCTGTACTACCGATCGATCGCCTTTGGACCGATTTTCTTCTCGCCTATCAAAGGAAGGCGTTTCCGGAAGACATTCTCTTGGTCAGCGTGACCGCGAACGATGTTGTCAATCATGGAAGCGAGCGACTGAGTCGCAAGTATCTTGCAGATACGCTCTCGCTATTGGATCGAGGTCAAGCAAAGCGAATTCTGATGGATTTGAATCTAGGGAGGGTCATCCAACCCGAAGAGGAAGTGGCTCTATTGGAATCACTCCGAAGTCTAGGGCGAGATCGAGTTGCTATACCTGTCGAAAAAAACCCCCTCCTTCGAACCAAAGACAGTATTAAGGAATTGTGTCAGGAGGTACAAACCAGTCTAGCGCCCGATACCGACGGTAGGATGAGGACGATGTCTGGGTACAACCCCACACTTGGCGCGAATCCCTGCATTTGGCTTGCGAGCGGGTTGCATGCTTATGACGTGACTCCCATAGACGCGCGATTGGATCTGGGTAGTATTCGCAAGGTAAGCTTAGAGGAGTTGCATGGAGGGCTCATCGCACCTAAAGATATCGCGAATCGACTGGTAATCATCTCGATCGATCGGCAGATTGCACGTACCTCCGTTACACTTCCCGTGCATGGATTTGCGGATCGGGGAGTTGTACTTGCAATGGGGACGGCGTCGTCGCTTCAGAGCTACTCGAATGTTTTTTCTTTAGGGCTTTGGTTATCAAGATTCGTCTTCATTACAACGTTCGCGTTTGGATTCCTTATCGGGCTACGGACCGTCAACGTCCACCTCGCTTTGGTCGGTATCATGGGAGGCATGATCTTCTGCTTGGCGACGTGCTGGGTGATGACGGTAATTTATGGACAGCCTTCTAAACCCGCCACAACATTGATTGCGTCGATGGCGGCGATGAAGGTCGCATTGGCGATGCGTCTGAGGATCCACGAACTGCTGTCCGGATTGTTTTCAGGTGTCTTGAGTCCCGAAGAGGTTTGGCTTTGGCGTGCGTACGGTGACGGCCTTAAGCCCGTGGTGCTGTTCGATGCGATGGGGCATATCAAAAAAGCCAATGAAGCCGGACTGAATCAACTGGCTACCCTGATGAAACCTGATAGTAAGGGCATTCCCATTCTGGCCCGCAAAGTGATGGCTGTACTCGGAGAACGGGCGACGACATTGCAATCGGACTCCTCAACACTCCAGGTATGGGATATCCATTGGCCTTCCGATCACATTCCGCTTGCAGTCTTCACGGATGTTTCCGAGCAGCAGCGCACCGTGCAGTCGCTGGAAGAGAAACTTTACACGGACCCCTTGACCGATGAAGGAAGCAGGGCAGGTTTTGAGGCAGTTCTCAGTGAACTCGATGCATGTAGCGAAATGGCTTTCACTTTGGTCTATATGGATATGAACGGTTTCAAAGCGGTCAACGATCGGTACGGGCATGCCGCCGGTGACGCTCTATTGCGGATATCGGCGCAGCGGTTCCGAGCATTGCTGGAACCATCGGACTATTTGGCTCGTCTGGGCGGCGATGAATTTGCGATCGTTATTCGACGGGTGCTATCGGAGCAGGATGTACTGGCGTTGCGCGATGCCATCGAAGCGAGTTTACAGGATCCCATCTATCTCGAAGAAGGCGTGATCCATGTTGGGGTTGCAGTTGGCTTTGCTATGCGGCGAGAGGATTCGGAATGCACCGAGCAAATCGTGAAGCGTGCGGATTTGGAAATGTATCAACGCAAGGCCTGGTTGAAGGCATGTGCGACGTCACGCACTCAGCCATCCGCTATAGTCGCCCCGGTCCATTCAACCCCCTCGATGTCGCGCTCATGAAGCGTAACGGCACAGAGATGTCTGCTTCTTTCTCAAAACCCGCCGAGTAAGTGGGTTGCGCGGAATGATCTGTGCACACTTCTCCCTCTACGTTCAATGTCCAGAAGAGCAGAACCGGATGACAACGCGTTGCGGCTAATCAACAGCGCAAGATACAGACCACGTTGTGTTACCTCCGGCCGTAGGTTAAAACCAATGATCTTCGTAGGTCGATCTGGCGGGTTGGTTTGTCGCACTACGCAGGTTGATAACACATTTACGATTCGCTCTATCCTCCAATTACTAGGGGAACGATTCGATGGCACCGCATTTTTCAATAACTAGACCAAGCTGCCGACGTCGGATGACTATTTTGTTTTGTCCGCTCATTACCCTATGCATCTCGATTGAATGGAGCACGCTCGGGGGATCCGGCCGTTGTTTAGCCGAGGATGCGAGTCCATCAGTCGTTCCGCTAGGTAGCCAGGTCGCGAGCTTAGAATTCAAAGACATTCGAAGCGTGCCTCGTAGCTTGGCCGATCTCGGGAAACACAAAGCGTATGTGTTCGCGTTTATTACGACCAAATGTCCGTTGGTGAAGAAGACTCTTCCCAAAATGAAGGATTTGCACAGCCAACTTGCAGCCCAAGATGTTCTCTTTATCTGTGTGAACGTTGGTGCTGAAGATACGATTCGTGATGTTGCGGCGCAGGCACTCGATTACGACCTACCCTTCATCTTCGTAAAGGACTACAACCTTTCCGTGGCAAATGCTTTGGGTGCAACCCGTACTCCAGAGTTTGTTCTCTTGGACCAGGAACATCGCATTCGCTATCGCGGCCGATTTGATGACCAACACCGGCTCGGTGGTACGCGGCCAACGCCTTCGCGCGCCGATTTGCAGATTGCCATCGAGGAAGTGATCGGCCAGAAACAGGTATCCATGGGCGAGACCACGGTGGATGGATGTTCGATTACCGCGCCAAATTCCGTGCGAACCGACAAGTCGCTCACTTTCTACCGCGATGTCGCGTCCATTGTCTATGAACGTTGCACGACATGTCACCGTCCGAACACCGCAGCCCCCTTCTCCTTGATCAGTCCCGAGGACTTGGCTTCAAACGCCGAAATGATCCGAGAGGTGATTCGAGATGAAACCATGCCGCCATGGTATGCAAATAAGAAGCATGGCGAGTTCCAGAACGATCGCTCTTTGAGCGAGTCCGAGAAGCAAGCAATTCTACAGTGGCTCGATTCCGATAGAATCGCGGGTGAGCCGACAGAAGCCCCTCCCATTCCGGAGTATCCCGACGCAAAGTGGCGAATCGGAAACCCCGATCTGGTCATCACGATGTTGGAGCAACACACTGTTCCGGCAACTGGCTTTGTTCCCTACAAATATGTGATCCTGCCACATGTTTTTTTGAATGAAACCTGGGTAGAAGCATTTGAAATTCGGCCGGAAAATCCTGCGGTCGTTCATCACTGCAATATGGCTTATGCAACCAGTGAAGGGGCAAGTAATGAGACGTTTATCACGGGCTATGTTCCGGGTGGTCAGCCGATGGATCTCGGCAAATTCGATAACGGAGTCGCTTATCGCATTCCAAGCGGTTCCGCGCTCGGTCTTCAAATCCACTACACTACGATCGGTAAGGAACAGAAATGCCGCATTCAGGTTGGATTGCGATTTCCGAAGGCTCCCATACGCAAGCAACTGCATCACTTTGTTCTCGACCCACGGGGATGGAAGATCCCGCCATACGATCCAGCCTTCAAGATTCGATCATCCCATCAACTCAAGCACAATGCGGACCTTTTGGGATTGTTTACGCATATGCACGTCCGAGGGCGGGATATGACCTTTTTCGCTAACTACGCCGACGGCAAGCAGGAATGCTTGCTGCAAATTCCCAACTACAACTTCGAATGGCAACTGGGTTATGAGTTGCGGCCAAAGTCCAAAATCCTTCCGAAAGGAACGACGATCGAAGCGATCGCTCACTTCGACAATTCGAAGTTCAATCCATATAATCCCGACCCCGAGAAAACGGTTGAGTACGGACCACAGACGGTCGATGAAATGTTCAACGGCTTCGTGTTCTACGTCGATAATGACGAACAACTCGAGATTCGCGTCGACCCTAAGACCGGTCGCAAGTTGAAGTAGCTAACGCTGTAGAAAGCATTGCAAAGTCGGCTGATGGTGTGCCGAAAGAGTCTATGCCGACAGCAGTGTCGGATGGGATGCTGACAGCACATCCTCCCAGCAGATTGTCTCGCGATCGTGCTCTGGATGACCGATTCGTTCCGCGACCCGCCGGGTCAACCGCGATGCGAAATTCTCTGGCGTGTGGAAGGCCAGAAATCGTTGCCCAGCATGCCCAACGCGGAACGTGTCACTAGTATTTAGGCTGGTGACTAAGCCAGCTGCAAACAGGTCGGGATTCAATGTGTCGCAAGTAGCTCCCAATCCGAACAACGAGATCGTTTGCTGCATCCAACCGATGGCATTGGCAAGCACCGGAACTCCAACGCGAGCAGCGCGGATCACAATACTCGCCGAGAACAAGTGCTGTGGATAAGGGGTACATACGAGATCGGCTGCGATGCATGCCGCCCACAACTCTTCGGGGGACAAGTGGCGATTTAGGAATAGGATTCTCCCATCTTTGAGGTGATCGTTGTAGCGAGATGCTAGTAACTCTTGGACCTCAGGCTTCGCTTTGCCCGCAAGAAGAAGTCGATCATCACGTCTTAGGCTCGGCATCGACTGCTCGAATGCTCTCAATAGTTCGGCAACACCCTTGCGGCGTTCAAGCAAGCCAGCCAGGGAAATGATACGTCCCGAAGTCGGAATACCTAGATGCTGTCGCGCCTGTTCCCTGGTCATCACCGGCGCTGGGTCGACAGGATCGGGCAATAGCGAGGAAATCGAATCGAGACGCGAGGAGAAATTCTTCATGGTTCGAATTGCATGCGGAACGATATGATGAATCCGCGACCATGGCCCTCGCTCGAGAATCATCAAGGCGACCTTCTCTCGCATCTTGGCGATATGGTTATTTTGCGCGTAGGCATATTTCCCCGACAGCAGAACGATTTCCGACTCCACGCCTGTTCGACGCAGACGACTGGAGACTGGATTAGGGATTCCGCCGCAGGATGCAATAGGATTGCCGAACGGAATGAATAAATGATCGGGGCGAATAGTCCGCAGCCCGATATCTAGGGATCTCCACAATCCAAACAAACCACTCGGGCCGTTGACTCGAATCGAACGCGAGGAACCGCGGGTCGAGAACGTATCGAGGGCTGTCACATGAATCGAATCGACGATATCCCCTAAATGCGAGGTGAATTCCTCAGTATCGATGGCTTGACTACTGGTGACCAAGTGAACTTCGCAATCGAGGGCTAGCAGCCGCTCGGCGAGATGATGTACATACGCCAAGTTGTGCCCTGCATATTGCGGCTCAAATACCAGTACGCGCATAAATGACCTTTGGCGGATCGTCTAGCGGATCGTCGTTACGATGCACACACTGCGATCATGCCAGATTTCGGCTTGCAAGCCAATAGCACTCTCCAGCGAATGCTTGCATTGCAAGGGCGGGTGTGTGTTGTGGTCGCTAGGCGAGAATTTCGGAAACCACACGACAGGGTTCGACGCCTGTGAGTCGGCTGTCGAGTCCCTGGAATTTCACGCTAAATCGTTGATGATCGATCCCGAGCAAATGCAAGATGGTCGCATGCACATCGTGCACCGAAACACGATTTTCCACCGCGTGGTAGCCAAATTCGTCGGTGGCGCCGTAGCTTGCGCCCGGTCTGAAGCCACCCCCTGCAAACCACATGGTAAAGCCAGCTAAATGATGGTCCCGTCCGTCCCCTTGAGCCATCGGGGTGCGGCCGAACTCTGAACCAAATACGATGATGGTATCTTTGAGCATATCGCGCTGCTTCAAATCGGTGATCAAGGCTGCGACCCCTTGGTCGACTTCTTTAGCGGTACCGGCCGAGTGTTCTTTGACAGCCCCGTGATGATCCCAATCGCGATGATAGAGTTGAATAAAGCGGACACCTCGCTCGGCCAATCTGCGAGCCAGCAAGCAATTGGATGCAAACGAACCATCACCGCCGCGCGTGCCATAGAGATCCACGACATGCTGCGGTTCGTTGGACACGTCCATCAGTTCAGGAACGCTCGCCTGCATGCGGAAGGCGAGTTCATACTGCCGAATGCGGGTCGCGATTTCGGGATCTTCGAGTCGTTTCTCCGCGAGGGAGTTGAGGGATTGGATGGCGTCGACGACATCGCGCTGCTGGTTAGGGGAAACCCCTTTTGGATTACTCACGTAGAGAACGGGATCGCCTGTGCCACGGAATTCGACACCTTGGTATTGTCCCGGCAGAAAACCCGAGTGCCACTGTCGAGCGGCGATGGGTTGTTTCTGGCCATACTTGCCAGTCGAAACCATGACGACAAAGCCGGGCAAGTTCTCCGATTCGGCTCCCAGGCCATAGAGCAGCCAAGAACCCATCGCAGGGCGACCGTTGATCATCGATCCGGTGTTCATGAAGGTGTGTGCAGGGTCATGATTGATCGCATCGGTGTGGAGCGACCTTACGATGCACATATCGTCGGCACACTGAGAAGCAAGTTTAGGCCACAACTCTGAAATCCACTGTCCTGAGTTACCCCACTGCTTGAAGGGATGTTGGGGTGCGAAGCAGTTCAGTTTCTGCCCTTGGAGTTGAGCGATCTGCTGACCCTTCGTGATGGAATCGGGCATCGGTTGCCCGTGCATTTCCGCGAGTTTGGGCTTAGGGTCGAAGGTCTCGAGGTGAGTCATTCCTCCAGCCATGTAGAGCCAAATGACTCGCTTGGCTCTCGGCGGGTGGTGGAGCGGATCGATGATCCCTCGCGATGCCATGGCACTAGCGCCGTCATTGGCCAGCGCGTGTTTGGAAAGGAGGGACCCGAGCGCCATGGCGCCAACGCTGATACCAGGCCGAGCTAAGAAAGTTCGGCGAGCGATGCTGTCTGATGGATTCCACATAGTGCTTCTAATACCGGGTGATAGTTTCGTGCAGATTCAGA
This sequence comes from Pirellula sp., assembly GCA_044370255.1. Taxonomy (GTDB): domain Bacteria; phylum Planctomycetota; class Planctomycetia; order Pirellulales; family Pirellulaceae; genus JBKCUI01. Next base: position 11,514 of record JBILVV010000054.1, read on the forward strand.
ATGACTCGCGCGACACTGGTCCAAGCGGCCAATTCCACGGGATCGAGATCCTGAGCTACGGGTCGAGCACCATTAGTGGCGACTTCTTTGGCCATAGCGGGATTGCCGAGGTAATCTCGACGTTGTTTCGCAAGCAAGTCGGCTAGAACTGACGATTCGTCGCTATTCGCGGGGCGAGACAGTGCGCGCTTCATGGCGTATTCGATTTTCGAAGCATCGTTCCCCTCATGACGCGAAATGGACTCCGCGAACGTTCTCGCGGCTTCCACATAGGTTGGGTCATTGAGCAGTGCTAGCGACTGGAGCGGGGTGTTGGATCGTGGTCGATCGGCGGTGCATTCCTCGCGATTGGGTGCGTCAAATACGAGCAGGCTTGGGTGCAGATACTGGCGTTGCCAATGCGTGTACAGACCTCGCCGATAGAGTTGATCACCTGCTCCGTTCTGCCATTCGCGCTGAGGGAAATTGAGATAGGCCCAATATCCTGGCGGTTGGTAGGGGCGGACGCTGCGGCCGCCGATTTGAGTGACCAGCAATCCACTGATCGCCAGTGCATTGTCCCGCACGAATTCAGCATCGAGCCGGAATCGGCTTTGATGACCGAGATATCGGTTGTAGGGATCTTTGTCTCGCGCAATCGCATTGGCAATCGATGACTGGCGATACGTTTTCGACATCACGACTATTTTGACCCAACGTTTGATATCCCAACCGGTATCGATCCACCATTGCGAGATCTCGTCGAGCAGTTCCGGATGACTGGGCCATTCTCCTTGCGCGCCCATATCGTCCAATTTCCTGGACAGCCCCGCACCGAAGAAAAGCTTCCATAAGCGGTTGGAGAGAACTCTCGTGGTGATCGGGTTATCGGGTTCGACTATCCACTTGGCAAGATCCAATCGGTTGAGTCGTCGATCGGCGGGAGGCTCCGATTTGCTGATCGCAGCCGGGAAGGCTGGCGTGACGACCTCGCCATTTTCATCCATCCAATTTCCGCGAGCCAACACACGAATCATGCGAGGCGTCACCTGTTCGGTCACCAATGTTGACGTCATCGATGCCTCGAGTTCGGTAAGGCTCTTTTCTATTTGGGTCAGTTGTTGGCGTTGCGGTTCCAGTTGTGGCGCGATTCCTCGGAAGTAGTTAAGCAAATTCGCGCGTTGCACATCCGACCGTTGGTCTTTCGGGACTTGAACGATTTGTTCAATCGGCGCGGGGAGGAAGTTGGCAACCTGGACCGGACGTGGAGCCGTGGTTACTAGGAGGCGGAAGCGACCAATCGTGTGCTGTGGATTGTCTAGATTCTGCCACAATCCGATAGCGATTGAATCACCCTCATTGAGGCTCAGATCGCTTGCGGTTTCAAAGACTGCTGCGTGCGGTGCACCGACCCGTTCCATAACCGCCCAGCCCCAGTTGCGTCCCTTGGCATCGCCATCGATGGCGGCTGCAATACTCCATTTACCGTAGGGGTTTGCAGCCGCGGCGCCTGTTTGCTCGTAGGTTGCCGTGGGGTTCTGCAATGGTATCTGGGTTGTCTCTCCGCTTGGTGATCGTAGATGGACCACAATTTCCGACAAAACGAAGTTGCCATTGCCTGCTCGTCCGGGACCTTTGCGAGGCAGGGAATCATCCGGGAGAGTATCTAAACGAAAGGCCGTGATTCCTTTGGGTAAATCGCGGAAGGTCATGATGTAGGTGTCGGTCGATGGGTTCTTGCCACTGGCGAGGATCGATCCATCCGGCAAACTCTTGAGCGATACTCCCTCGAGCGACACGATCGAGTCGGGCTTGAGCGGTACCCACGGTCGTTGGGATGTCTCCCATTGATCCAGCGCATCGACGAGCTCGGGGGTTGTTTCGTTGATGATGGCTCGAACGGCGTCCCGTTGCTGAATGAGCTCTTCTCGTTTGGCTTCCTGCTCAGGTGTGGGAACCTTGATATAGGCCCCCCAAACTCCGGAGTCATTGGAGCCCGAGTACAGCCCCTTTTCCTTGATGTCGGCAAAGAAGGCGCCGAATCGGTAGAAGTCTTTCGTTGTCAGAGGATCAAACTTGTGATCGTGGCATTCGGCGCAACCGAGTGTGATGCCTAGCCATGTGCCGGTTGCATTGCGAACGCGTTCAGCCATGTACTTTGCCAAATACTCTTTGTCCTGCACACCTCCTTCGGCGCTCATCATGCCGAGGCGGTTGTATCCCGAGGCGATCAGTTGTTGTTTATTCGGATTCGGAATCAAATCACCTGCTATTTGCTCGATCGTGAACTGATCGAACGGCATGTTTTGATTGAATGCATCGATCACGTATTGCCGGAACGGAGAGACGCTGACCTCTTGATCGCCGTGATAGCCGACACTGTCCGCATAGCGAACCAGGTCAAGCCACCAAATCGCCATGCGTTCGCCGAAATGCGGGGATGCGAGTAAGCGATCGACCACATGCTCGTAGGCGTTCGGCGAATCGTCGTTGAGGAATTCGGCGACATCCGCTTCGCTCGGTGGCAGACCGATGAGGTCGAAGTGGAGACGTCGCAACAACGTGATCTTGTCGGCTTTGGGTGCTGACGGGAGACCTTGCGATTCGAGGCCGCGAGCAATCCATTGATCGAGCTTGGCGGTAGCTTGCAAGTCGGAGAGTTGCTTCCCTTGCGCTGGCGACAGAACGCTCGACTGCTCGCGAGGCATGAAGGCCCAATGCCCTTCATAGCTTCCTCCTTCTTGGATCCATCGCTTTAGGAGCTTGACTTGTGATTCGCTGAGCGATTTTTTGGTTTCAGGAGGAGGCATCCGCTCATCCGGATCAGCGGATAGTATCCTGCGGACCAATTCGCTTGCGTCTGGGTTGCCGGGGACAATCGCGGCTGAGTGTCCTGTCCCTGCATCGCCTCGAAGCCCTCCATCGGTATCGAGGCGCAGGTCGGCCTGACGTTTGTTTCGATCGGGGCCGTGGCAATAAAAGCAGTTGTCCGAAAGAATCGGTCGGATGTCTCGATTGAATCGAATCGGCTCTTCGCTCGAAGCGTGCAGCGAAGGAAGCAGGAAAGCAACGAGAACGCCTTTGAAGGTGAGGATCTTGTTGCGGCAATCCAGCAGAAAGAATCGTGCGTCCATGAAATCGGCTAGGGAAGGCGGATGAGGGTTGGGAAGAACGCCGTTCCGTTATTTTAGACGACAAATACCCAAGCCGGTATGGAACCGTGAAAAAAGCGACCAGCAAAAATCGTTAGGCAACCCCGTGCTCTCGGCGACTCGCATGGACCAACCTGGCCGCCAACTCCATGCGGACCAAATTCTGAAGTTCGGGCGATGCTACCGTAGGGTTGGGGCCTGATACGAGTCCCACAACATTGCGTATCAGTTGGATGGGGGTGACGATGATTCCCCAAGGAACCCCCCACCATCCTACTAGCCCAGATACAAAGATCCCCGCGAGTTTGGACTTGATACCGCAGGATCGGCAACATAATTCCGGTTTGCTGTTCCACGACGTCAGGACCAAGGCGGACCAGATCCAGTGGGATGTGTGCACATCGACAGGTCCTTTGCCGCAACATTTAGGGCAGTTGCCCTGATGGGTAGCCGCAACTTGTTGATCCAACATTTCCTGAGGAACACGATCAGCGACTTGAACAAGAAATCCCATCTCATGGCATCGCTCGTTGCAGAATCGGTTTTCTTCGTCTTTGACACCGCCGAATAGAATTGATGTCCCACAGTAGCTGCATTTTGCCATGGGAGGTTTCCTGAAAGGGTTATTGCGCCGCTGGTTGGGACCGTGCGAGTTTTCCTTGTAATTCATAGATCCACGTCAGCGCAGCATTCATCATGGTCTCGCCCGCTCCTACTTGAACGGGAGCGACTTGTTCGTCCGCACCGTATTTCCCTTCTGCCGCTCCCTCGATCGTGGGGAAATATTGATGGTATCCGTTGCAGTAACCGAAGAAGAATAGTCCCTGTACCCTCGCTCGCTCACGCAACCGAATCGCATGATTGCAGAAGAACTCACCCGATACGCCGACCAATGCGATCTCCTTATTGAGCATAACCACCGTCAATCGCGGACGGATTCCATCGCTGTATTCGTCCACGAAGTTCGCGATCAACTCTGGAAAGAATGCGACGGAGTATACACCCTGCACGATCGGATTCCTGAAGTCGGTTCTTGATTCAAACACGAATCGCTCTTCACGCACCTTTAGCGATGGAGAGGCAACGCTTTCAGGTTTCAGTTCCCCCGAGAGCTTGATAACGGCTCTGCCGAGAGCTTGGCCATAGGCGACATGGTCGCCGAAGGGGCCGCGATTGGTAGAGATATCCCCTGCAGCCCCCTGCATGAAAAGTGCTTGTCCCCCCAACTCCTTTTCAATCAGTTGTCTCATAGGTCCGACATAGTCGGAAGAAAACTGACAAGAATCACTGGGGAGGCTCGTGGGATGCGCTGTGAAGTTTACCACAGTAGCGATCGATGCACCGTCTTCGTTTCGGGTCAATCTCATCACGCTCAGCAGGGTATCGCACGGAGCCGGAGCGATACTGCTGTGGCGGTTTCGATTGAAGTTCTCGAGCGTCACCGTCCCGGTGGCTATCTGAGCATCGACGCACTTGGCATCGGCCGTCAGAATCGCTTCGATGATTCCTTCTTCCAATTGTTTCGCGTAGCGGACGGCGGCATCGAAACGGCCTCGTCCTCGTCCCGGCTTGTCCGATAATTCCACAACCGGTCCATGATGCGTGTGGGAACCCGCGATAAAGGAGGCGTCAATATCGGCCTTGGTCTTGATTTGTTCGCGAATGCGTTGAAGGGAATCCTCGACCGGTGATCGCCCGATATCGAGTCCGACAATAGCAACTTTGTTTTTTCCGGCTTGGATAACAACTGCTGTTGCCATTAATGGGTCCAGTGTCCCTTCGGACAACTTGGCATGTCGATCGCCGTAACCCCATAAAGGAACCGGTTCGCGGGGTGTCACGTCCACCTGGGCGGCTCCCGCTTTGAATAATCGTTGTGCGGAGGCGATTTGGGAATCCGCTACGAGAAAGGTTGCGAGTATCAGAACGAGGGAGACACATTGCAGTGGATGAGTCATTGACATCGTGGTTCTTTCGCCGATCGCCGCAAGAGGGAGAGGTTTCGTCCGCCCCCGTAAGGATACAGAATCGCGAGACTCGTCGCCAAGACCCTAACGCATTAAGACTAGGAAATCGACGTTGCTTTCCAATTTCTTCCAGCCATGCGTCTCCGCCTCGATCAATGTTCGCGAGTTTGTGTCCAACAATTGAAGATCATCGTATCGTTGCCAAAACTGGCCAACTGTTTCCACATCGCGTGCGCCGACAAAGCAGGAGGCAATTCTACCGGTCGCCAACACGTGGAGACTGTTCCAATCGGGCAGTCGCTCAGTTGCCGATCCGGGACCATGCGTTTCGGAGATCGCTTTCTCAGCGACTGGGCGACTGCATAGCCAGCGATCACTCTCTGGAGGGACAAAGGTGAGCGTGGAGTCGTTAAAAATCGACTGGACCCGCGAGATAATCTCGCAGCCCGCCGCATACCAAAACAACCGCAAGAACGAGGAAAATCTTTCCCCACGACTTCATAAATTCCACCGTCACCCTCATCGGCGATCCTTGTAATTACAGTAAACTTAACCGACGTTGTGAACCCCGCAAACTGATGTTTTCACTCTATTCACCCTTCTTCCCCAAAAGATTCATGGACGAAACCCCAGACATCCCAACGTCAGGTACTCAAACCTCTTCTGCTCAGGCACCACTCTGGAAACCCATGTCTGCCAAGCAGCGACGGGTGCTCGGCACGCTGATGGAGAAGTCCAAAACGACGCCGGACGTGTACCCGATGTCGTTCACCGGCCTGATGACCGGATGCAACCAAAAGA
>JBILVV010000510.1:0-3154 GCA_044370255.1 Pirellula sp.
CACCGATCACGAATTACACCGTTGAGCAAGTGGAAACCATCGTCGATGAGTTGCGGACGATGGGAGCCGCTACCATCGTGCAGGGAAGTGGTCGGGTTACGAAGGTCCGACATAACGGTTACGCATGGCTCGGGATTCAAAAGGTTGAGGCCGCGATCATGACGGAACTGTTGCTGCGAGGCGAGCAGACCCTCGGCGAATTGCGAACGCGTGCATCTCGAATGGAACCGATCGCGGATCTCGAGGAATTGAAGCGACTGATGGATAGTCTCAAACAAAAGGATTTAGTGGTCGATCTCACTCCCCCTGGCCGTGGCCAGATGGTATCGCACAATCTTTACCCGGAATGGGAACTCGAAGCGGTCCGCAAGAACGTCGCTGCCGGGATGGCATCCGCTCCGTCTGAAGAGGATCATGAAGACGGGAACAGTTCATCCCCCTCCGCTCCACGTCAACGCGTGCAAAGCGAGTTTGAAGAGTTGCGAGCAGCTCTTCAAGCGTTAACGGCCCGCGTTCAAAAAATTGAATCCGAACTTGGGATCTGATCGCTTGGAGAAGACGACGTTGAGGGGAAGATAACGTTGCTATGAAGCGAATAGGAATCGTCGGGGCGGGAATCAGCGGGCTCGCCACCGCTTGGTACTTGCGCCGCTTGCAGCCAGACGCTTCCATCACCATCTTCGACACCCTGGATCGAATCGGAGGGGTGATTGAAACGCTTAACGATCCCTATCTGATCGAATGCGGTGCCGATAATTTCGGAACGTTGCTACCCGATGCGCTTCAATTGGTGAACGATATGGAGCTGGAATCCGAGTTCATCGCGCCGCAAAAGAACTTTCGAATTGCCCAGGTCGTGCACCGCGGCCGATTAGTGCCGATCCCCAACGGGTTTTCTTTGATGCAGCCAACGCGACTGGCCTCTATTTTGACGACACCGATATTGAGTGTGCGTGGAAAGTTACGGGTTCTACGGGAGTACTTCGTTCCACCGCGACGCGAATCAAGCGACGAAAGTGTCGCCGATTTCGCGATCCGACGTTTGGGTCGAGAATGTTTTGAGAGATTGGTCGAACCCATTGTCGGTGGTATTTTCACTGCGCGGGCTGAAACATTGAGCATGCAGGCTGCAATGCCTCAATTCGTAGCTATGGAGCGAGAGCATGGCGGATTGATCCGGGCAGCGCGTGCGATGCGAAAAGCGAAGTCGACGGAGAATCGATCCGCCCGCGAAGCCTCGGGAGCACGCTACGATCAATTCACCGCGCCAAGACAGGGAATGACCTGGTGGCTTGAACAAATAGCTGCGCCGATGCAAGATGCCCTTCATTTAAGGCACTCTGTACAGAGCATTCTTCGGCATGAAGATGCGACTTGGGGGGTGTTGGTTTCTTCTGACGATTCCAGGGAGGTGCGCGAATGGGTATTCGATGAAGTATGCCTGGCGGTTCCAAGTCATCGCGCTTCAACCTTGCTTTCAAATATATCAAGAGAGCTCGCCAGTGAGCTGGCTGCGATACCGTATGCCTCCTCCGCGATTGCAGTGCTGGGAGTAAAGAAAGCGGAGATACTTCCCAATGCGTTTTGTTTCGGAGCGATCGCGCCAGCGATCGAGAAACGAAATTGCCTAGCCATCAGTCTCACAAGCGAGAAATACGAAGGGCGGTGCCCATCTGATACGGTTTTGGCTCGTGTGTTTATGGGTGGGGCCGTCCGCCCTGATCTTTTTGAGAAGACCGATCTTGAACTGCTGCGGATGGCAAAAAGGGAGGTTGAGTCCCTCTTCGGTCCTTCGTCTCCGCCGGGTTATGAGCGACTCGTGCGCTGGCCGAAGTCGATGCCACAGTACTTGGTTGGCCATCGTCTACGCGTGCAGAATATTATGCAGATGGTTGCGCGTTTGGCTGGCCTGGAGTTAGTCGGCAATGCGTACGATGGGGTAGGTATCCCTCAATGCGTGCGAGGTGCCCGGATCGCCGCGCAGCGAATCGCTGAACGATGCGTTGCCCCCACTGACTAAGCGATTATGAGAAGAACACTCGTTCGGCTGTTTTTCGAAGGAGGTTTTGACGATCTTCGTCGCTGATGTTGTCCAGTCGATCGCGTATCAGAGCGATCGAGGCTTCGTAGGTATGCGGTGCTTCCACTTGGTATGGGCAGTCTGAGGCCCACATCAGGCGCTCTGATCCAAACGCGTCGAGCAATCGGCGGATCATGGCGATCAAGTCCGTGTAGGGAGGGAGTTTCTTGCCGAGAGCATAGAAGGCCGAAGTTTTCACGTAGACCTTCGGATATCGAGCTAAACGGCATAGGGTTTTCAGTTGTTCTTCGGTAGGTGATGTGCGCATGCCGATGCGAGAGAAGTGATCGATGACCACGGCGGTTTGTGGATGTCGGCTACAGAGTTGCTCGATCCCGTCGATCGCTTCTGGATCGGACAATATGCACATGGCTTGTCCAAGCTCGGCACCTGTTCGGAACATGGCTTCGATGGGTTTTGAGGCTTGCCATGATTTCACGTTGTCGGCGGTTGCATAGAGGCGATACCCTCGAACGCCTTTCTCATGCATTCGTTTCATCGTTTGATTTAGGTCTCTCTGTTCGTGATCGATGACGGCTACACCTGAGAAAACGCCGGGATGCCTCGCGATGGCATCGAGCATGTAGCTATTATCGAAGCCGAAAAAATTCATCTGGATCAAAACGATTCGGTCCACGCCGCAGGGTCGGCAGTGACTGAATAATTCGTCGGGCGCAAAAGACGACGGCTGCACGACTTCGGGGCCAAAATCTTTGGCAAGGGGAAATGCATTTGTTAGGGCTGGCCAGACATGGACGTGTGCATCGATCCAACCAGGTGCTTGCTTTGCCTCGTTGGCCGCCGCGAGTTGCCCCCATGCTGAGGTCGGTAGAGCGGTAGTTCCAGCAACGCCTGCCGCAGCGGACAGCCAACTTCTACGATTCCAGACCGACGATTTGAGAGCAGGAGTCATTATTCGAATTCCCGAAGCATGGCGTAATAAAACTCGTGAGCTTTTTCGACTTGATCGATCTCGATGTATTCGTCTGCTGTATGGGCCTGATCGATACTGCCGGGTCCATAGAGAATCGATGGTACTCCGGCTTCCTGCAATCGGCCAGCATCGCTTCCGTA
>JBILVV010000036.1:0-20571 GCA_044370255.1 Pirellula sp.
TCGTAGCGATCGTTGATTCGATCGTTGATGCGATCGCTATTCGGACTTACCGCGGTCCTTATCCGATTCGTCGCGAACGTCGGAAGCAATCTCTTCGCCTTCGTCGCTCTCATCTTCGTAGTCTACGTCGTAATAGTCTGCATCTTCATCGGCGATGCTATCTTCGTCGGCGATGCTATCTTCATCAGCAACGCTGTCTTCTTGAACAACTCGGTGCGCCGAAGTTGGTTTGGCTTCGAATTGGATGTCGTCTCGACTGTCGTCCCGTTTTCTGGACTGCAGATAGAGTTTGATGGGGACTTCGCCAAACGGAAGGTGATCTCGCAGAAACCCTAATAGATAACGCTGGTAGGGTGCGCTGAAGCCCGCTGGGTTGTTGCAAACCAAGACCATGGTGGGTGGTTCGGTCGATACCTGAGTTGCATAGTAGATCTTGGGCCGCTTGAGTGCATGCAATGGCGGTTCATGACGTTCCAAAGCCGCTTTTACCAGTTTGTTGAGCATGCTGGTGCTGACTCGTTCCTGCGCCTGTTTGAAGAGCATCTGTGCATGATTGAGGAGGGCTTTGACGTTCTTTCCTGTTTGGCCGGTGATGAATGCGATGGGGCAATAAGCCATCGTCGGAAAATGCTCGCGAAGATACCTCACCCAGCGTTCGGTCGGCATCTGGCCAGCGAGTTTATCCCACTTGTTTACTACGAAGATGCAGGGTTTGAATTGATCCGCGATGTAATGGGCGAGTTGCTTGTCGACTTTGCTCATCGGTTCGGTGCAATCGAAGAACATCAAGACGACATCGGCTCGGCGAATGCTGCGCTGGGCGCGATGGGCACCATACCAATCGATATCGGTTCGTATACTTTTGGATCGGCGCAGGCCGGGGGTGTCGATCGCCATGAATTGATGGCCATCGAGTTCGAATTTCACATCGACGCTATCCCGCGTTGTTCCCGGGACTTCGCTCACGATCATCCGTTCGGCGCGTGCGAGGGTGTTTACAAAGGTGCTCTTTCCTGTATTCCGCCGGCCGACGATCGCTACCTTCATGGTCGGCGCCTGGATGTCTTGCGGCTTGGTATCCGATGCGGGCAACCGCTGAAGGATCAAATCCAGAAGCTCGTCTTTGTTGCGGTTTTGCATGACGCTCACCCGAACGATCCATCCCCGCCCGAGTTTCAAAAACTCATCGGCGTTGGAATCCATCGTTGGGCTGTCGGTCTTGTTGGCAACTAACAGGATCGGTTTGTTGACTTTGCGAAGTCGACTGGCGACCTCTTCATCCAGCGGCAATAGTCCCGATCGGGTATCGACTACGAACAAGATCACGTCCGCTTCATCGATTGCCGCTTCGATTTGCAGTTCAACTTGATCTGTGAGATTGTCGACATCCTCGATCCCGATCCCGCCGGTATCGATCAGCTCAAAATGCCGGCCTTCGTGCTCGATCAGCGTGGTCAAGCGGTCTCGGGTGACACCTGCCGTGTCCTCGACGATCGCCAAACGCTTGCCCGCCAACCAATTGAACAGGGAACTTTTTCCGACATTCGGTCGGCCGATGATGGCAACGCGCGGAACCGGCATGGGTAGATCAACATTTCTCTAATCGAATGAACTATTTTTTGACCGCGTCAGAACGAAGATCCCACGCGTCCAACCATTCGATCTTAGTCAGTTTCGCGCCGAAGTCGCGGGTCATGCGATCATGCATGTCAAGCAAATGGGCAGCGCCGTAGAAGACGCTGAGGCTCCGCCGCCCTGAATCTAATTCGCGTTGCAGCACTTCAAAAGCCTTTGCATTTCGTTCCGTAAGGAGCGTGCTCTTGCCATCTTTGTCCGCTAATCCGACCATTTGATTGTCCATCACTTCCATTTGACTCGCCATCGCCCGGCGCATTCGAATCGGATCGCGGCTGAGCATGGCTGCCATCATGTCCGATTGGGCCTGCGAGTTCTTTTTTGAGGATTGCGTTGCAAAGCCTGCGCCCATCAATCGGGCAAACATGCTCACGAAACCATCGTTGCGTTTTACCATATCCTGGCCAAATTCCTCAGGACTCATGTCCGCATGGACAAAATTCTTGGCTTGATAGTTCACTTCCTCCAATTGAAACGCGAGCTTCAAGGCGTCCTTCATCCCGGTCTGAAGCGAACCGATCGGATTGACTCCGCCGCGTGGTTGCCGTCCCGAAGGACGATCATCCGAATTGGCGACCAATTCATAGAGTACAGCTTCGTATTCCTTGAATCGACGATTCAACTCCTCGTAATACGATCGCTCACCCACGTGCACTGCACCTACCAAGTCGACCTTCGCCCCCTTGTACGTGCCACTTTCGATTTCGTAACGTGCCACGGCGGTCTGCAGCGCCCGAGGCTTGCCGTCGTTACTCTTGTCGACCCGAATGAACAAGGGTCGCTCCGACTCCTCTTGGGCACGGGCCTCCGAGCCAGACATGGCGGTTGCCAACAAACCGAAAAGAGCCACCCATCCGAACCACTCTGCCCACCGCGATGGCTGACATGCCTTCATCTCAACTCTCCCCCTGCTCTCCATTGACGATCTGATTTGCTCTCAGTTTTTACAGTGCGACTGATGCGACGCATGCCCCACTCGTTCGTTCCGCTTGCCACTTCCTTGGCATTGTAGGCTGAATCCCTCCGCGGATTGCAAAGAAATGAAAATTTCGAGAATCCCGCTGGCGTTTTTTGACGCCTCGTCAATAATTGACTCCATGATCGAAATGACGCGGAAGCAACGGGAAATTGAACGGCGGACCGGGGAGATCCTGCGGGTCGCTAAGCCGATCTTGGTGGGCGAAGGGTTTCAAGCCCTGAGTATGGACCGGGTCGCTGCCAAGATGGAGTACGCCAAAGGAACGATCTACAACCACTTTCCCCACAAAGAAGAAATCGTCTTGGCCCTTGCGATCCAAGCGATGGATCTGCGACGAAAATTGTTCGAATGCAGCGCGGCGTCGGGGAGCGATTCGCGAGACCGCATGATGGCGATCGGCGTAGCGTGCGAGTTCTACACGCATCACTGCCACGAAGAATTCGTCATCGAACAGTGGATGCGGACCCACAGCGTGTGGGAAAAATCTTCTCAACAACGCCAAAATTTGATCCGGCAGTGCGAAGGACAGTGCATGGCAATCGTGACTGGGATCGTTCGGGATGCCATTCGCGATGGGGACCTAACTGTTCCGGTCGACATGACGCACGAAGAATTCGTGTTCGGGTTTTGGGCGCTAACGTTTGGCAATCAAATCTTGATCGCCAGTAGTCCCTCGCTTCCAGCGTTGGGTATTCACAATCCTGCCCGCGCGATCCGTATCCACTGCGCGACGCTCTTGAATGGATTTGGATGGCAACCGACGACGGATCTGCACGGGTACATTCAGCGCGCTGAACAACTCACCGCCGCCCTTACTCCGCAATTGCACCTGCAGCGCAGAGAACATCTGGCCGCATCCTACTAAGTCCCCCTCCGAGGATTCTGATCCATGAAAGGCACTCTCGAAATTGACGGCGAGTCAAAACTGGATATTCCGGAAAGAGCCGAGGTTGTAAGACCCGAGGTTGCAATATTAGACGGCGGCTACCTCGCGGGTCCGTCAAACGTGTCCTGGCTTCGCCGCTGGAGTTTTCCGATTTTGGCACTGCTCGCGGTATGCACCCTGAGCGCGTGGATCTTTGGTTCCAATCACCAATCCTCGCAAGAAGCGGAAAGGAAGATTCCGGAGACATCGCGTCTATCACCCACCAACGGTTCGGAGGTATTGGTGCGTGTCTACACCGTGCCGGATCCTAAGCAGGATCGGCGCAGTTTGAGGTCATTGGTAGGAACGCTGCAGCCGCGTTATCAGAGTCCTCTCGGATTTCGGGTCGGGGGAAAAGTGATCGCGCGGCATGTGGAAACGGGGGATCGCGTTGTGCAAGGCCAATTGCTGATGCAGTTGGACCCAGTGGATGCCACGTTGCAGGTTGAGGTTGCTGAGTCAGATTGGAATGCAGCTAAATCGCAATTGACACAGATTGAAGCAGAGGCGAATCGGCTCAGACCGCTCTTGAGCAACGGTTCCGCGAGCAAGTCCGAATATGACTTTGCGACCGCTGCTCGCGACACGGCGGTGGCGAGATTCGAAGCTGCCGAGCGACGAAAAAAATTGGCGGAGAATCAGAGGGAGTACTGCGATCTGAAGGCTGATCGCGATGGTTTGGTGACGTTGGTGATAGCGGAGATTGGCCAAGTCGTTGCGGCTGGCCAACCTGTGATGCAATCGATGCAGGGAGACGAACTGGAGGCTGGAGTGAGCGTGCCGGAATCGATGCATCGCGAGATTCGCAATCTCATGGCCGAGGTCACATTTTGGTCACGTCCTGGAGTGAAGTTGCAAGGGAGGCTTAGGGAGTTGTCTCCGATCGCCAATCCTGCATCGCGGATGTACGATGCTCGATTCGAGTTGATCGATCCCCCTGCCGACTTGGCCTTGGGCATGACGGCAACGGTTCATCTCACGGATTCCGAATCGGTGGGGATTCCGATCCCGATGAGCGCTTTGGCCCAGCGCAACGGGCAATCGGTTGTATGGAGAGTGCAAAACGATGGCACTCTTCAAAGGGTGGATGTGAGCATCGTGCGTTATGAAACCGAGCACGCGATCATCCGCGGGAATTTGTATCAAGGCGATCAACTGGTAAGCGCCGGGGTACAGAAACTCGACCCTGAATGCCGCGTTCGCGTTTGGAAGGACGATTGATGAGTTCCTCATCGCCGGTTCGCGACTGGAATCTATCGCGATGGAGCGTTCTCCATTCATCGTTCATCACGTTTCTGATGCTGGCATGTTCGGCAGCGGGTTTGGCTGCTTACATGCGCATGGGGCGAGCCGAAGACCCATCGTTCACGATCAAGACTGCCGTCGTGAGCGCCTCTTGGCCCGGTGCAACTCCCGAAGAGATGGAACGTTTCGTTGCGGATCTGATTGAAGAAAAGCTTCGCGAAACACCGAATCTGGAATATCTGCAGACCTACTGCATCAGCGATGCGATGCTGATGCTGGTCCAGCTCAAGGGCGCGGTTCGAGGCGAAGTCGCAGACGATGCCTGGTATCAGGTGCGCAAAAAACTCGACGATATCCGAGGTGAGTTTCCGGAGGGTGTGCTAGGGCCTGCGGTCGACGATGAATATGGAGACGTCTACTCCGCGATCTACGCGTTCACAGGCGATGAGTACACGCCTGCTGAACTCAAACGGCTCTGCGAAATGGCTCGCAATCGTCTGCTGATCATTGAAGATGTGGAGAAGGTGGATCTGATCGGCGCGCAGAAGGAACAGATCTTTGTCGACTTCTCGCATCGAAAGTTATCGACGCTCGGTATTACGCCCCGCCAGATCTTCGACAGCGTTCAACGGCAGGGGGCAATGCTGCGATCGGGCAGCATCGACACTGAGAGCGACCGCATTTATGTTCGTGTTTCGAGAGATTTTTCCGGTGTTGAGAACATCGAAGCAATTCCAGTGGAAACCTCGGGCAGAGTGTTCCGCCTGGGGGATGTCGCGACGGTCACTCGTGGCTACGAGACACCTGCCATTTTCAAGACTCGGTACAACGGCAAACCCTGTGTCGCGATCGGCGTCGTGATGCGGCGCGGTGGCAACATTCTCAAACTCGGGCAGGCTGTTGAGAACGAAATGAAAATCGTCCGCACGATGATTCCCGCAGGGGTCGAACTGGGAGTCATGGCGTTTCAACCGCAAATCGTCGAGGAGTCGGTCGGCGAGTTTCTGACTTCGTTTTTCGAGGCTTTGGTGATCGTGTTGGTGGTCAGCTTCCTGAGCCTCGGATTTCGTGCGGGAGTTGTGGTGGCATTGAGTGTGCCGCTGGTTCTTGCGATCTCGTTGATTGTCATGCAATCGATGGGGATGAATCTCGATCGCATCACACTCGGTGCACTCATTCTGTCGCTGGGATTGCTGGTCGACGACGCGATCATCGCAGTGGAGATGATGGCGGTGAAGATGGAGGAGGGATGGAATCGAATCGAAGCGGCTGCATTTGCATGGTCGAGCACCGCTTTCCCGATGCTGTCCGGAACTCTGATCACGATCGCAGGATTCCTACCGGTCGGGTTCGCTCAGTCAACTTCCGGGGAATACGCTGGCGGGATCTTTTGGGTCGTCGGCATCACATTGATCATCTCGTGGTTCGTCGCGGTGTTGTTTACACCGGTGCTCGGAGTGGCCTTGTTGCCCAAGTATGCGGTGCGAGCTGACGGCGATGCAGAGCATGCTCGGATGTATCAGACGCGGTTCCATCGCGCTTTGCGTTGGATTATTCGAGGCAGTGTTCGCCGCCCCGTCTTAGTCATCGGCGTAACCGCAATCATGTTTGTGGGTGCGATCTTTGGCTTTACCCGCCTTCAGCAGCAATTCTTTCCAACATCGTCGCGGACCGAGGTGTTGTTGGATATTCGAATGCATGAAGGGGCGTCGATCGGTGCGACCGAAGCGATGGCGAAACGGATCGAGAGATTGCTGGATCCGTGGCTCGAAACAGAAACCGAATCGGGCGATGTCTTGCACTACACCACGTATCTGGGGAGCGGTGCCGCTCGATTCTTTCTAGCGCTCAATGCCGACTTGCCCAATCCCAGTTTCGCAAAGATGGTCATTCAAACGCGAGACCTTAAGGCTCGAGAGCGTGTTCGCACCTTGCTGATGAACGCTTTTGCGACCGATTCCGCGTTCGCCGATGCCAGTCTTCGCGTGCTCCGATTGGAATTCGGCCCGCCGGTCGGCTTTCCAGTGCAGTTTCGAGTTGTCGGTCCCGACTCCAGCGAAGTGCGCCGAATCGCAGATCAAGTGCGCGAAGTAGTGCGCCGAGATAAAGCTGCCGTCGATGTCAATTTGGATTGGGATGAACCTGCAAAAACCATTCGCGTTCGACTCGATCAAGATCGGACACGCTTGATGGGGATGTCTCCCACGGAGATCGAACAGGGACTGCAAACGCTGTTGAGCGGAACTCCGATCGCCCAGTACCGCGAAGGAACCGAAAACATACCCATCGTCGCTCGCGCGGAGACCCAAGAGCGATTGAACCTCAATGAACTCGGAGACATGACGCTCTTTACGCTTCAGGGGCGCAGTCTGCCACTGAGCCAGGTTGGCGAGATCGAGCATGTACTCGAGTCCCCGATTTCATGGCGACGCAATCAAGAACGGATCCTGACGGTGCGCTGTGATATCGCCGACGGCAATCAAGCCCCTGATGTCAGCGCTAGAATCAATCGGCAACTCAGTTCGATTCGAGAGTCTCTGCCTCCCGGTTACCGCATCGATTTAGGGGGTGCAATCGAGGAAAGTTCCAAAGCAAATCTCGCTCTCTTTCAAGTCTTCCCGTTGATGATTGTTATCATGCTGACGCTCTTGATGTCACAGGTGCAAAACTTTCGAAAGATGTTGTTGATCTTTGGGATCGCTCCGCTGGGGTTGATTGGAGCGGTCGCGGCACTGCACCTGTTTCACTCGCCGTTTGGCTTTGTGGCATTGCTCGGCTTGATTTCCCTGGCGGGTATGGACATGCGCAACTCCGTCATCTTGGTTGACCAGATCGAACAGGACCGGGCCCAGGGCTTGAGTGAGTGGGAGGCCGTGATTGAGTCTTCGGTGCGGCGGGCCCGGCCCGTGATCTTGACGGCGGCTACCGCGATTCTGGCGATGATCCCATTGACCCGCAGCATCTTTTGGGGACCGATGGCCATCGCGATTATGGGCGGTTTGTCGATTGCGACGTTTTTGACCCTCATCAATCTTCCCGCGATTTATGTCTTGATCTTTCGCGTGAAGCGGCCGGAGAGATAATGACGCCAACTTCGGCACGCTAACTCCTCGGCAATCTAACTTCGCGGGAATCATCGGTATGGGATTGGCCAGGTTCTATGTTGAGCGAGTCGCACTCGGAGATCTCGAACTCGATGAGGCCGAATCGAACCATGCGTCCCGTGTTTTGCGATCGCAAGTCGGCGAAGATGTACTGCTCTTCGATGGCCTGGGCAACGAAGGGTTCGGGACGATCCGATTGATTGAACGCCGGCGAGTTCTCGTACATGTTGCCTCGACTCGGTTTGCGCCGCGAGACCATGAGGGAAGATTGGCATTGGCAGTTGCGATGCCCAAAGGGGATCGGCAACGGAACGTGATCGAGAAAATCGTCGAACTCGGAGTCGATCACTTGATCCCGATCGAGACCGAACGCTCGGTGGCGAAGGTCGACCAGGATGCTCAGGTCAGACTAGCTCGCAACATGGTCGAGGCCTGCAAACAATCCCGAAGAAATCGTTTCCTGCGGATTCAACCATCGATCTCGTGGAGAGATTTTGTTCGAGACTCCTCGTGGAGTTCCCACGCCCGTTGCGTGTTGCATCCAGACGCAAAGGGGACGAAGGCAGAAGACTTGGTCTTCGAGCATTTCGAGCGACGGGAAAATCCTGCCGAGGGATCGAGATCCTATGTCTTCGCGATCGGTCCGGAGGGAGGATTTACCGTAGACGAGGTTCGCTTGGCTACCGATCTAGGCTTTCGAACGCTCGATCTTGGGGATCGGATTTTGCGGGTTGAGACGGCGGTAGCGTTCGCTGCCGTGCTAGGTCACTTGCTGACCGCTACGCTTCGCGGCGATAACCGAGCGACTCAATAACACCCAGCAGTTCTTCTGCGGTCACATAGCGTCGGCGATTGACGAGTTTGTACTGGTCGATCGCTTCGGCCAGTTCTTTGGCTCGTGGTGAGAGATCTTGGTAACTGTTGCCGAATTGGCGACGCTCCTGGCTCCCGACGCTTTCGTCTCGTTTCCGTCGCTCTACAAACGGAACTGCCGTCATGTCCGGCATATATCGCAACATTGTGTCTATCTGCGTCATGTTATTTCGATTGCCCTGCAACAACGGTCCGCGTGCTTGTTAGGAAAATCACCGCACTCTTCCACGTTGTGAAGCTTAGGATTCACCTTGCAACCCATCATCGAAATTTGGGGGAATCCTAATCGAGACTTTGGTTCAAACGCCATATTGCATGCAATCTTCCGGATTCGACTGCGGTAACGGTTGTTCCGTCTGCCAACCAATACGCACAACCAATACGGTGACTAGGCCCTACATCCGTTCCACTCTATTGGGTTCACATCTCTATTGGGTTCACATCGTGCTTCGCAGTTGCTTGGCTCGACCGTGGAGTGCATGGATCCGCGAAGCCAATTCGGAGAGCAACTGTTCATCGGTCAGTTGATCGTAAAGTTCGGAGGTGATGGGAGGACCGACGCAGACCGCGATGGGAAGGATGCGAAACAACTTGGATCCTTTGGGGACACATTCGTAGGCTCCGGCGAGCGCGATCGGGACGAGTGGTACTTTGGAGCGTCGTGCGATTGGGATAAAACCTGGCTTTAGCGGACCGATTTCGCCATCGGTAGTTCGAGTCCCTTCAGGGAACAGGAGGACGCGATCGTTATTCCTCAAACGCCGCAACATCTCTCGCAATCCAGACAATCCACCTCGTTCGCGATCGATTTCAATCGCATTGAGGACTCGGATCAGAATCGCGAACAGTCGGCTTCGAAAGAGGGTATGGCGAGCGATGTAGCTGACGAAATGATTGTCGAGTAGGCCGACCAGGACCGGATCCAACGCGGACTGATGGGACGACAAGAGCATTGCCCCGCCATCGGCCCGCAAGTGTTGCCGCCCTTCGACTCTCATGCGAAACAGCAGCGTGAGAAGCATCCGAGCCAAGAGTCGCAGGAACCGATAAAAGAGTTTACGAAAACTCTCCCAGGCCCAAGAGTCCTGCGTTGTCGCTTTGGATTCCGACTCGTTCATCGCGGCGTTCGATCCCGCACAATGTGAAGAAGCTTGTCTAGTACTTCGTTTTCTTGCATACCATCGGTGTTGACCGTAATGGCATTGCTTGCAGGTCGCAATCCACCGGTTGGGCGTTTCATATCGTTCTCATCGCGCTCTTGTTGCAGCCTGAGGATCTCATCGTAATCGGCATCGATGCCGGCATCCAGAAGTTGTTGCAGCCTGCGACGCGCACGCTCCTCCGGCGAAGCAGTGAGAAAGATTTTGCAAGGGGCATCTGGAAACGCCACGGTTCCTTGATCACGTCCCTCGGTTACGACATCTTTCCCCTGGACCCATCGCCGCTGGGCTTGGACCATTGCGGCCCGCACTTGCAGGTTGTCGGCAATGGACTTGATCGAACGAGTGACTTCGGGGGTACGGATCGCGACGGTGACATCCTCGCCATCCAACCATACCGAATCGTTCCGCAGTTCGATTTGCAATTCCATGGCGAGTGCAGCGATCGCAGGCGCATCTTCCAGCGAAATCTTTCGACGCAGGCAAGCCAATGTGACACATCGGTACATGGCGCCGGTGTCCAAGAAACAGTAGCCGAGTTCCTGCGACAGTCGCTTGGCAACGGAGCTTTTCCCTGCCCCTGCGGGACCATCGATCGTGACTATCATTCCCAAACCCACCTTACCGAGAATCTAGCGTTGGGCAGCACGCTCGCAACGTTTGCGACCCCTTGCTCTACGGGATAGAGTGTAGCGAAAACTCGGAAACATGCAGGAGCAAGTATTCTCTCGTGGACAAGTTCGATGTGGTGGTGATCGGATCCGGTTTCTCCGGCAGCCTCGTGGCCTGGATTTTGGCATCTCAGGGGCGGTCGGTGGCTATCATCGATCGAAGCGGACATCCTCGTTTTGCCATCGGCGAGTCCTCGACACCGACCGCGGATTTTCTTTTGGCTCATATCGCCGACCGATGGGGCTTGAGGGAATTGGCTCCCCTCGCATGTTGGGGAACATGGAAGTCGCGCTACCCGGAAATCGTTTGCGGCAAGAAACGTGGCTTCAGCTACTATCGCCATTTCCCGGGCGAGCAGTATCGAGACAACGCCGATCACGAGCACTCCATGCTTGTCGCGGCCAGTGTTTCCGATACGTGGAGCGATACGCATTGGTTGCGAAGTTCTGTAGATCATTTCTTGGTCGGTCGGGCTCAAACTGCCGGAGCGACGCTCATCGAAGGCTGGACTCTCACGGCTGCAAATTACGATTCAGGGAATGGCAAATGGGAAATTGAGATCGCACCGGTGAACGCTCCTAGCGATACGGGGCGATCCATCTCGAGTCGATGGATCGTTGATGCGAGTGGAGCGGGAAATGCACTCTCACCGTTTGTTGGCAATCCGCCCGACGATCAATGGATGGAGACTCGAACGGGTGCTCTGTTCGCCCATTACGAGGGGGTCAAGCCGTTTGATATAGCGAAATCCACCGACGATCCGTTTAGCGGAGATGATGCAGCCCAGCACCACATCCTGGACTCGGGATGGTGTTGGATGCTTCGCATGGACAACGGTATCACCAGCGTTGGGTTGGTGGAGCCGACGGAACGCCAAAGCGATTCTTTCGATGCAACGGCGGTTCGCTATCCGAGCCTTGCCGACTTGCTCGGTAATGCGCGTCGCGTTGCGCCTCAATCCGGCCATGGTTCGATCCGTCGCTTGAGTCGATGTCGCGCGCGAAGTGTGGGACCGGGATGGGTGTTGCTGCCGGTGACCTATGGCTTCGTCGATCCGCTCCATTCGAGCGGGATCGCGCATGCACTCAGCGGTGTTGTCAGAGTGGCTAATGCACTGCTTGCAGGTGAAGGCGATTGCGAACGACTTTTGGCGACCTACGATTCGGATCTGCGCTATGAAGTCGAGTGGCTCGATCGTCTCGTTTCCGGATGTTACGCGGCCCAACCCTCCTTCGATCGCTTTATTGCCTTTGCCAGTTTCTATTTCGTTGCGGCTATCGGCTTTGAGAAGCAAATGGCTTCCGATCCAAGCGTTTGGCCGTTGGGTTTTCTGCAATGCCGCGATGCGGAGTTTAACGAGGTAGTCCGCAGAGTGCGCGGGATGGTCAGCAGCCTGCCGGAGAGTGATCGCCAGTCGGATCGCTCCTTCCTAGAACTGGTTCGAAAGAGCATCGCACCCTGGAATCGAGTCGGGTTGCTGGATCCGAAGTTGCGCAATCGGCTTGCGCATTCCGCAGCACCCAAATATGCATCGATCGCTACCAGTTAGCTGGGATGCTTTGCCAGCGATGCTTGTCGATGTCTCATTACGCTGCTCTTGTTTTGAGTCCAACCGATAATTCGGGTGGTAAGGAGCGAATATGGAGTTCGCGTTGCGGGAATGGGATCTGGATTCCTTCGGCTAGGAAGCGGTCTTGGATTTGGGTCAGTATCTCATGCCGCGTGGGAAGTCGCAGGTCGAGGCTAGCGAGGAATACGCGAACCTTGATGGTCATTTGGCTATCGGCCATGAAATCAAAAAAAGCTGTCGGTTCGGGATTTTTGAGCACATTGGGGTGTGAATGACAAATCTCCCTTAGGATCTGGCAAGCGCGCGTCACATCGGTACCGTAGGCGACTCCCACTTCGAGCACCAAGCGATTTGTGGCATCGGAAAGAGTCCAATTAAGAAGCCTGCCGGTAATGAGATCTTTATTCGGGATCACCAATTCCTGTTGATCGAAGTTCATGACCGTGGTGGCTCGCATGCGGATCTTGGATACGGTTCCCGTTGTGTCTCCGATGGTGATGACGTCTCCGACTCGAACGGGTTGTTCAAACAACAAAATCAGGCCGGAGACAAAGTTTGCGAAGATTTCCTGAAGTCCGAAACCGAGACCGACCCCCAACGCTGCGACGAGCCATTGGATACTGGCCCATCGCACGCCGAGACTATTGAAGGTTATCGCGATTCCAAGAATCAGAATCGTATATCGGGAAATGGAGGTGATGGCGTAGCGAACGGCATTTTCGATCGGTAGATGCTGCAGCAATGCGATCTCGAGAAGGCCCGGTAGATTCTTGGCAGCTACGACGGTCATAATGGCGGCTGGAATGGCCAGCAGGAGACTGGCCAAGGTCACCGGCAGTTTTTCCTCGGGGGTCGCACCCGATACGGTCCAAAGCGTCACGGAATCCAAGGCTCCGACCGCGGGCAACACTGAGGACCAAATGAATGCGATCGCCATAACTGCTGCCACGATGAGGGTGCTGGAGACCAAGCGTATCGTCTGAGCATTGATCTGCGAGAGATCGCTACCGGTCTCGAACATAACCGATGCCGATCCCGATGGAACAGGGATACTCGTCGCCGCGTCCGCATCGCGACGCCGAGCTTCTTCAAGTCGGGCACGCGCCTGAGCGATCACAATTTGTCTACGTTGGAGCAGCAACCACCGCCAGATCGTGAAATACAACAGGAACAGCCCCAACAGTGTCATAATGCTGGTGTGCAAGTGCATCGCCAACCGCCCTGCGGTGTAGTGATACCCCATCAAGCTCATCGCGATCATCACCAGCGGCGAGAGGGATAGTCCGAAATACCAAATGAACCGAAGTCGATCTAGCCAGCCCTCCGGATGCGCCATCAAGTATTCGCGGAACACCCCTTTGTATGGGTGCAAAACACTCAGCAGAAATGCCGTGGACAAAAACATCAACACGCAAAAAGCGATCCGACCGAGAGAGTTTTCCCAGCGCGGATCGGATAAGTGGTTGATAATCCCGATCAAGATTACAGTCGGAATGCCGAGGTCGATGAACCAACGAAGATGCTTTTGAAGAAGCGATATTGAGTGATTGGCCCATTGGAAGTGGTTGCCTGCCAATCCCCCTCCTCGAACGATCTGCCGAAACAACTCGAGCGGAAAGAAATACCGCGCCCCCACCAGAAGGCCAAAGCCGACCGCTTCGACAAAAGAATCGCTATCGGCCCGCTCCATCAATCGCCATCCGAGTATTAAGTGAATGAGCGTCAATGGCAAACTCATCAAGACGCACAATACGATCACACGAAAGGTCGGCGCGAAGGATGTCGTGTTGGATTTGCTCGCCAGCAGTCCAAGGGACTGCACGGATTTGCGCATTGATTTGGTGTAGATCAACATCAGGACGAGAGCCACCATAGCCAATCCGTACAGGATCGGATTGTCGCGGATGTCAGCAACCAATGCTCGCGAAACGTTTTTCCATTTCGATAGATCGAGCAACTCCTTGATCGATCGCCATGAGTTGACGAAGTCGGCTTTGCTGAATGGGTCGGTCGATCGAATCCAGAGAATATGCTCATCGATAAACGATTGGTATTTGCGCACCTGATCGATCAATTGCTGGTTGAGATCGGCCAGGACGACAAGTGTCTCCGAGTAATTCTTCGCATCCAACCGGAATTCATCGACGATACGGCGTTCTGCCTGTTCGAGGACCTCGCGTTGCTGCCCCTTGCCCAAGGATGGGTATTCCGCAATTCCGTTTTGCAGATCGATAGGAGGTTGGGATGGGTCTGCCGATATCGGATTGGCTGTTTTCCAATCATCGAGCGACAGGATGATCGACTGAGTAGACTGCCATTGCGTCTGGTAATCGTCGAGTTGTCGATTGAGCTGGTCGATGTCGGGCAATTCATCTCGCTGTCGCCGCAGCATTTCCCCGACCAAGCTCTTCATTCGAGACATCGAGAAGGGGCGTTCGCCCGGCGAATCGGAGGTGCGATCTCGGTAGAGCTTTTCGGTCATGATACGGTATCGATCCGACCAACGCTTTTGCTCCTCTTTGGCTTCGTCGATCTTTACACGTAGTGCGGAGTGCTCTTTGACCAGTTTCAACCAATCGTCGGTCCGCTTGACGATTCGGGTTGTTTCCGTCTCCAGTCCTTGCTTGGATTTACCTCGCAAGTCTTCCGATATCTGTTTTTCTTTCGCGATCAGATTCTCGCGTCGCTTGCCAAGTTCCTCGTTGATCTCTTTGAGCTTGAGCTGGTAAAACTTTTCCTCGGCGATCATCAACTCTTTGCGAATCGGAAGCAGTTCATTTTCCGCATCAAAAGTGCGCTGTTCGAACTCCAATCGCCGCAGATGCGTGCTGACAGTCGCCAAACGAGCGCGAATCAGCAGTTGGTTCGCCTCCCGAACTTTTGGATCGAGACCCTCGGGCGCAGGGGCTGACAATTCCTCGCTGAGTTTCGTGATCAGGAGTTTGTCTTCGTTGACGTAACGGGGCAATTCCTTGCGACGTGAGTCACGAGTAGCGATGGTTGTCTCAAGATCGGTCCGGCCTTTGGTGACCGCCTGCAGCAATGCCGTTGTTTCGAGTTGCAACGTCTGCAAGACTTCGACGCGCGTGAAAGGTAGCGTTCCTTCAGAAAATGGGGACGTGAATGACAGAGACTCCTTGCGCCTTTTGGCATCGGCCGTCGCAGTGGGGGCATTCTCCAAGGCCGTCGAAAAGTCCTTGATCGCTTTTTCATCCTCAAGCCGTTTCTTCGTTTCCGCCAAGATTGTCTCGTAGGCGGTCACCAACGATTGCTTGAGAGTAGGTTCAATGTCGGGCGAAGTCTGCAGCAACTGCAGCTGTGCTGCGATTGTTTCCGGAGCGATCGCGCTGGCATCCGGAGACGGCGGATTGGCCGTAGCATTGTTCGCAGTGTTGCTATTGGTATTGGAGTTGGGAGCATCGGGGGCAGCATTGCCAGGAGCGGCGTTTGGGTCCTGATTCTTTGTTGCAGAGCGACTCGCAAGTCGAGCTTGGGCGGGAGTCATGCGCTGGCTTGGCGGGGCTGACCCAGAGGGCGGATTCGGTGATCCAGAATTCGGCGCCCCGGAACTTGGTATCAGATTCAGTTGCCCGAGAGATGGAGACGCGATCGCACACCAAAGCGATACCAAGCAGAGTATGGCTAGCAATGATGATCTCGTTTGGATGGCGACTCCGTGCCTCAAGTTGTCCTCGTCCATGAATGCGTTGCGAACTGCGGTTGAATCGCTCCTTCCTGGAGCGAGCCCGAGTGAGAAAGACTGCTTTTTCTCTGTCGAATGTAGCGGATTTCGCTAAGTCGACACAAGGTGCGAAATTCGTGGAATGATCTGGCATCGCAGTTTCGATTCCTGGTACCTTCCGGCGGCATCCGTTCAAGGACGCTAGCAACTATCCCACAAGCGATCGAAGCGTAGAACTTCATCGAGGAACCCGAGATGTACAAACTGCTGCTGTGCCTTCGTTATCTGCGAACGCGTTGGATCGCGCTGGCATCGATCGTATCGGTGACGCTCGGTGTCGCGACGCTGATCGTGGTAAATAGCGTGATGGATGGCTTCACGATCCAGATGCAGGAGCGGATGCACGGGATTCTCAGTGACCTGGTCCTCGAAACGCGATCGACGATGGGTATTGCCCAACCGCAATGGTATGAAGAGCGAATCCGCGCTCGTCTCGGCGACACGGTGGAAGGAGTGACTACGATTGTTACCCTGCCAGCGATGCTGACCTTCCAGCACAACGGCAACAGTCACACTCAGCAAATCAATTTGATCGGCATCGACCAAAAGACTTACGCGAGCGTTAGCGACTTCAGCAAGTACCTACTCCACCCTGAAAATCGCCAGCAATTGAGTTTTCTGCTGAAGGATACAGGTTACGCACCGGAACGCGAGCAACTGCAACCTGCGGGCTGGGAATATCGCAAGCCGATGGCCCGCTATCGCAAAGCGACCGTAGATGTTCTGCGCGAACAAGCGGAACGGGAGCAACAGCGTTATCAGGAATTGCAGCAAAAGATCAAAGAACAGAATCTCGAGGATGGGACAGACACGCCATCTCCAGCGGCCGACTCGGGCCTGGAATCGATCATGGCAGGGCCATCGATGAAGTTGGAGAACAAGGCACAGATCAAACCGTTCGATGCGGAAGTCGAGCAGCGCACAGGGATCGTACTGGGAATCGGTATCGGCAGCGTCCGGGGTCGCAATATCGATAACCAAGTTCAGGATTTCTTTTTCTTGCGACCGGGCGACGATGTGCAGGTGACGTTTCCTAATGCAGGGACTCCACCTCGCGGCATCGACGAGTCCTTTACGATCGTCGACTTTTATGAAAGCAAGATGAGCGAGTACGATTCGACCTTCGCATTTGTCCCGATCGAAAAGCTGCAGCACTCGCGAGGCATGATCAATCCGCAGACTGGGATCGGTGCGGTGACGTCGATTCAGATCAAACTTAAAAAGGGTATGGATCTCAATGCTGCGCGCGACGCGCTTCGAGACGAATTTCCTCCAAGCCATGAACTCGTCGAAGTCCGTTCCTGGCGAGACACCCAGGGGCCGCTCTTGGCAGCGGTGCAAATGGAGACCACGATCCTCAATATTTTGCTGTTCATGATCATCGCGGTCGCGGGCTTCGGTATCTTGGCGACCTTCTTTATGATCGTCGTCGAGAAGACTCGCGACATCGGAGTGCTGAAGTCGCTCGGTGCATCGAGCCGCGGGATCGCCACTATCTTTCTTGGGTATGGGGTTCTTCTCGGATCGGTTGGGTCAGGTGTCGGATTGATTTGCGGCCTACTGTTTGTTTGGAAGATCAATGACATCGCCAAGATCATCGAGTGGATCACTGGACGTGAGGTCTTCGATCCAACGGTCTATTACTTCGATTCCATTCCGACGATGATCCAACCGTTCATGCTCGTGTGGGTCACTCTCGGCTCCATTGCCATCGCTATTTTGGCGAGCGTTCTTCCCAGCATTCGCGCTGCCCGCATGCATCCCGTAGAGGCTTTACGCTATGAGTAATTCGACTACCACCATCAAGCCGCACTTCGATTTGGCTAAACGCGCGGCTTCCTACCGTGTCGTGCATCCCGAGGATCCGGCCCCTGCGCCAACACTCAGGGTACATCCCGATAGCGCGCGGGATTTAATTTATGCGTGCGGTTTGACCAAGTCTTATCGTCGCCACAAAACGAGTGTCCCGGTGTTGAAGGGGGTCGACTTCGCAGCCGAACGAGGCAAGATTACTGCCATCATCGGTCAAAGCGGATCGGGCAAGAGCACACTGCTTCACCTACTAGGCACCCTCGATCGCCCCGATTCAGGTGAGATTCATTTCGCTGGGCAGAGGATCGATTCACTGCCGGTGCGACAGAGAGATCGGTTTCGCAATGAACAACTCGGCATGATCTTTCAATTCTATCATTTGTTGCCGGAATTGACTGTCTTGGAAAACGTTCTCGCTCCTGCGATGATCAGCAAAGGGGTCTTCTCATATTGGCGGAACTTGCGGCCAATCCAAGCGAGTGCAAAAAAATGGATCGATTTAGTCGGTCTCGGCCATCGCATGAACCATCGGCCGTGCGAGCTTTCCGGAGGCGAGATGCAAAGAACCGCGATCGCTCGGGCATTGATCAACGACCCGAGCATCCTGCTGGCGGACGAACCCACCGGAAATCTCGACCAAGAGACGGGCGCATCGATCCTTCGCTTGCTGCAGTCGCTCAACCGAGATCATGGCCTGACGATCGTTATGGTGACGCATGACGAATCCGTGGCGCAAAGCTGCGATTCGATTGTCCGACTGACAGGTGGCAAGGTGGAACGCCTTCCGACTTTGGGCATCGCCGCCAACTCGGGAACCAACTAACCGACATACGCGGGCCGAGCAGTCGATGCTCTGCAAGCCCTTATCATAACCCGACGCGTGAGCGAGGGACGCATGGGGGAAGACGTTGCGACTATGTATCTCTATCCCTCGCTGACGCTTCGGGTTGGGATCCCTCGCCACGCTTCGGGTTGGGATGAAACCGATTTTCGCCACTTTCTACCAGACCGATGGTCATCGGCTTCGTTCGCGACCATAATGTCTCCAGTTCTTTCTTCGCATCCTGGAGACTCGCACTCATGTCAGTTATTCGCAATTCCATGAAAGCCATCGGCGGCTTGGCGCTCGGGCTCAGTTCCGCATCCTTCGTCAACGCACAAACCGAGAAGGTCGACTTGGATGTTGTGAAACAATTCAGGGAAGAGGGTATGGAACGCTCCAAGGTGATGGAAACGATCAGTTTCCTCACCGACGTTTATGGACCACGATTGACCGGTTCCCCTGAAACCAAGATCGCTGGCCAGTGGGCGAAAGGACGGTTGGAAGAGTGGGGCATGGCGAATGTTAATCTAGAACCATGGAGCCCCTTTGGAAGAGGTTGGTCCTTGCAATCCTATTCGGCCAATGTCACCTCGCCAAGTTTCTTCTCATTGATCGCGTATCCCAAAGCTTGGACCCCCAGCACGCCATCGACCATCAAGGGGGAGCCGATCTACTTCGATGCCTCCAGCAAAGAGGACTTAGAAAAGTATCGCGGCAAGTTAGGCCGCGCCATTGTCCTCATCAGTCCACCGCGCGAGGTCAAGCCATGGTTTGATCCGCCGGGTACTCGCCAAACGGATGCTGCTCTTTTAGCCCTCGCCAATGCAGAACCTGGTTCGTCGCGACGTCGGCCGCCATCAGGACCAGGAAGTGGAAGCCCACCGCCGAGCAGCGATAACAACGCAAGCTCGAGTGCCAGTGGCAGTGCGAGCTCGAGCGCCAGTGGCAACGCAAGTTCTAGTGCCAGTGGCAACGCGAGTTCAAGCTCTGAGGCCAGCTCCGCACCACCAGAATCGCGAGGTACCGGACTGAGTGCGATGCAGTTGATGAACGATAAGTGGCAGATGGCCTATGACGAAGGTGCAGCGGTTGTTCTCGAAGCAGGTCGCGGTGATGGCGGAACTGTATTTGTAGCATCGGCTACATTGCCGCGACGCGCCGACCCCAACCGGGACATGCGAAGTCCAGGTGAAGGTGGCCCGATGTCGCGTGGAGCAAGGCCCTGGACCGAGGATTCGCCTCCGATTCTTCCTCAATTCGTTGTTGCTGCGGAACACTACAACCGCTTGGTTCGCATGATCCAGAAAGGGGTCAAACCTCAATTGGAAATCGATATCGAGTCCAGCTACCATGCGGGGGATCCGAATTGCTTCAACGTGATCGCTGAAATTCCCGGGACCGACCTGAAAGACGAAATCGTCATGATTGGAGCCCACTTCGATTCCTGGCATTCCGGTACTGGAGCGACCGACAACGCCATCGGTTGCGGTGTGGTGATGGAAGCCATGCGCATTCTGAAAGCGACCGGCGTCGCCCCGAGACGAACGATCCGAGTCGCCCTTTGGACGGGTGAGGAGCAAGGGTTGTTCGGCTCCCGCGCCTACGTCGCAGAACACTTCGGCGTGCTGAACACTCCTCGCCGTTCGCGAGACGGGAGTGACGATGACGGCGAGCGACGAACACCTACCCTTGAAACCAAACCGGAATACGACAAGCTCTCAGCCTATTTCAATCTCGACAACGGAGCAGGCAAGATTCGAGGCATCTACATGCAAGGGAACGAAGCGGTGAGACCGATTTTCCGCGCATGGCTCAGCCCCTTCGCTGATTTGGATGCCTCCACCATTACCATCTCGAATACCGGAGGAACCGACCACCAGTCCTTCACCGGCATCGGGCTGCCAGGATTCCAGTTCATTCAGGATCCGATCGAGTACGATACGCGAACCCACCATTCCAATATGGATGTCTATGAACGAGTGATCGAGGACGATGCGAAGCAGGCGTCGGTCATCATGGCGACGTTCGCCT
>JBILVV010000307.1:0-6145 GCA_044370255.1 Pirellula sp.
CTTACATGCTCATCGGTCGATCCAGTTGGAAGGTGATCGAGAAAGGGAACAAGGTTGTGATTGATCGTCAAGCCGACCGATCGGAGGTTCCGCACGTCGACAACTTCTTGAGCAGCGTCACCGACGCCGCAAAACTGAACTGCGACATCGAAGAGGGCTACAAGTCGACGCTGCTCGCCCATCTTGGGAATCTATCATATCGATTGCAGAGGCCCCTCACCTTTGACGCAGCGAAGCAAGCGTTTGTGAACGACTCGGAGGCGGACACCTATCTAAAACGAGTCGGCCGCAAGTCGTTCGTCATCCCGGAACAGGTTTAAGGTTTGGTTCAGCATCAGCCGAGAGGCCTTGGTCTCGGCTGGAAGCGGAACCAGCTTACCTGTACGACGGACTTCCAGTCGGTCGGTTCAAGGCAGATCACGGACTGGAAGTCCGTGATGCGAGATGCGGAGTGAAGCCTCGCAGTGTTTGCCACCCTTCCAACTGCGTGCTAATGCCCATTCGGACGATATCGAAAACACACGCCACCCTTCAACGTATAATGCAACGGCTCATACGCAGGCTCATATCCCTTCCAACTGCTGTGACTTAGATGCGTAACAGCCCACGACAGAATTCCATCCGCGACGTACGACAATCGCTGCGCTTGATCGCCAGCAGCCTAGCTCTGAGCGTCATCGGTTTGTCCCTCTTCGTTTGCAATTGTGTTCATGCCCAAGGGCTCACACCCGAAGAAGCTCTCTCGAAAATACAGGTCGCTCCAGGACTGCGCGTTGACCTGGTCGCAAGCGAACCGCTCGTCCGGCAGCCGGTTGCGATCGATTGGGACGATCGCGGCCGATTGTGGGTGATCCAATACCTTCAGTATCCCAATCCTGAAGGACTTCAACGAGTCAGCGTCGATCGCTATTCTCGCACTCGCTACGATCGTGTCCCACCGCCACCGCCACACGGTCCGCGAGGCGCGGATCGTCTGACGATTCTCTCCGATACCGATCAAGACGGTCGGATGGACCAAGTCAAGGACTTTGTCGATGGTCTCAACCTCGCCTCGGGATTCGCGTTCGGACACGGTGGTGTGTTCGTGCTGAATGTCCCATATCTCCTCTTTTACCCAGACCGAGACCGCGATGATCGTCCCGATAGCGATCCGATCGTCTTGCTCGAAGGGTTCGGTATGCAAGATGCCCACAGCGTCGCAAACTCATTGACCTGGGGACCCGATGGTTGGCTCTACGGTTGCCAAGGAAGCACCGTGACTTCGGTGATCCGCGGGATCGAGTTCCAACAAGGGGTCTGGCGCTACCATCCGAAGTCCAAAGCATTCGAATTATTCTGCGAAGGGGGAGGCAACAGCTGGGGACTCGACTTTGATGCAACCGGCCACTTGCTCTACAGCACCAACTACGGGGGCTATGTGTTGCTCCATGGTGTTCAGGGAGCCTACTACGCAAAGACATTCGCCAAGCACGGGGCGCTGCATAATCCGTTCACGTTTGGCTACTTCGAGCATGCGTCACATGCTAACTTCACCGGCGGCCATGTGACCGTCGGTGGCATGATTTATCAAAGCGATCGATTGCCCGACATGTATCGAGGCAAATACCTCGGAGCGGATCTCTTGGGACATGCCGCCCACTGGCATCATATTGAGCCTCGAGGTTCCACGGTAACGACCGAGCATGGCGGGACTATCCTTCAGGCGAACGATTCATGGTTTGCACCCTCGGATTTGACCGTGGGGCCCGATGGTGCGATCTACATCGCCGATTGGCATGATGCGAGGATGGCCCACCCCGATCCCGATGCTCAGTGGGACCGATCCAACGGCCGCATCTATCGAATCACATCCTCGGACGGCCCTCGCGCCGTAACGATGACGGACCTCGCGACTATTTCGGACACCGACTTGCTGCAACGAATCATCCCAGAGGTTGCCTCCCGCGAGTCGTCATCAGCAAGGCCGGATGCGTGGCACACTCGCCGCGCTCGGACGGAACTGATTCGTCGGTATGCAAGCATGCAACCCGATGGGGCGCAATCTCCCGATGCCTTGATCGAACGATTGCGCAAGGCTGCACTGGAAAGCAACGATGCCGACACGGCGCTGCAGGCGTTCTGGACTTGGACCTGTCTTGCGAATCTCTCCGAATCGGACTGGCAATCCCTTCTCGACAGCCCACATCCGGCCGTTCGTCGATGGACGATTCGCTCTTTTGGGGATCTGCAAGTCACAACGCAATCCCCGATGTTCATCGAACTGGCGCATCACTTAGACGCCCTGGCAGAGACCGAACCAGATATCCATGTGCGTCAACAACTGGCATGTACCGCAGCCCGTCTGCCAGCGAACATTGCCATGCCTATCATCAATGCCAATATCAATCGAAGCATCGACGTCGAAGACCCGTTTCTTCCACTGCTATGGTGGTGGGCGGTCGAACGCCATTGCATTACCGGCAATGAAGAGGTCCTCAAACGATTCGTACGACCAACATTGTGGAAATCGCAACTCGGTCGCGACAAACTGCTACCGTTGCTGGCTCGTCGATATGCCGCAGAAACCACAAACGTCGGTCTCGGTTCGCTCGTTCGTTTGCTGCGAGCATGTCCAACGCTACAGGATCGACTTGCGCTGTGGCGAGAAATCGACCTCGGGCTTGCGATGAAATCCACCATCGATTCATCGACTGAGGTCGTCAATCCAACGAGCAATACGGATAGTTCGTCCGGGGATGCTTTACTAAAGTTGCTTCGTGAAGATATAGAGCAACAGCCATCGAGCCTGGCATTGATACGCGTTGCGATCCGCTTGGGCGATCCGGCCGGAGAAGGAAGCTGCCTGTCTTCTATCAAAAGCCATGGTGCGGACGATCCGTCGATCGCTGACTTCATCGATGCTCTCTCGCTGCGGCCTCGCGAAGATCAGCTTGAGTTCATTGAAGGGATCCTGCAAAGAACACAGGCTCCAGCGGTTTCGATGGCATGCCTCAACTATCTTGGAAAACTCGAATCATCCGAGTGGAGTGAACGTTTGCTCGATCGAATTGCGAGAGACGAATCGCTGAAGATCCGGGAACGGATGATTGCGATTCTCGTTTCTCGCCCATCGACTGCAATGCAGTTGTTGCATCGCATCGATCGCCAGCAAATGCCAACCACGACATTGTCGATCGACCAAGTCCGTTCGCTGGCAGCTTTCCATGATGCGTCAATCGATGAGCTGGTGCGGAAACATTGGGGACGATTGGCGAGTGCGACACCCGAGGAAAAGCTGGCCGAAGTTCGGCGATTGAATAATGATTTGAGGGCCGCGAGCGGCGACCGGAAGCAGGGTAAAAAGCATTTCAACGAGCATTGCGCGTCGTGCCATAAACTCTTCGGAGAAGGGAAAGAAGTCGGTCCGGAATTAACCAGTGCCAATCGCAAGGATCGTGACTATCTGCTCGTCTCGATCGTCGATCCGAGCAGCGTGATTCGACGCGAGTATGTCTCGACGGCGATTCGCACCCAAGATGGTCGCATCATCACAGGCCTCGTCCGCGATGCGGGGAACGGAAAAGTCGTCGTCCATGTCGCGACGGGTGAGCCGATCGAAATGTCGCTGGATGAAATCGATGAAATGAAGGAGTCCGAAGTGTCGCTCATGCCCGAAGATTTGTATCGAACATGGTCGCCCCAAACCTTGCGCGACTTGTTCGCTTATCTTCAGTCCGAAGGGCCTATTCCCCAGTAGTCAACGAATCCGACGGAAATTGTACAGAAATGAAACTTTTCCATTGCTCGATAGATAGCTCCAATCGTCGCACCGTTGTGATAGCGGTTTTCCAAACCATCCTGGCTATCGTTGCGTGCCTTGGTTTCCGAAACTATGCCTCGCAGTGCTTGGCTCAAGAGCAAACTGGCCAGCGTGTTTATCGCAACCAACTGCAAAGAATCGAGTCACCTAAACCACTCTTGGCGGATTACCCGGAGTTCTTCGAACCGATCTTGGAAGAAAGTCACTTCGAAGCCCCCGCGATCGTCGACGATCCGATGGCGGACATAGCTGTGCGGGCTTGGCGATTCAGTTACAACGCACGCGGAATTATCGAGATGCCGAACTATCTCCGCGCTCGTGATACTGCAATCATCATGGTCCATCCGTGGGCGATCGACGACACTTGGGGTTGGGTCACTCCCGAACCCAACGGAGTGGCCGATTTCTGCACGCCCCGGAAAAACGAGCTTGCATCAAAGCATTCACGCGAAGTCATCAATCCGTTTCTGAAGCGGTTTCGGACTAGCGTTGGACTGGTGATGTACAGCGTCCCAGGCAACGCCGATCCGATTCGAACGCGGGTCTACCGAACCTTTCAGAAGAACCCCGATGCTCAGGAGCGTGCGGAGGGAACGAAGCAATTGCGAAAAGTCTTGTCAGACTTCGACTACCGAGGTGAACCTCTTCCGAAAACGATAGCCTTAAGCCAAGCAAGCCCAGTGGCCGATTACTTCCGCCAGTTCCCAGGACTCGATGCCTCGGATCGTTTTAATGGTAAAGGCTTTTGGTCTCTTCCGATTCCGGTCAGTACGGCCATCGACGTCGAACCCGAAGACGTACTGATCTTCGATGGCGAAGGCTATCCGGCGCTGAGGGATTTTCTGAAACAGAATGGCATTCGCCATGTGCTCTTGACCGGTTATGCGACCGACATGTGCTACTGTCACACAACCGCTGGATACGAAAACCTATCGAAAGATTTCAATGTCTTTCTGGTCGCCGACGCATCATTGGCCACCTTTCCATCGAATACCAGTCCACGCTTTGCCGTCAACGCAGCGATCTCCTATGCTGCGCTCAATCAGTTGATCACGCAGGTCTCCTGGGTGCAGCCCATCGAACGAGACGGGAGCAAATAACGCATGATGGATCGAACAACATCACTCCTTAAATCTCGGAGGCAATGGTTGGCGGGATCCTTGGCGACAGGGGTTGCAGCATCAGGCGTATTGGAAGCGTGCTATGAGCAGGCATCTGAGAAAAAAGTAGCCCGCATCGCGATCACGCTCGACCTGGAAATGTCGCGTAATTTCCCAACGTGGGAAACGACGCATTGGGATTACGAAAAGGGGAACCTCGACGAGCCAACCAAACGCTACGCAAGTCAAGCAGCCAAGCGGGTCCGTGAGCGCGGAGGCGTCATCCATTTTTTTGTCGTCGGCCAAGTGTTCGAACAAGCCAACGTCGATTGGTTGCGTGACATCGCCGAGGCAGGACACCCGATTGGAAATCACACCTACGATCATATCAACGTCCTGGCGAACCGCAGGGAGGATTTGCAATTTCGATTCCAGCGAGCACCATGGTTGCTACCCGATCACCCAGTCATCGAATTGATACGCGAGAACATTGAACGGACAACCAAGTCGATGCAAAGTCGGCTTGGAATCCAACCGCAAGGGTTTCGAACACCCGGTGGATTTCATGATGGGCTTCGCAATCATCCCGAGGTGCGGTCGCTGCTCAAAGAACTCGGATACCGTTGGGCGAGTAGCCTGTATCCTGCGCATCCCAACACCGATCCGCATCAAGAACCAACTGACTCGATACTCGATGCCATCGCTTCGGCGCAATTTGCCTCCCAGCCGTTTGTCTATCCCGATGGATTGATCGAAATACCCATGAGTCCGATCAGCGACATCGGCGCGTTCCGTACTGGACGTTGGAAATTGGAATGGTTTCTTCGTTCGGTCGAACGAAGCGTCCGTTGGGCAATCGAGGATGGGGCGACATTCGATTTTCTTGCCCACCCCTCTTGCTTGGGAGTCATGGATCCCGAATTCAAGACGCTCGATTTGATTTGCAGACTGGTCGAAGAATCCGCAGGCCGAGCGGAACTGACGGACTTGAACGGGCTCGCAGCGGGTTGATGGCCGGAGATGAAGACTGCAATTTGACTGGAGAACTATTTACCGCGTTGGCATTGCAGATCCGCCTTTGGCGGGTCAGCGACGGTGTGATAGCATTCGCACGCCGACTGGTACGACGGACTTCCAGTCCGTGGCTGCCGCGCACGACGGACTGGAAGTCCGTCGTACAATAGGGAAGTCCGTCGTACATGGAGAGCGTGCAAACATGCCTGCAAAAAGGCATGCAAATCCGAGG
>JBILVV010000308.1:0-6132 GCA_044370255.1 Pirellula sp.
AAACAGATCGCGTCGAGGATCGTCGTCTTGCCAGCTCCCGTCGGACCAATGATCGCAAAGATACCGCTATCAGCATACGCCGGATGGGTGAAATCGATCGACCAATCCCCTGCGAGCGAGTTCAGATTTTTGAAGTGGACGTTGAGAATCTTCATGCGGGGTCGTTTTGTATGTATACGGGCGATGGAAGGTTAGTTTGACGGGGCCGAAATTTCAGGCATTTGCAGAAGGATTTCTTGATAGGCATCTTCAAACTCCTTCCGCTTGTCCTCGGGTACGTTGTTGAGTTCTAAGCAACGCTTGAAAACATCGATCGGTTGAAGTTCCTCGAGGTCTTGGGTGAAATCTCCTTGCTTGAGGAGTAACTCGGTCTGTCGAGCATCGGTGACACGCAGGGCATCCACATTGGTACCATCGATCAATTGCTCGACTTTTTCTTTTAGATTCGCAATCGGTTCGGTCCCTTGGTACGAGATCTCGATCCAGATCGATTCTTTTAATTGCTTCATCGCTTGGAGTCGGCTTTCGATATGCGGCCAATCCCCTCGAATACTCTCGAGCCGTTGAGATTGCGGCACGGGAACTAGTTCTACCTCCAAGTGATTGGCGTTCCACCGAACCAGATTCACATATTTTTGCTGTTGGGCCTCACCGAACCCCATCGGGATTGGCGAACCGCAAAAGCGAATGGTCTCGGAACCATTGACCTTTTGAGGAACATGAAGGTGTCCAAGTGCCACGTAGTCGAAGTTGTCTGAAAAGATGGTCGATTCGACGTGAGCCAGATTGCCGACGTAGAGTTTGCGGACGCCGTCCCCTTCAACCGTTTCTCCGCCAGCCGTATACAGATGGCCCATGGCCACGATGGGAATCGGAGACTCCAAAGAATCTCGCAGGCTCCGTGCGACCTGTGCGACCTGGTCGTAGTGATTCGCAATCCCCTCGCGGATCTTTTGCTCCTTGTCTTCGAGCGATTCCGCCGCATCCGATTTCC
This sequence comes from Pirellula sp., assembly GCA_044370255.1. Taxonomy (GTDB): domain Bacteria; phylum Planctomycetota; class Planctomycetia; order Pirellulales; family Pirellulaceae; genus JBKCUI01. Next base: position 995 of record JBILVV010000308.1, read on the forward strand.
GGATATCCCGATCGCGCAAGTAGGGAACCGCACAAACGATCAACTCCAGTTTTCCGTCGGAGTCTCGAAGCAGAATGACCTCGCGATCGATCGGATCGGTCACGTGGCCGATGATATGGACATCGAGCGCCCTGAGAAGTTGTCGAGGTGCTTCGAGAAATGTGGGAGAGTCATGGTTACCCGCAGTGATCACCACGTGGCGACAGCGAGTCTCTGGCAACTGGGAAAGGAAGTCGTAGTAAAGTTCCTGAGCGCGATAGCTCGGTGCGATCGTATCGAAGACATCACCCGCCACAAGCAGGATGTCGATCGATTGCTCGCGGATAGTACCAAGCAACCATTCGAGGAACTTCTGAAACTCCTCGTAACGCGTTTTGCTGTAAAGCGTTCGGCCTAAATGCCAATCGGCGGTGTGCAATATGTTCATGCGAGTATTGTAGGCGTTTCAGTGCAGATACAGCAAAGTTCCTGAGCCGTTCCATTGTTGGATTCATTCAGGATTTCAAGAAGTACCGCGATGCAATGTCCGCTGATATTGTCCATTGCACGAAAAAAATTTGCCGGATATCGCCGTTTGACCAAAGGTGTCAAACTGAAATGCGATCAAAGATCGTAGGGAAACGCCCAGGAAGTTGAAAGGAGTTTTGAAATGATCGTGGATTCCGAGCGAGAGGAGTTACTCCAGTCGTTCCTCCAAGAGACCGATGTGGAGCCTCGCGACTATCAAGAACGCATCGTTCTCCGCACATGGAAGGAATTCGCCAGCGGAGCGCGATCGGTGATGATTCACAGTCCTACCGGCAGCGGCAAGACGGTCATGGGGCTGTTGATCGCTCGCGGCTTGCAGCAGGCTCATGGTATGCGGATCGGCTGGGTCGCCATGCGAAGAAATCTACTGGCGCAGGCCCGTCGCGAAAACGAAATAAAGCGACTGGGAGTCGATCTTTTTACGCTATCCATGTTTGATCGTAATCCCATGAACGACCTCGATGTCCTCATCGTCGATGAAGCGCAGCACGACTGCTGCAACTCGATGATGGCTATTCATGGTCTCATCCAACCCAAGTTCATTCTCGGACTCTCGGCAACTCCCTATCGAACCGACAAATTGAAATTGTGTTTCGACAAAGTCATCCGCGATGCCGGGATTCACCAATTGATTCAGGATGGGCACTTATCGAAGTACCACCATTACACCCTCCCAAGTTTTCAACCCGAGGAAATCGCCAACGCTTACCTTCGCGATCAGGAGCGTTGGGGAAAGAGCATCATTTACTTCCACACCATTAGCGACTGTCGGAAGACTGCCAAGCGACTCCATGATGCCGGGGTTCGCGTGGAGGTGGTGACGGGAAGCAGCGATCGGGAACGCCAGCTGGAAGATTTCTCTCGGGGGGACGTTCGCGTGCTGATCAACGCCCAGGTTCTCGTCGAAGGAATGGACGAACCCTCGATTCAAACGGTGTTTGTCCGTCCAAGCGGATGCTCATCCACCATTCAGATGGCAGGCCGAGTCTTTCGCAAACACAGCGATTACCCGTTCAAACAAGTAGTTCAGTGCCAGGATACTCGCTGGCCGATGACGCGCACCGCAACCGCGGCCGCGCAATTCACTTGGTGCGACGGTCAATGGCGGTCTCTGTCCGTTCATGAAGGTCTCGTCTCGATCAGTCAACGCACCGTACATGCCTTGGCAAAGATCGAAGTCGCATTGCCAAAATTCCTTGGCAAACCGAAGCGATCGCGGCGAGACAACATCCTCGCACCGAGAATTGTTGAGGATTAACTCATCCACACAACCAGCTAGCCGAAAGAATTTCCACGAATCACGGTTCAAGAAGAGATGAAACTTTTTAACAGATTGGTATCCATAGGAGTCTAAGAATGACGTCGACGTTTGAATATGGCTTTTGCAAGATCAATGAAATTCAAGTGGTGCGGGAACCCGATGGTCGGAACTCTCGAACACCCGATAAAGTCAGCGTGAAAGGGCGTCCGCTAATCGCGACCAAACGATTTTGGCAATCCCTTCATCGCCGTTTCGGATTCACCGAGAACTTTTTCAAGTGGTTCTCACCGGTCGAGGTCTTCGAACGTATTTCCACGGTGGCCAGCAACGACAAAGTCCGCTGGTGCGTCGAACATGATTCGAAAGGAACAGAAAAACTGCTCGGGGTCAGCAACCCAGGGATGCCAATTGTCTGTCACGAGACCATGAGTCAATTGCTCGAACAGTATGGAGCCGAGCAGATCACCTACACCGATGGGGTCGTGACCAGTCGACATGAACTTCGAAATTCTCCTGGTTTTCGCATCGCTGGGGATGGATTCGAGAACCGGTATCTTCTGGATACCCCGATCGATGGATTCGGAAGACCATCGATCTACTTGTCCCTGTTGAGGTTGCGGTGTTCCAATGGCGCGATCGGATACTCGCCGGCCTTTCGAAGCGAATTGAGCTTAGGGAAAGGAAAGGATCGCGGCGAGTTTGCGATCGAACGGGCACTGGACGGATTCAATAACGAAGAAGGTTTCGCTGCGCTGCGGCAACGCTTTGAGTCGGCGTCCAACAGTTGGGCATCGATGAACGAAGCACAGACGCTCTTTCGTTTACTGGTCAAGTCGCATAACACAGGACAAGTCTCACTCAAAATCGGTTCGGACGGGGGATCGTTGCTCGGCACGAAACCGGACATCTTACGATCATTTCGCAATACCGCTGGCGATTTCGCAGAGATCTATGGCTTGGCCAACCCGGATTCCCTGAGCCAAAAACGCCAACGAACACTCCCCGCCAAATGCAGAGTCTACGAACTGCTGAACTTCGCGTCGGAAGTGGCGACCCATCACCTCAAGCCGCTAGGGCAGCGACAGGTGCAGGCGTTCATTGGCGATCTAGTATCGCGCGAGTACGACCTCGAGGGAACCTGCGACAAGTTCGGAGACTGGAAGGATTTCATGATCGGAGATCAATCCACCACGGAGACCTTGGCCTCCCTGCACCGCCGCTAGCGGGGGAAAAATCGTAGAATTAACCGGCGATGCATGCAAAGATTTTTTCGGCTTTTTCTGAAAACCTAACGCGGTGCGGTCGTATCTAATCATAGTCGCCGTCTCGCAAAGCATCGCTACGCAGAACCACGTCCGAGTCCCCTTCTTTTTCACCCACAAGGATTCCACGAAATGTCCAAGGAAAAAAACACCCACCGCCCATTCAAAATCACTTACCTCGAGCAACTCCTAAAAGAAGAGGGATTCCTACCCAGGATCGACGAAGACGGGGACCTGGTCTTCAAGTCGGAAGGGAAAACCATGTTCATCCCAGCCGATAGCAACGACGAAGAGTTTCTACGGATTTCATTACCAAACTTCTGGTCGATCGATAGCGATGAAGAACGAGACGCTGCGGCCATGGTTTGCTGCAAAGTGAACAAAACGGTCAAAGTGGCGAAGGTCTGTATTGTCGAGGATAACGTCTGGGCTTCGGTAGAGTTGTTCGCCTCCCCCATCCAGTCGGTCCACGATGTCTTCCTGCGATGCATCACGGTCCTGAATCTTGCGGTGGCCGAGTTTCGTCGCGAGATGGTATCCTTGGCAAACTCGGAGAATTTCGAGTCCGAATACGAGAGTGATGAAGATCTCTCATAACCCCAGGATCCATCCTTCGAGGAGTGCTTGATCGCGATCTGGGTCGTCGGCCTCCAATGGGTCAAAGCACTCAGCAAGAACCCCCAAAGCATCCGCATTTGCCGCCCATCGCACGCAACTGAGTACTTGTGCGGCGTCCCGGATTGCATGGAGCGATTCGTCGATATCGATCAAACCAGGCCAAAACTCCGCATGCACAATTCGGACATCGTCTGAGAAGAGCGTCGTCCATCCTGTCTCAAATGGCCATATGGCCGATGCCACCGGAAACATTTCCTTGAGTTCGAGAACTCGAGGGAGTCCCAAAAGAGTTTGGCTGCCTACCGCTCCGTTGCCAAAAAGTTGCCAGGCCGAGAATGGTCGAAAGCCCTTCCGCCTCAAACGATCCTCGACAATACGGAACTCCCTCCATTCGGATCTGGTCCGCCAATTTTTTGGCTTTGTCGGTTTCAAAAAACTTTGGGGCAGGCTTTGCCATGTTACGGGATGCCCCCAAAAGGGTCCCTCCCGCGATGGGTCGTTCACGATTTGATTCAGATAGTCGGCGACTTCAAATCGGTTGCTTCGATTGTCATCCATATCTTTCAAGAGAGTCGCGATCTGCTTGACAAACTGCAGAGATGATGAAGCGAGTTTTCGAAACTCTCCGCAGTCGGGATACCCATAGGCGAAATCAAAACAGACGAGCACGCGACGCTTGTGCGACATGTGATCCGCAAGCCTGTTTCGAATGAGGTCTATTGCGATCGCTCGTGTGGGAGCATTGAAGCAGCCCGCGTCTTGAAGAGGCCGACGTAGCTTCTTGCCCTGCGCAATCGCTTCCGCGATCCAGATACTGTCCTTGCCGATCTTCCGTGTATTGTTCGCGCTCCAATCGACAAAGATGTAGGCATCGAAAAGTCTCACCGGTCCCCACCGTTCCTTTTGAAGTTGCGCTTTGGCCTGCAAGAATTGCTAGCAGTGAATGTTTTGCCAGGGATTGACTCCAAAAACGCAACTTCAAAGCCCCTTTCGCAGGATGTTACGACGTACCATTTGGCATGAAAATCATCACCCGTTCGTAACTCTTTTCGCCGCGTGGGTGTTATCCGCGGTTTCCGTGGTGACAGGATCGGCTCTTCGTATACCCGGTATCTTAGATGGATGCCGAAAGCTTGTGCAGGCGGCGCTCGGCCAAGTCGACGTAGAACGAGTCTTCGTCGCGACCATGATCAACTACCTGTTTTAGCCAAGACTCCGTATTCACGAAATCTTTGTTGAACCAGTACAACTGAGCGATCTGGAATCGGATCGGTTGAAGAGATGGTGCGTCCGGAAATGCTTTCTCGAATGCCTGAAAAGCTTCTAGAACCTGCGGCATGTACGTAGAAAACTCCCCCATCGCGCCATAGGCCATTCCAAAATTCGCTGTATCTTTCCAGCCGATCAATGTCTTGAGTTTCTGTTCGTGCGCTAATCGCGCGGCAGCCGATTTCGGAAACTCCTGAATG
>JBILVV010000186.1:0-8864 GCA_044370255.1 Pirellula sp.
CAAACAATTTGCCAATTCGCGGCGGAAGTCATGGATCTCTCGGTCGGCGATGTCGGTCGCTTCGAGTCGCATGAAGGTCCCTGCCTTCCATTTGAGCATCCGCAGCGCTCCGTTGAGTTGTTCGATCTTGTCCCGAATCTCCTGCCGATCATTTTCGAGGCTGCTGTTGAGCAACCCGACTTCGTGCAACACTTTTTCATTGAGTCGATTGCGGAATCGTTCTTCATGCCTTGGCAGATCGTCCTTCGATATCCGCTCGTACAACGCTGCGAAACTATCGAGCGATGCGACGTCTGGGTCGAGGTCGGGGTTGTCCTCAGGAAAAGCCCGGAGGTATTTGCCCATGGCGCTGACGACCTCTTTCTTGAGAGGCTCAAGCCGGTTGACGAGTGTTTCCAAGCGATTGCGATGCTCGCGCTCCACCTGGTCGGGCAGGAGCACAAGATTATCGAGCGTGAGAGGCTTACGGAATTCCTCCTGAATGGATTCGAAACGAGCAGCAACGTCCTCCCAATTTCCTTCGCTCTTGCATTCGTCGATCCGTTGACGGGCACTTTGAAGCATTTTCAGACCGTTTCGCATTTCGGCCGCGCGTTGCGTTTTGACTTCGAGATGCCGATCGCGATCTTGCTGGTATCCCGTCTCTTCTCCTCGCAGCGCTTCCGCCTTGCGTTTCAATTCACGCACGATGTTGTTGGAGGCTTCCAATCGCTCTGTCTCTAATTTCAGTTGCGTCAGCTCAAACTCATGCCTAGCCGCATCGATCTCGTCGTAGTTGGAGTACTTGGCAGCCTGCTCCAGCTCGTTTGCCATTCGGGTGACATCGTCGATTTTGAGATCGAGCTTACCACTTCGCTTTTGCAAATCCTCAAGTTCTCTTTCTATTTCGCGAATCGCTTCGAGTATCGCAGATCGCTTTTCTCGGTTATCCCATCCCAGCACAAAATGACGACGATCGTCCGTAGCGTTGCGATCATCTTTCTCGTGTCGCACATCACCTTTCTTGAAATGGCGATTGGAGGTCATGGCGGCTCGATTGCAGGCGGCGAACTCCTCGATCGTGTCGCAGGCTTGATAATCGAATCGCTCCAGGATCTCTCCTTTGACCCACGGCGTTAGGGGATGTTCGCGATACTTGATTTTGGAGTACAGAGTCCCCGAACGTGCGGGCTTTGCATCGTTTGTCGCGCGTTTTGCGACTCGCAGATAAACCAATCGCTGTCCGCGCCCTTGATCATCCTGCAGTCGCGTTGAGTCGACATAGCCAGCCACTCGACTGTAGTATTCGTTGGGGACCAACAAACTGCGTGCAAAGCCATGCAACACATTCTCGATCGATGCTTCCCATTTCCGTTCCTCGGGACGCACCTCAAGCAATTCGGCGGCAAATGGCAGGTCTCCTACCGCGAGCTTGAGCTCCTTGCACAATCGTTCCCGCATTTCGATGAGGGACTCGGGAAGATTTCCTTTGCGGCGCTGGAGGGCTTCGGCTTCCACGCGATGAGCGTGCAACTCGCGAGTGATACTTCCAACTTCGTATTGGATATCGCTGCTCTTCTTGCGAAGCGATTCCCGTTCCTCGGTCAATGCGTTCCTCTTGGTTGTCAGTTCCGCTCGGACACGATGGAATTGATCCGGTGAGGTGACCGGAGTCGTGATGCCGCAGCTTCGCAGGAGTGCCATGTATCGATGGAGTGCATCTTGCTTGGCCCGTGCCAACTGCCCTGCAGCCTCGATCAGACCGGGCAAACGCCGCAAACGATCCCCACCTGCGTTTTCGATCTCGATCTCCAGCCTCGCAATGTCTTGCCTCAACCGCGCAAGGAGTCCATCGAGCCGTTCCATCTCGGAATCGCGGAACTGCAACTCCTGGCTCCATTTCGCGCACAGCGGCTCGAGCAATTCCGAGATCTTTTCTGCGAAGTAAACAGGAATCGCGGTCAACTCCTGCTTGACCTGGTCCAGTTCATCCACGCGAGTACGGTAGGATTCGCCCGCCGCCATGATCGGGATCAGCAGGTCGTTCTGCTGCCGGACTCGCACCAGCATCCGATGGGCTTCGCTCAATTCATTAAAGTGGGTCAAAAGCTTTGCAACCCGTTCGTTCCAAGGTTGCTTCTCGAGCATATGTTGGCGAATAAATACATCCAGTCGCTGCACATCCTTGACCGCGACCGTTTGATTGAAGATATCCATCGCCTTGGATTTCAATCCCGTTTGCCGTTGAAGCCAACTGATGTACTGGTTGTAGCTTGCGGATGTCTCGAAGCCTCGCTCGCGAAGCTGTCGGGCGAGCAACGCTCCCGAGGTCAGATTCGCAAGATCTCGCACAATACTCCGCTCGACATTGCTGTAGGCGTAGATTTTCTCAACCGAGTTGTCGCTGTTCACATACAAAATTTGACACAGCGAAATCCATTGTCCAGTCGCCTGATTGTTGAATACCGCCATCAGAGCGGAGTAGTGGGTCGTGCCCGATCTCAGGTATTGAACCTGCGGCCTTCCGTCATCGCCGATCGTTCGATCGTATGCTCCGCGAATATAGGTCCTTTCGTCCCGCTCATTTTTCATCGCCCCTGCCGCGACGTTGTAATTGCGAGTCTGCGGACGAACCAATAGCGTCAGAAGGGCATCGACCAACGTCGATTTACCCGAACCGTTTTCACCGACCAACAGCGTGGTCTGCCCGCGAGGTTCGAGCGTGTAAACTGCACCGTCAAATATCCCCCAATTGAAAACTTCGAATCGATGAAGCCGGAATCCGGGAAGCACTGGTCGATCGACCGATGCACCCGATGCGATGTCAGTTTCACTATCGATCATGGCGATTCCTCCTCGCCCGTGCTTGTCGGTTTCACGTCCGTGCTGTCGGACGACTGGCCTCTTCGAGCGACCTCGCTGAGCAACGCCTGCCTCAGTTTCTCCAAGTCCTCAAGCGGCACGCGGGCTTTCAAAATACGTCGCACTTCCCAGGTTGGCGGTTCCTTTTCGAACTGCTTCACAAACTTCATATCCTCAAGCTTGCGAAGTGCGGAGCCCAGCTGCCGATTGAGTCTGACCGCATCCTGTTCAGCTCGAAAGAATGCTTGCCACACGGGCAACAGATCCGACTGGGCGATGATGCAGCGATCGCTGAACACCTCTTGTTCTTCGAATCGACGCAGCTCGTCTCTTAGCAACACACACAGAAGCGTTGCTTCATAGCTGAGGGGTTGCCGACGAAACAATCGAGGGATCTCCGGATAGTCGTTCGGCCACTCCTCTTCATCGAATTGACGCAGATAGGCCATGGCATCCGCTTCATCAACGACCAGCATCAATCCAAGCTTTGCGAAATAATCGGAGAGGAGGGTAGTATTGCGGAGCAGTATCTCCCAATTTTGTTCACTATCATCGTGATAGAGAACCCCTTGCAAGAGACGGACAGCAACTCCGCTCCATTCGCATGGCGGTGGTAGATTCGCTGCGGCGCGATGCAAACGGTCGACATCGGTCGATGACGATGGATGGTCATTCAATCCGGAATCGGGGTCTTCCATTGGGGATTCTGCCATCAACGAGGCTTCCTTCCAGAGGGTCGACTCGCGGCTTTGGGAACGAACGTTATCTTAGGAACGCGAACTCGCATGGTCACACCCTTGCGATCCGGAGAATGCCATTCGAGGATATCCCATTCATCTTTTGCCATCGGATGACCATCATCACATGCAATTTGGATATAGCCCAACAGATCAACGATCCCAAGCGATGATGGATTGGCCATCCACAGATCCTTGAGGGACCACGAGTCTCCTTCGAGAGTGTATTCTCGAATCCGTTCTCGCAACTTGCGCAGATCCAAGCGATGCATGCGAGCAAAAGCGGACGCGACTTGACCTACCTGGGTCAAATCGGTGACATGTTCCATCATCGGCTCTTGAGCAAAGTCCGGCTGCGCAGTCCAGAACGGGCGTTCCAAGGGAGCTTGGATATCCGCCTCGGCATCGATCGCCATCGCGATTCTGGTGGGCGGGTCGTCAGCTAATTGTAACGCTGCTTTGCGGATGTCCGACAACACGCTCGCTAGTCTCATGCGGTGTTCGGCTGATCGCGAGTCGAGCAATCTTCTCAAAGTAGCGGACAAGCGAGCGGTGGTTCGCATGACTTTATCCGCTTCGGCCAGCAATGCAGGGACCATGCGATGCAGACGCTGCAAACCATCCTGCTGATCGGCGAGTACCGCCAATCGCTGGATCTCTTCGATGCTCTTGCGAAGCGTGGTTTGTTCGTTGGGCGAAAACAGGAATCGGACAAAGGCGTAAAAGCTGACCCCTTCGTCTTCTTGCTTGAGGGTATCTTCGGCATCGAGGGCAAAACCGAGGATCGTGCCCCGCGTCTCGTTTCCAGAGGCTTGCAAGTGCTGAACACGTCTTGCGATTTCTTGAAACCGCTCCTCCACCGCTCGAAAATCGGACTGCAATTCGCGGAGTAGTCCGATCGCATTTTGAAATCGCTCTCGGACTTGCGAGGGCCGATAGACCTGCACACTCTTTCCCGATTCGATCGCCGCGATCTCCTGGTCGATCGCCGAGCGTTGCTTGCGAAGATATTCCAATCGCCGCTCGGGATCATCCGATGAACCTCGTACGATATCCTGCAGCGTCTCGATGATCATACGCAGTCGCCCTTCGGTCCCGACCATATTTTGTCGGCGAGACAGAGCCTCTTCAATGAAACGGATCGCTTCTTCAGCGCTGGCAGACAGTTGGTATTGAGGCTCCGACGAATGAGCTTCTACGAATCGCCTCAGCCACAAAAACTCCGTCCATTGGGCAATGTACCGCTCGGGGGTTCCGTTCATGACCTCGGGGAATGTTTCGTGCAATTCCTCGAGGAAGGTTGCCAAGCGGTCACGCAATTCGGTTTGGCCGACAGCGATTGCGGCGTCGGCTTTGAACGTGGCATGCAGAAACGCAAGGATCCAGGGTGCCAAATCGGAGCGCAGCAGTCGAACCGTCGTTGAATGGTCAAAAAAAGCACGCAGCTCGTCTCTTCGCATCGGGAGTTCCTCGATGCTTTATGGTGACACGAAGAAGCGAGAAAACAAGAGAAAAGTCAGGGAAACAGGCCCCAACTAGCTCGCGGCATTCACCGAATCGATCAATTGGCGAAGCCGCCCGAGGTTGCGGCGATTGAAATGCATCACCAGTCGAGGCAACTCCGCGAGCTCCGGTTCCGAAGACTCGTCGGGCAAGGCGCTCCGCTGTTCCAAGCGACCGGATACGAAAATGTCGGAGAACTGGTCGTTGAGTTGTTCGATCCGTTCCGGGCTGAGTGCCGATGTGATTCGCAATACGAGCAAATCATCCACATACCTCATGCTGTGGTAAACGCGATAAAACGACATCAGCTCTTGAACCGCGACATCGATCGAATCGGTACGCTTGTAGAGCTGAAGATCCTCTTCGCTGATCAGTCGATTCGCGAGCAGTTGTTTACGGAAGAACCCTTCGAGAGTCGCCCAAAAATCACCACCGGGGATATCGAGCAGAACGAGCGGTAGCAATGTCTGCTTGCCAGTCTGCAGCAGCGTAAGAATCTCGAGTGTTTCGTCGAGAGTGCCGAATCCTCCGGCACAGCATACCACGCCGCTACACTCCTTGATGAACATCAGTTTGCGAGTGAAGAAGTATTTGAGCGTGACGAGTTTGTGGTCGCCGTGAATCACGGGGTTCGCAGATTGTTCGAATGGGAGCATGATATTGAGCCCCATCGACATGTCGCGTCCGGCGCCTTGATGGCCAGCTTCCATGATGCCGCCACCTGCTCCGGTAATCACCATCCAGCCATGTTCTGCGATCCGTTGACCAAGTTGAGCCGCTTGGATGTAACAGGGATGATCTGGCGGCGTGCGAGCGGAACCGAATACGGTTGCCTTGCGTCTTCGCCGGTAGGGCTGGAACACTTTGAACGCGTAACGTAGCTCGCGAAGTGTGCGGCTAAGGATCTTCAAATCACCGCGAGACGTACCGTCTGCCTTCAGTCGCTCGACGGTTCGTTGCATCATATCGATGAGATCTTCTCCCCCGAGAGCTGTGCTCGGCTCATCGGCCGGCATGGGTCTTCGCTTCTCGTCTTCTCCGAGAGCTTCGGGAGATATCTCAGCCGGGGGCGTTTTGTCCATCGGTCGATCTCGAGTGAGTGAAAGTACGATGCGGCCAACGGGTGAGCGACAAATTCGCTTACGTTGGCTTCACGGTCCCCTTGTCTGAGGCACCGTCTTCCGGTTGCTCATCGTATTGGGCTTCCGGCAAGGAAGATGCTACGGGAGCCACCATGAATTCGACGGAGAACTCTTCTGGGTCCGCCTTGAGAATCGAGCCCCCTTCCTTGGTGGTTACGGTGGCAACTTCGACGATTTTCGAAATCACCGTGCGTTCTAGAATTTGATTGCGCAGAGCGTCCATTTGACCGGTTCGCTCCAGTTTGGCCCGTACCTGGCGAGCGGACAAATCGCCTTGCTCTGCGATGAGCTTGATTTCTTCGTCGTATTCTGGCTCAGTAGGTTCGATCTTGAGATCTTCTGCAATCTTCTCTAGCAGGAAGTGTTCTCGCAGAGATGTCTTGGTCAACTCGTCGATGTTGCGACGCATGGAGTTGACGACACTGCGGATCTGATCATCGGAGAATCCGTTACGGCGAAGATCCAACACTCGTCGTTGCAGTTCGCGATCCGACTGTCTTCGAACAGTTCGGGGGGGCAGATCCCAACTAGCGCCCTCCGTTAGCTTGGCGACGATCTGTTCGCGCAACTCTTGGTTCTGGTGATATTCCGCTTGGCGTGTTAGCTCGTTCCGAACAAAATCCTTCAGTTCTTCGACCTTGTCAAAGCCGAGATTATCAAGTTGGGTGGCTCCCAACGCTTCTACGTTGACTCTGCGGATCTCCAGGATCTCGAAGGAGCCATCTACTTCCTTGCCACGAAACGCTTCGTTGTAAGAGGTTTCTAGGATTTTGAATTGAACTTCGACCGTGTCGCCTTCTCTCTTGCCGACGAATGCGTCGCCGAAGTTTTCAATGATCGAGTCCGCGAGGCTGAGCTTTGGACGGAGTGTGATCAATTCCTCTTCGAATTCGCTGATTTGTTTGCCGTCGACCTCAAACTGAGCGTTGACCAGCAAACGATCCCCGAGTTGGGCCTCGCCATCACACGGTTCACCGGGAGTAACGCGTTCGAGGGTTCGTTGAAGCTGGCGTTCTACATCGGCGTCTGTGACTGGATATTCCGATTTTGTGAGTGCAAGCCCATTCCAATCGGGGGTTGTGAATTCCGGGCGGACTTCTATTTTGAATTCGAAGGTGAAGTCGCCAACATCAGGCAGCTTAACTGCACCGAAGTCCATATCGGGTTCGGCGATTGCGGAGAATTCGCCGCCGTCGGTGATTTGCTGGAGGCTATCCATGACCAAGCCGCTTTTCACTTGGTCTGCGACTGTTTTTTTGAATCGCGACTCGAGGAGTTTCCTCGGAACTTTGCCGGGGCGGAAGCCTGGCAAATCGGCTTTGGGAGCGATCTCGTCGTAAGACTTGCGGAAGTAGCGTTCGATTTCTGCTCGTGGAATGGTGACCACCACGTGCCGTTCGCACGGCGTCGGCGAGTCGATTTTCACTTGCAAATCCAGCTTGGAGGGAGCCTCGGTTTCCGCGGTCGACATGCTTTTTTTTCAACGTCTAGAGAGAAAGAAAAAAGGGCTGAGCCAAGGAAGAGCGGGTGATGGGATTCGAACCCACGACAACAACGTTGGCAACGTTGTGCTCTACCAACTGAGCTACACCCGCAAAATCCAAAACTTGGCTGATGCCCTTATCCGTTGACCCAAATATTCGCTCGGAAGCGGATCACGGGACGTTCCGTGGGCACCTGCGAGCTAGTCAACGATTCGGGATAGTATAGGTTCTCCACATTCCGTTGCAAGACGCGTTCGGACTAGACATGCCCGGGGCGGATTTTCTATAGAAGCAGGAGCTGTTTGGTCTTCCTCGTGGAATTAAGGATAGCTCCGTAATGAACCCAACAACCCATCCACGTTTTGCTCGCAGATTCTTTGTTTTTGCAATCGTTTCGTCATTTCTTGGTAGTGGATTTGTAACCCAATCGATCGGTCAGGAGGCCCCGTTAGCGGTCGGCCGGTCAGCGCTTTCGAGCGAAACCCTCATGAACTACAGTTCCGAGAATCCGGAATGGTTGACATTTGTCGCAGGGAAGAACAAGTCTGGGAGCGGTTCATGGTGGCCATCCTGGAAACTTCCAAGCTGGAAAAAGTCGGGAACGAACGGCTGGTGGACATCCGAAAAGAAGGCGTCAAGTTATTCCAGAAACAACAAAACAACGATGCAAAAGATTTCCCAGACCTCCAAGCGATGGTGGAACAATACGTTGGAGTTTCTCGACCCGTACGCGCCCCCCAAAGAGCGGCCGAATTCGAGTCAGTCTGACCCCGGTTTCTTTGGCAAGCTCTTTGGCCCCAAGGATACGGGGCCCAAATTCAACTCGGTCCCAGAGTGGGCCAGCCAGCCTATGCCCAAATAGGGAGCATTGAGAGCCAGGCTCCAAAGGTTCTTGCTCCGAGTGCTTCAATCCTGCGTATCATCTGTTGCCCATCGAACGTTAGCCTCAAATGACTTGTCATTTCGGGCAGTCCGGGTTATGGTTTGGTCGTTCCAGTAAGCAGGCGGAAAGTCTCGGTCTTACTGCAGTATGGCGATGTAGCTCAGTCGGTTAGAGCAACGGCTTCATAAGCCGTGTGTCGGTGGTTCGAGTCCACTCATCGCTACTGATGGAGGCAAGAAGCGGACGAGAAGGTTCTAAGCGTCGAAAACGACTT
>JBILVV010000129.1:0-11646 GCA_044370255.1 Pirellula sp.
AATACCACGTCGTGCTTTCGTAGCCCCATCACCGAGTGCACTTCTTTAGTTCTTCGGTCTCCAAAGCTCTGTCAGCCTTCACTGCGTTGCCTGTCTTTTCTGTCGTTTTTGTCCCTTGTGTCATTTCCGTCCTTTTTACTCAAGCGATCTCTCAGCCTTGGCGGGCCCGCTGCGAAGGACGCCAAAGTCATAACGACGAACGAGCCAAAGCCCGACATGGATCATCGCAAACAGCCACTGGATCGCCGAGGTGAACTCGTACCACTCATGAATGATCTCGAAAGGTTCCCGTTCCAGAATCGTTTGCGAAGTCGTATCGATTAGCGCGTCGAGACATGCGTGCAACACGAACAAGACTACCTGACAGACCACCATCACGCACCAGGTTCCGAGAGCATACCGGTTTCTCGACATCCAAACGCTCGCAAACAACAACGCCAAGGCAACAACGGCCGCGATGTTCAGCCACCAGGTTGTACCCTGCGTGACGAACCCTTGGCTCGAATCCCCAACCACACCCGAGCCGATGCGAATCACCACCCCGAAATAGAAACTGAAGCCACCCATCCAAAACGCCCAAGCACAGATAGCCAAGTAATCGATGGCCGTTCGACACCATGTCGGGTTTCGTTTCATTGGCATCATCGGTAAATCAACAGATTCACTCGGAAATTTCAGGAGTGATCGCAACCGAAATCGTTTCCGTGTCGCGGATCAGCTTGACTGGATAGGATTTGTCCGCAGGGAGTTGCTCGACAACGCTCCGGAAATCCTCGGGGGTAAAGACTCGCTGATCGGCGATCTCGAGAATCACATCGCCGATTTCAATGCCTCCTCGAACCGCCGGCCCCTCGGCGGTCAGGCGAGTGACCAGCACGCCGCCTCGCAACGGCAATTGAAGCGAGTCGGCCTGATCTTGGCTAAGTCGCTCGACACGCATCCCCACCTTCGCTCGCCGCACCTTGCCGAATTCCGACAACTCGCTAATGATCCATTTCACTCGCGAACTCGGAATTGCAAAACCAACTCCTTGAAAGACCCCTGTGTTGCTCATGATGGCCGTATTGATTCCAACGAGGTTTCCATCCAAGTCGAGCAGTGCACCACCGGAGTTCCCAGGATTGATTGCAGCATCGGTTTGAAGCAGCTGCCCTTCGACCAAGCGACCTACAGTTCGGCCTTTGGAGCTTATGATCCCTACACTGACCGTTTGATCCAGCGCGAACGGACTCCCAATCGCGATAACCCAGTCACCGACGTTGAGTTGATCCGAGTCGCCCATACCAATCGCGGGAAGAGGCACTCGGGACTCGATTCGGAAAATCGCCAAATCGCTCGACGGATCCGCTCGCAGATCTGTGCCGATCAGCTCACGACCATCCGATAGCCGAACACGGATTCCCTTTGAGTCTTTGATCACATGATTGTTCGTGACGCACAACCCCTTTTCGTCGAGAATCACACCTGAGCCCACATTGAAATTGCGCATTGAATTCGGATCGAGCAGATCGAGTTCGTCGAGTGTTTCATCGACATCAGGACGTTTTGCCAAAACCGTAACAACCGATTTGAGCCCCTTGCTGGCCGAGTTTTGAAAAGCCATCGACAAGCTCTTCGCATGGCTGCGGGCCAACTGTTCGGCGTCTCGCAATTCGCCTCTGGGTTCCTGCGCGATGCAAGCTACTGCGGGTAATGCGGCAACCGAAACCAACACGGCAACAGCAAGGAATGCGTTCGAGTGATGCATAGCTATTGGATCTCAATCCTGATGATGAGTTGTCGTTAAGTTGCAGAGAGACCTATGGTCGGACGTCGCGAACTCCCAGTATGATACGCTGAGTCAACCGACTCGCGACCCCTGGCCCTCTCTTTCACCCTCACGAAGCTTCCTCCAGCATGATTCCAGCTATCCTCATTGCCAAGAAGCGGGACGGATTGGAATTGAACGCACAGGAGATCGACTTCATGATCTCTGGTTATTCTCAAGGAAACCTCCCCGATTATCAAATGTCGGCCTTCGCGATGGCGATCCTTTTGCAAGGAATGAACCATCGCGAGATCGCTGATTTGACCGATGCGATGATTCGCTCGGGAGGAACTTTTCAGCGCGAGTCGGAACTTCCCCGTGTCGACAAACACTCCACAGGAGGATTGGGGGACAAGACGTCGCTCATATTGGCTCCGCTATTGGCGTGCTGCGATCTGGATGTTCCGATGATCAGCGGTCGAGGACTGGGAATCACCGGGGGGACGCTTGACAAACTCGAGGCGATCCCAGGTTTTCGATGCGATTTGACCGAGCAGGAGTCCGCTCGGGTACTTAGGGAAGTCAACTGTTTCATCACCGGTGCGACCGAACGATTGGTTCCTGCCGACAAAAAGCTCTACGCTCTGCGTGACGTTACGGGCACCGTCCCCTCGATCGCATTGATCACCGCCAGCATCATGTCCAAGAAAATCGCCGAGACTCTCGATGCACTGGTTCTTGATGTAAAGTGCGGGAGCGGCGCTTTTCTGGGAACACCTGACCGAGCTGAGGCGTTAGCGCAATCATTGATCTCGATCGGCCAGCGTTCAGGAGTCGCAACCGCTGCTCTCATTACCGACATGAATCAACCCCTTGGCCGGATGGTAGGAAATGCCTGCGAAGTGAATGAGTCCATAGATACGCTAAAGGGTAACGGTCCGCCGGAGGTGCGGGAGTTGACGCTGGAACTATGTGCTAGAATTCTTGTCATGACCCAGCGGGCCAAGGACCGGACCGAAGCGTTGAGGGTGCTTGACGATCATTTGGATTCCGGGCGAGCCATGGAACGTTTCGAAGCGATGGTGCATTTGCAGGGCGGAAACCTGCGTGCGGACCGGCCCTTGGGGCAGGCTCGAGCTTGGTTAGCTCCCTGCAGTGGTCGTATCCAAAGTATGGATGGGCAGAAGATCGGGGAAGCGATCATCGCCATGGGTGGTGGCCGAACCTATGCGGGCGAAAGAATCGATCCGTCGGTAGGCTTGTGCTTTGAACGACGACTTGGGGAAAGCGTTCACCGAGGAGATATGGTTGTTCGAATTCTGTGCGACGAATCTGAAAAAGCGGACCGTGCCTCGCGATTGCTGACCGAAGCGATCGCAATCGAGGAGTCCAACACTCCAAGGGAAAAGGTTCTTGGGACGCAACCAGAGCGTCGTTTGTGGCGAGACTTCCCCGATCGCTAGCCCAACCTCGCAACGCGTCTTGGGTAGAGCAGGGGATTCGAATAAACTACCGGAATTCCACGCGGATCACTGGTCCGCGCTACGTTCGAACAACATGTTGTCAGCCAGGAAATGTCCATGTCTAAGATTTTGCGATCGTTGCCGGTGGGAAAAAAGGTCGGTATCGCCTTTTCGGGCGGGCTCGACACCAGTGCGGCGATTTATTGGATGCGAGGCAAGGGAGCGATCCCGTACTGCTACACCGCCAACCTTGGCCAACCCGATGAATCGAACTACGAAGACATACCCAAGCGAGCACTCGAGTGCGGAGCCGAGGCGGCGAGGCTGATCGATTGCCGCGAACAGCTGGTCCATGAAGGGCTTTCGGCTCTGCAATGCGGTGCATTTCACATCACCACCGCTGGGGTCCCGTACTTCAACACCACTCCGATCGGCCGCGCCGTAACCGGAACCATGCTCGTCCAAGCCATGCGAGAGGACGATGTGAACATATGGGGTGATGGCAGCACCTATAAAGGGAACGACATCGAGAGATTTTACAGGTACGGATTGCTCGCCAATCCGAATCTTTTGGTCTACAAGCCGTGGCTAGATCAAGACTTCAACCGAGAGTTGGGTGGACGCAAAGAAATGTCGGAATTGCTCGAACGTGCTGGCCTCGGGTACCGAATGAGCAAAGAGAAAGCCTACTCCACCGATTCGAACATTTGGGGGGCTACGCATGAAGCCAAAGATCTCGAACATCTCGATACCGGCATCAAGATTGTTGACCCGATCATGGGGGTCCCGTTCTGGAAACTCGACTGCCAAATCACTCCGGAAGTTGTGGAAGTTTCGTTCGAAAACGGCCTCCCGGTCGCCCTCAACAATCGCACGTTTGCATCGCGCGTCGATCTGGTTCTCGAAGCCAACGCGATAGGAGGCAGGCATGGTTTGGGGATGTCCGATCAGATCGAAAATCGGATTATCGAAGCCAAAAGTCGCGGTATATACGAAGCTCCCGGGATGGCGCTGCTGTTTATTGCATATGAGCGATTGATCACCGGTATTCACAACGAGGGAACGATCGAACAGTATCGGGATATGGGGCGACGTTTGGGTCGATTGCTCTATGAGGGGCGTTGGTTCGATTCCCAATCTCTGATGATTCGCGAGACACTGCAACGCTGGGTTGCAAAAGCGGTCACCGGCTCGGTCGTGTTGGAACTGCGACGAGGCAACGATTACTCGATTCTCGACACGCGCAGTCCGAATCTGACGTACAAACCGGAACGCCTCACCATGGAAAGCGGTCAGGGGGAATTCGATCCAGCGGACCGGATCGGCCAGCTCACCATGAGGAACCTCGATATTGAAGATTCCCGCGAAAAGCTGGAGATTTATCGAAACGTTGGACTGTTGCGCGGCGATTCGAAAGATTCCATCCGCCTGCTCGAAGAGTAGCTTCCCGGACGCATCGCTAGTTCGTCACTACTGCTTTGTCATTTTCTTAACAAGTAGCTGCACCGAAGTCCCCAATGAGTATTCCCTACTATCAGGTCGATGCGTTTACAGGATGTTTGTTCGCAGGTAATCCTGCGGGCGTTGCTATTCTCACCGAGTGGTTGACCGATGATGTGATGCAATCGATTGCGGCGGAGAACAATTTGGCAGAGACGGCGTTCGTGGTTCCGCGAGGTACGAGTTTCGACTTGAGGTGGTTTACGCCGGAGATGGAGGTTGATTTATGTGGTCATGCGACACTTGCTGCTGCACATGTTCTTTTCACCCACCTTGGGTTTCGCAATGTGAGTGTCGAGTTTCAAACGCGATCGGGCTTGCTGGCGGTTACTCGCTCGGAAAGTTTGCTCACGTTAGATTTTCCATCGCGGGCTGCGTTGCCGTGCGAAACGCCAGTAGGGTTGATTGAGGGACTCGGAGCGAAACCCTTGGCGGTCTATAAATCGCGGGATTATCTAGCGGTTTTCGAGAGCGAAGAGGATGTGCGGGGATTGCGACCCAAGATGGATATCCTTGCGAAGTTGCCGAGTTTGGGGATTATCGCTACGGCCCCAGGACATGCATGCGATTTCGTTTCCCGGTTCTTTGCACCCGCGGCGGGAGTCCCCGAGGATCCCGTAACCGGTTCGGCGCACTGCACATTGATCCCCTATTGGGCTAAGCGATTAAAGAGATTGCAATTGCACGCGATGCAGGTTTCGAAGCGGGGCGGGGAGTTATTTTGTGCTGAACGGGGAGAGAGGGTGGCGATTTCGGGAAGGGCGGTAACCTATTCGACCGGTTTTCTGCACCTGGGCGGATCGATGTAGTCGTGACGAGAATGAAAGGTCGCGTCGCAACTAGGAACCCGGATTTTCTTGAAGCTTTGCTTCGAATTCTTTGAGGGCGTTGACCAGCGAGGGTTGGTGGGGTTCTAGGGAGACAGCTTTACGCTGTTGTTCGACTGCTTCACGATATCGATGGAGCGTTGCATAGCAATGAGCGAGCGTATCGAGGTATGCAGAGCGGCCGGGTTCCAGGGAGCAGGCTTTGCGGCTCAGATGGAGAGCCTCCTCAAAGTTCCCTTCGGTGTTCGTAATCAGCCAAGCCAGAGTGTTCATTTGGTTGGCGAGCGACCGCTGTTCGGTGGCTTGAAAGCGAGGGTTTTCGCGTTTCAGATCCCTTTCGCGGGCATCGATCTCTTGCCGGAGAGCGGAAGCGACGCGATGGTGGATCCTCTTGCGTTCTTGGATCGCCTCATCGCTAGCTTCATTGAGACGATACAGGCCGATGATGGCGTCAACGTTGTCTTCTGCGAGTTCGATGGCCTTGATGTACATCTCGCGAGCCGAAGATTTGTCGTCCTTTTCGCGGGCTTCATCCCCTCGATAAAGATAGTAGTTCGAGACGAGGCTTTCGCCTCCGTTGGGGGTGACCTGGGTTTCGAACATCGGCTCGCGTTCGAAGCGATCCTTGTATTTCTCAAGTACATCGGCTGCTTCCTGATTTTTTGCTAGTTCGTGGAGCATTTGCGACAGCAGGGACAGATTGAGAGTCGTGGCGAATTCGGGTTCGGCCTCTCGACCATCGATCGCGAACCGCAATTCCGTTTCGGCCCATGCGAACAACCCTCGTTTGATGAGGAAATCACCCATGCTAGCCCGCTGTAGGACGAACGACGTGTTCCGCAATCGCATTTCTTCCAACCTGCGATTCAGAGGGGAATCTTCGTTCGCGAGGGGATCGAATGGTTTGGGTTCTCCCTGGGCATCGATCGGGACACGAGAGGCCGTAAACTCGGCGATTTTCCTAGCCTTTTCGTTCTCGGACTGCTGTTCATAGCTTTCCGCAAGCAGATAGCCAAAGCGGGGATCTTGAAGCATCAGGCTACTGAGCTTGCCGTGTTGTTCTTGGACGAGTTCCGGGAGTTTGAACTGCAGGGCCCATTGAGCGAACTCGATCATGCTAGCGCTTGCGCCTGGTCCGCTGGTTTGGAAATACTCGGGGACGTTGCGGGCGATGTCGAGCGACTGTTTCTTGAGTCCCGGTTTGTCGGCGATGTGCTCCACCAGCCATCGCCGCAGATCGGAGATGATCTCGATACTGGTGTCGGGAGATTTCGCGTCGAACAGCTCCCGTTCTCGATCGATTCGTTGCTGCCACGCCTCGATGGAGAAAGGGTCCTCTTTCGAGGTGTACGCAATAACCCACTTACCCGCAGTGCTCATCGCCCCATCAACCATGGAGGCAATCCATTCCTTGCGTTCGATTTCGGATTGGCCGATGGGTGGTTTGCTGCGCATAACCAGGAGTGCAGCCCGCTTTGCGAGGCACCCCTGAGTCTCGTACCGGATCAACCTGCATAACGCGGGGAGTCCTTCATCTCCTTCCATTGCGTTCAGTTGGTCGATGTAGACCGATTTGTCGTACAGCGGGGCGGTTGTGTAGTTTGACAGAGTGCGACGAACGGGGAAGGGATCGGTTTCCCAAGCCCAGTTGAATTGGTTGCTTTGGACAAGGAACCGAGCTTGATTGGAAATCTGAGGGTCCGGATCGAAGCTGGCTTGATGCAATTGATCCAGAGCGCGAACGCCGATCCGTTCTAGTTCGCTCTGGGCTTGCAACCGCACCGAGTAACTCGGGTCCCCCAGTTTCTTGATCCAATTTGCGATTTCGATTCCCAGTTCATCGGAGGTCAGCCGGGAACCGGAAGGAAGCGAGTGATTCTGAGCCGGCAAGAGGGCCGGTGAACGAGCAGCTGCATCCTGGGATAAAGCAGGAATCGTGGAAGCCAGGTGAGCCAGCAGTGCAGTCAGTGCCAACAATCCGGGGTGTTTGATACTGCTTGCCATCGCAATCACCAGATTTGCCTTCGGATCGGTCCCACTCGGAGTTGTCTCATTTGCACTTGCCAAGTTCGTGTCTGAAAGGTTCGGACGGATCGAAGCTTCATCACCCCCGGACCATGCCCGGCGAGACATTGTTGCGAATTTAGCCTGGGAAAGCCAGTTGAGCCGCCCAGGAACTCCGCTATTCCCTGAGCATTCCTACCTTTTTTTTCTTCAGCGAGGCCGAAAATTTTGACAGCGACCAGGCTGTCACGATACGATGGAAGGAGTCTGAGATGTAAAGGGCTTGGGGTGTCACCGGGATGTGTGCGTTCCCGGTCAACACGCCGCTTGATGTTCATGTCCCTTGGGAGGTTCGCACGATGGCGAAAAAACTGCAACATGTGTGGGGTGTAGAAATTGGGCAAAGCTCGCTCAAAGCACTCCGTTGCCATCTCGAAGGGGACAGCGTCATTGCCGACACGTTCGACTTCGTTGAATACCCCAAGATCCTGTCGCAACCCGAGGCGGAGCCTGAGAAACTGGTTGCCGACGCCCTCGAACAATTCATGTCCCGCAATGATCTCAAAGGGAACATTAGGATCGGCGTGAGCGTTCCTGGTCAAAGTGGTTTGGCGAAGTTCTTCAAACCGCCGCCGGTCGAGGTGAAGAAAGTCGCCGACATCGTCAAGTACGAAGCCAAACAGCAGATCCCATTCGATCTGAACGACGTCATCTGGGACTTCCAACAGATGGAGGGAGCTCAGATCGAGGATGGTTATGCACTTGAGAGCGAGGTCGGCTTATTCGCGATGAAGAAGGAGGCTGTCTTCCGCGCGCTCAAGCCTTATCGCGATCGGGGCATGGATATCGATTTGGTGCAGTTAGCGCCAATCAGTATCTACAACATGGTGGCCTACGAACAGTTCGCGGAGCGGATGGCGAACGACACCTTCGATCCCGAACACCCTCCGAAGAACACCGTCATCTTATCGATAGGAACCGATGCGAGCGACTTGGTCGTGACCAACGGTTTTCGAATGTGGCAACGAAGTATTCCGATCGGCGGCAATCACTTCACAAGGCAGTTGACAAAGGATTTGAAACTGACGTTTGCTAAGGCTGAGCACCTCAAGCGGAATGCGATGCAAGCGGACGATCCCAAGTTGATCTTTCAGGCCATGCGTCCGGTGTTCAATGATATGGTGACAGAGATCCAGCGTTCGCTCAGTTTCTTTAAGCAACTCAATAAAAAGAGCGAAATTGAGAACATGCTGGTGATGGGAAATACTGCAAAAATGCCTGGCCTTTTGCAGTTTTTGAATAAGAATTTATCGATGGATGTAACTCTCTTTGACCGCTTTGCGAAACTGGATGGCCAAGAGGTTATGGGAGCCCAAGCGTTCAAGGAAAATGCTCCGGCATTCGGCGTCGTCTACGGCATGTGCCTGCAGATGCTTAATCGTGGTCCGATGCGAACAAACTTACTACCGCGAGACATCATTCTCGATCGGGTCATTCGCAATAAGAAGCCTTGGGCAGTGGGAGCTTTATCGCTGTTGCTAGTTGGATTTGTTTCCCATCATGCAATGCTCGGACAGGTTTATCGGCCGGTGCGGCCCGACATTTGGAAAGACGCCGAAAACTCCGTCAAGAATGCCGACCAGAAGTCCAAGGATGAGATAAAGAAAGATGAGGACATCAAGAGCAATCTTTCCCTCTACAAGAACGTTGGCGTCGAGGTGAGCAGGGGGGCTGAACGACGCATGATGTGCATGGAGTTGTACAAGGCAGTCGAAGCATCGCTCAATCGCGATGAGAAGTTGATGGACAAAACCCCGACAGAACTACCGTTCAAAGATCGAAAAGATTTTCACATCACACGCGTGGACCAAGTTTACTTCGACAACTTAGCCGCTTGGTACACCCCCGATCTGAAGAAGGCCTACGACGAATCCATCTCGATCCGCAAGCAGTTGCAGTGCGATATGGTCGAGCGTGCCGCAGACAAGAACCCGGACCCCACGGGGCCAGGTTGGGTGATTGAAGTCCGTGGTTACCACTACTTCAACGGGACCGACAAAAAAGGTCTTGACGGCGCCTCGCATGTCGAAAAATATCTGATCAATTATCTTGAGAATGGCAATGTCTTGTTGCCTGGGACCAATCCCGGTGAATCCCGCGAAGTAACCCTCTTTGACCTAGGAATACGAAGGCCTATTCTTCGGAACAAGGACGCGAAACCGGATTACACGTTCCGAGTTCCCAATCCAGAGTATCTGCGATTGCTCGAAGAGCAGGGGATCAAGGCACCGGGAGCGGGTGGAGGAGTACCCGGCTCGGGTATTTCCGGGGGAACTGGCGGCGGACCCGGGTTTGGGGTCGCCGGTGGTACCGGAGGGGGCGCTGGGTCGGGGATTGCGGGTGGTACAGGCGGAGCAGGAACTAACGGAGATGATGAGCCCGAATCCGGCGATGGAGGCATTGGAGGCCGAGGTGGATCTCCAAGCTTCGGAAACACCGCAGCTCCGGGCAAACCCCTGAAGGATGCTTCCGGCAAAATCGTTCCTCCGGATTTCGAGGCCCCGAAATTTGATTTCGTGGTGCAATTCGCCTGGAAGCCCGGGGAGCTTGGTAGTATCACGGGGCCGGCCATAGCAGCACCGGCACCTGCCGCTGTTTCAGGAGCGCCAGGCGAAGGCATGGAAGAATGACTTTCACGACACGAAGGTATCCCGCCACGTATTCCTGAATATCGGGCCTTCGATAAGCTTTTCCAAATATAGTAACTGAGGTTGCAAAACGAGACATGGAAGACCTGAAAAAGAATCTCGCCATTTTGGCAAAGCACTCGTTCTGGATTTTGTCCGGATTGGTGCTTCTCCTCTCAACTGTTTTTTTTTATTTGACGCGATCGAGTCTCGATGAGTCGATTGAATCCCGCAAGTCGGCGTTGAAGTCGACCTTCGGAAGTATCCAGACGGTCGAATCAAAAGTAGCGACGCATCCAAATGAACACTCGCATAAGGAGATGGAACGCCGACTGGAAGGGCTCAAGCAGGATGTTGATAAGGCGTGGGATTTCCAATACTCCCGACAAAAAGAGTTTCTGACTTGGCCGACGGAAGCATTCTTTCAAGCAAAGACTCATGAGATTTTTGATGGTTTGCGCCCCTTTGAAAGCGTGGTTCCGTTTCCACTCCCAGACAAACCAACACCGCCTATCGACCAAATCACTCGCAACGACCGCTCCGTTTACAAGAACTACATCGCACCGGAATTTCCGGCGTTAGCCAGACGCATTGGTAGCACCTGGAAGTACAAAATTGAATCGATGTCGACGAGTCCAGGTCAGGGGTTCGGTCCGCCGGGAGGCCCCGGGGGTTTTGGTCCCCCTGGTGGAACATCTGGAGGTTTTGCCCCTCCCGGTTTTGGCGGAGGGAGTTCAACAGCTAACGCGCCACAGGATACTCGTGACTTGGTGCGTTGGTCCGAAGCGTCCCAAAAGGCCCTTGCATCTGCGGTTCTGCCTTGGTTTGAGCGAACCGAGCCACCGAATATTCACGAAATCTACTATGCCCAAGAAGATATTTGGATTCTTCGTGGACTGATGGACATCATCGCGCAAACCAATGCGGGAGCCAATGAGAATTTCCAAGCCATTGTGAAGGAAATCGAATGGATTCGCACCGGCCCTCGCGCAAGCCGAGATGCCGGAACACTGTACAAATCCGCAGCTCCGAGTGCGGGAGGCATGGGGGGAATGGGGGGGATGTTTGGTGGCGGTGGTCCCCCTGCGGGATATGCGGGAGGGGGAGGTGGAGGCCCACCGGCTGGTTACGGTACCGGCCCGGGTAAAGGGAGTGGCGGTGGCGGTGGAATGACTCGAGCCGCAGTACAAGTAGACCCCGCCGACGGGCGTTATGTTGGAGCGGATCTCAAACCGCTGACAGGCGCCCAATTGCGTACCGCAATGAAAGAACGAAGCAAAGACGCCGTCGCAAAACGCGTACAGGTTCGCATGCGACTGAAAGTCGATGAGAGATTCGGCAAATTGATCACCGAATGCGGCAACGGGAAGATGATGCTGGAGGTTCTGCAGGTTCGCTACAACACGGATCCGGCACCA
>JBILVV010000431.1:0-4140 GCA_044370255.1 Pirellula sp.
CATTTCGAGATCTCTGGA
Source organism: Pirellula sp. (assembly GCA_044370255.1). Taxonomy (GTDB): domain Bacteria; phylum Planctomycetota; class Planctomycetia; order Pirellulales; family Pirellulaceae; genus JBKCUI01. The sequence goes on from JBILVV010000431.1 coordinate 19, forward strand.
CCGGCGAATCTTACGCGGCTCTCCGAATGCAATTCCTTGACAACCGATTTCTCCCTTCCTGCGCACAGTGCGGCAAATACAAACAAAACGTCAAGTGGGCGATGAAACTCGGCAGAATCCAGAACGCTGCCGATCTTCTCGCACCTACAGAGCCGGTGAGCGGAGCAGGAGGCTCGGTATGAGTTTCTTGTTGCCAATCGCCAAGTGGATCGCAAAGTCTGACAGGCAGCACGAAACGGCACCCCGATCCAAGGCACAGCCGACAGTCGAATGGCAGGTCAATGGTCTATGCAACTACGATTGCACATACTGTATTCAGTCGCGAAAGAGCCGAGTGGGTTATCCAGATACCGCGACGATCGATGCGATTGTGGGGGGCCTTGGCACCTTGCCCGGCGTGTGGGAAGTAAAAATGTCTGGAGGTGAGGTCTTTGCTTTCAAAGGATTCATCGACCATGTTGTCCCTCAGATGATGCATCGAACAGCGCACGTGATTTCGGTTCTTACGAACTTCTCTGCACCCATTCATGTACTGCGACGCTTCAGTGAATTGACCGGATCACGGTTGCGAATCACGAGCGCGAGTTTCCATCCGGATACCGCCAAGCTCGATGAATTCCTCGCGAAAGCAATCGAGTACCGCGAGTGTCGAGAAAGCAATAATCCCAATAGCAGCTTTGTCGTCAATGTCGTTTTGGTACCGGGTAGTGTCTCTCATCATTTTCGATACCGCGATGCCCTCAACGATGCAGGTCTAAGGTACTTTCCCCAGTTGATGAAGATCCGTGGCGGTGTGTATCCCTACGATGACTCCGAGATCGCCATGATCGCAGAGATCACAGGTGGTAGTTGCAATCCGCGGGAAGTCAACCGCGCTCCGAATTATCAAGGACTCTTCTGCGAAGCTGGCATGTCCTACTTCATCGTCGATCAAAAAGGTGAAGCATACACTTGTCGAACCGCGAAGAAATACGTCAGGGTGGATGACGCGTTTGATTTAGATGACGATGACGTTGCAGTGAATGGGCAGAATGACTTCAAGGTCAAAGCACGTTTAGGTAGCTTCGTGCGAGGCGATTTCCAACTCTTTCGAGAAGGAGGTCTCTGTCCTTATTCCATCTGTCCCTGCACGGTACCCGCCAACCGTGGAATTGTGCATTTGCCACCCAATACTAAAATACTGACAGAAGGGGAGTTCGACGCATGAGCGATTCCTCTTCCAGCATCGATCGATGGCTGAGTGCAACATCGGTGGCGGATGGTGCAACACCGTCCTTTGCAGGTTGGGAGCTCTTGGGACGCAAGATTCGAGGAATCGTTAGTTGGAACATGAACGATTCGTGCAATTACCGATGTTCGTATTGCACTCAAAGAAATATGGCGGACCGGCGAGGCGTGCTCGAGGGAGAGCGATTCCAACAAGCCATGGATGCATTTGCGAAGCTGCCAGGAGCATGGGAGATCAAGTTGAGCGGAGGGGAGCCCTTTCGGCAGCCTGAATTGGTTGAGATTACCCGGCGATTGGTTGAACAAGGGCATTGCATATCGATTCAAACCAACTTCTCGGCATCCGAGGATCGGGTCAAAGCGTTTCTCGAATCGACGCGTGGGGCATTGAACCTGTTTTCCGCAAGTCTTCATCTCGAATACGACTCCCCCGAAGCATTTCTTGCAAAGTACCAATGGATACGCCCTTACGAATCCCTCGGCGTACGATTTCATGTGACCAGCGTTGCCGTTCCCCATCGGTTATTGCAGTTGAGAGACGAGGTTGCTCCGTTCTTCAAGAGCCATGGGATCATGTTCAAAGTGCAGCCAGAGAAGATCGATGGCTATGTGAGAGACTACACAGCCGATGAGCAACAGATCCTGTTGCAGTTGGGCGGGCACAATCACACGGGCAAGATTGAGAATAATTTTCAAGGCAAACGATGCCGATCCGGGGCCAACTATTTAGTGGTGAAATCCAATGGGAAAGCTTTCCGCTGCTATCCCGCAAGTCGACTTGGCGGAAAATACGCGGAACGCGGGTCGCTCAAAGATGGCTTTCAGTTGCTCGATGGCCCAGCGATTTGTCCTTACACCTACTGCAACTGCACCGTTCCTATTCAACGCGGTATGATCGAAGGTTACATCCCTCCCCTAGTCGATAGGGGATCATTGGAGTTAGAGGAGTAAACGATGTTCATTTCCTATCAAACGCTACGCAACACGGTCATAGCTGGCGGACTAGCGATTCTCGGGGGCGGATCGTATCTGCTCTTTGCTCCCCGTTCCACTGAGCGCACCGTTACAACCGTTCCGCAAAATACATCGCAAAATACATCATCGTCTAGTCTCGCGTACAACGGAGGCTCTGCGCAGGCGCAGAATGCATCCCCGAATAACTCCTCGTCGCAAGGCGTGACAAAGGTACCGGATTCAACTCTGCCTGCAGTGTCTTCAACCGCCCCTGCGAGCAGCCAATCCCCCAAGAACGATTCGCAGTCTAGTCCTGGAACCATTCAGCCGTTAGTCGGCTCTGAGGCAAAACCCAACCAGAAGTCGATTGATAACACGGCCTTGCTTGCGTCGGCAATGCAAATCGCAAACTCGAAAGCAACACCCAACGGGGGCAAGGATATCTTAGGGCCCAAATCGCCATGGAAACTGAATCTCTACGATGACAATTCCGATGGTCAGTGGGATCGCGCCAAACTCGATACCAATCGAGACGATATTGATGATGAGAAATGGGCTTTCAAAGAGGGCCGCTGGGAAAAGGAGGGGGGAGAAGAGATATGGAACGGAGAACGTTGGCAGGTTGCCGGAACTGACTCTGGCGCGGCGTCGAAAATCTCGAACAGTAAAACCTCAGCCGCAGACGATCCCCTCAGTCAATATCGTGCCGCTATGAAGATCGCCGGAACGAAAGCAACTGGTGCCCAAGGAAAAGATGTCCTCGGTGCCCAAAGCAAATGGAAGCTGAATCTCTATGACGACGATGGCGACGGTCAGTGGGATCGCGCCAAACTCGATACCAATCGAGATGATGTCGACGATGAAAAATGGACCTTCAAATCGGGCCGGCGGGAAAAAGAAGGGGGAAACGAGATTTGGAATGGAGAACGCTGGCAAATTGCTGAATCGAAGTCGGGGTCGTCGCCTAAAGCCTCAAGCAGCAAGTCCCCAACGGCAGACGATCCTTTAAGCCAGTATCAAGCCGCGATGAAGATCGCGGGAGCAAAAGCAAGCGGTGCACAGGGAAAAGATGTCCTCGGTGCTCAGAGCAAATGGAAGTTGAATCTATATGACGATGATGGCGACGGTCAGTGGGATCGAGCTAAACTCGACACCAATCGAGATGGAGTTGATGACGAGAAATGGAACTTTAAGAAAGGACGTTGGGAAAAAGACAGCGGTGCGAAGATTTGGAACGGAACGTCGTGGACAGATCCATGAGGTTGCGCGGGGCATTTCCCAGACAGCTTTTCATTTCACCGTCAGTCTGAACGTACGCGGTTCATCTGGTAATCATCCCCAAGACACCGAATTAGGATAGACTATGTTCGGAGAACGGGATGAACGCGTAGGGAATACCGCGACGATGAACCAAACGAGAGTGCATGCTTTCACCGACGATGACCCTCTTTCAGATCATGATGCGGTGAAGTTGGCCCAACTCATCCGCGAGGGGGAACTGAGTTCGAGCGAATTGATTGAGGCGGCAATTGCAAGGGCAGAACGAGTGCAATCGGTTCTTCGCGGAATCGAATTGCCTCTTTTCGATCAAGCCCGTCTACAAGCGAGCCGGAAAATCGAAGGCCCCTTTGCTGGGGTCCCCAGCTTCATCAAGGACAACACGGACATCCAAGGGCATCCTACCAGATTTGGATCGCAGGCCGTCCCGGATAAGCCCGCAACGCACGATGGTGCGTTCGCGCGTCAGTTTCTCTCCGCAGGTTTTATTCTTCTCGGCAAAACTCGCTTGCCTGAATTTGGGTTTAACTGCAGCACGGAATTCGAGGGTCTTGCACCCACCACCAACCCATGGAACATTGAGTATTCTTGCGGTGGAAGTTCGGGAGGCGCCGCAGTATTGGTAGCTGCTGGAGTGGTGCCTGTAGCCCATGCGAATGACGG
>JBILVV010000309.1:0-6108 GCA_044370255.1 Pirellula sp.
TGTCTTCGCAATCGATTTGCTCGTCCCCAGTGGCGGTATCCTACTCGCTATCACGGGAATCTTGTGCCTCACATCGGTCGTCTTCGCATTCCGGCACAGTCCCACCAGCGGCATGTGGATGCTGCTGATTACCTTGGCGCTAATCCCCTTAATGCTATTCCTATTGATATACATTTGGCCCAAAACTCCTTTCGGGCGAAAGATGATTGTCAAACCGGAGAGGGCCCAGGAGTTTGTTTGGTCCGATGCTGCAGAGGCCGATCCCAAATCGCTGATTGGTTCCGTCGGCATCACGGAAAATGAGTTTCTCCCTCGCGGATCCGTCAAGATCGGTGATCGATCGTTTGAGGCAATCAGCGAAGTCGGACTCATTGAACCCGGCCAAGAGGTCAGGGTTACTCGCTTGGATGTCGGGCGATTGGTGGTAGTCCCTGTGAAAAAGCAAACCGATCCGGAGCGCCCGATGTCCGAAGGATCAGCACTCGATCGACCGATTACTGATCTAGGATTGGATACGATTCAATAGAGACTTTCGAAGGTTGTGGAGAATCGTCAGTCACTCTTCTCGGATGGAAAGCCAGCCTTCACGAGCTCCTCATATCCCGGCTTCAAAGCGCGAACATCGTATCCGTACTTCTTGAGTATCTTGGCTGCACGGAGTGATCGGTATCCAACGGCGCAATGGGTGTATACGATGACATCCTTGGATAATTTCTTAGCGATATCCTCTTCCTTGAGTTTGTCCTGGAGTTCCCGCCACGGCAGGTGCTTGGCCCCCTGAATGTGACCGGCGTTCCATTCCACCAAGTCACGAACGTCGACCAAAACCGCCTTCTTTTCCTCTATCCGGCCTCGGACGGTTTCCAAGCTATCGGCGGTATGTTCGCGAGGCTCATCGTTCCTGTCGTCAGCCTGTACCGCACCCAAGGAACTTAGTATCAATGCCAAAGCAGTCAAGAGAAATGAAGGTGGCTCAACAAGTGGCTGGAAGAATAAAGCTCTCATAGGTACTCCAAGGCTTGATCTGAAAGGCTCAATCTGAAAACCCATTTGTATCGGTAGGGTGTCTTAATTGTAGCGGACGCTACAAAAATAGCCGAGTGACTGCACCCATCCATCCCCTACAAATGGAATCGAATTCCCCCATTGTGGTTCAATTCGCTGCTGAGTTGCGAGACGATTATTCGGTGCTAACGATCTGTTCCGAAATAGGGACGCTAGTGAAGGGAATCGTACGATCCATTCGGCGCAAGGGAGTGTGCCATGAAGAATTACGCCTGGGCATTGGTTATTTTGATGCTCTTCGTTTCAACCGCGTGCGCACCTCGCGTACGGGTCCGCCCGAATCCTCAGCCGCAAGATACTGGGATTCGCTACTATCGTCCGAAACCCTATCTGCTCGTGACCAGTGCGGCACAGACAATTCTAAGCGATAGTGGCAAACCGATTCGCGAAGTCGTCGACGATCGCTTTGTACAAATCGAATTGCAATACCTGCCTGATTTTTCGGAAGAGTATTCGATCGATGTTCGAAGCGGCTTCGGGATCGCCGACGTAGCGATCACTCTCGAGGATGGATGGAACTTGACCTCGATCAATCAGAAATTGGACTCGCAGACTGACGAGAATGTGCGCGCCATCGCAGAAGTAGTCCGCGGTGCTGCTGGCTTTACCAACCCCGGCGAGAGAGTATCGAATCCTGACGCAGTCAAGCCCCCGCCGTTTCGTGTGAAGGCAACGAACGTTCCCTTGGGCTATTATGAATCGGTTATCGGTGTGGATGGGTGCGGCAAGAAGCGACTGTACGGTTTCCGTTACGTCGGTTTTCTGCCCTATCAGACCTGCCCGATTGCGATGCAGGGTGCGGAGTTCGGCCAATGCCAAACCACGGAGATTTATGGTCTGGTCTTTGAGAATGGAGTCATGGTCTTCCGACCTCTTCATCAAATCCAGACTCGCGTCGATCCAACCGACATCGTGGAAAGAACCAGCGAGTCACCGCTGCGGAATATCCAACGGTAATGTCTAATCGATCAGGTCGCTAGCAGATCTCGGCCGTGATCCTGATCGGCTGCCGTTAAAAACCGGAATTCTCTTGGCTCATCGGACACACAACGGAATATAATGCGGTGTACACGATCGTTCTTAACGAGGCGGTGCACCGGTGAGCTCGTTGTCGTAATTTCCTCCTTGTGTCGAGGCGGACTCCTGGGCTCGGTGCTCGTCGATTGCAGGGACCGAGTCCATGTTGAGCCGCGCATCCTCGCAACGTCTACTTCTGTTGATCCCATTGCTGCCCTGGCTCGCATGCATGTGCATGCAGGTTTGCGAAGCGCAGACCAACCAATGGACCGAGCCACTCCCTCGGCAAACGAATGCCGCAAGCCAACCGCCAAGTCCTGAATCGCAATGGATTCCTGAACCACTGCGACCTTGGATTCCCTGGGCGCTTTGGGACGAAGAATCCAAGCTATCCCCGTCAACCTATCGGGATGCGCAAGAAAGGATCCACTATTGGCCCTCGCAAGTGGAGATCGACGCCGACCAAACACAAGGGAGTTGGAAGGTTCCAGTACGTGTATTCCGCGAATCGTGGGTTCCTCTTCCTGGCGGCATGGAACACTGGCCTATGGAAGTATCGGACGGTACCAAAAGCCTTATCGTCGTGGAGCACAATGGATTTCCTTCTGTGAAGTTACCTATGGGTTCCTACACGCTGCAAGGGCGATGGCGATGGAACGCCATACCTCAGAAGATCACCATTCCGCGTAGCTATGGTTGGATTCGTTTGATGGTGCGCGATGAACTGGTTGCTACGCCCAACTGGGACTCGAACGGACAACTGTGGTTGAATCGCGCCACGGTCGGCGAAGTGGAACAGGATAGTTTCTCCTATGAAGTGTACCGTTTGCTTCAAGACGGTTCGCCGATGTGGTTGCGAACAGAGATCGACCTGACCGCCACAGGGAAAAGCCGCGAGGAGGAACTCGGTTACGTTTTGCCTGAGGGTTGGCAACTTTCGTACGTCACCAGCTCCATTCCTGTTGCGATTGACGAGACGGGGAAACTGAAGGCCCAAATACGGGCTGGCAATTGGACCATTGTGATCGATGCGTTTCGCAATACGGATCTCAGGGAACTCAAGTACTCCGTTGAGACGCCACCCGCAAAGCCGACGGAACTGCTGGCTCTTCAGCCTGCGCCGAATTTGCGCACTGTCGAACTCCAGGGTCTTGTCCCGATCGACGCGCAAATTACTCGATTCCCTGAAAAGTGGCGGAACCTGACAGTCTTTCAATGGAACACCAATGCGCCGGTGACGTTGGTGGAAAAGACTCGTGGCATGGGGGCCGACAAGCCCAACGAATTGTCTATCAATAGAGTCCTATGGCTCGACGACGATGGAGTAGGGATCACCTACGAGGATTCTCTATTCGGCGAACCTCGGCAAATCACGCGATTGGATGTCGCCAACAATCATGAGTTGGGGGTCGTGAGAATACGAGGAGCACGGCAACTGATTACACAAAACCCATCGACCGGGTCTCAAGGATTCGAATTGCGCGAACGCCGTCCCCAAATCGAAGCGGTCGGTAGAGCGACAACCAACGGGACGATAGCGGCTACTGGATGGCAGACCACCGCCGACGACTTGCAGATCTCCATTTACTTGCCACCCGGCTGGAGGGTGCTCGCTCTATTCGGAGCCGACCGCGTCGAAGGGGACTGGCTAACCGCATGGACGTTGCTCGACATGTTCCTGCTGCTAGTGTTCAGTTTGGCCGTGTTTCGTCTGTATGGAATACTCCCGGGCTTGATCGCGCTGGTCGCGTTTGCACTGTGTTACCATGAGCCTGGCTCACCGCGCTGGACGTGGTTCTTCCTGCTAATACCCGTGGCACTGCTCCGCGTTGTGGGGACTGGCAAGCACGAAAAGGCTTTGATTTGGTGGCGCAATATCGCCCTTGCCATCCTTCTGTTCAATTTGATCCCCTTTGCAGCCGTTCAGATTCAAAACGCCATCTATCCTCAACTCGAGCCGAACAACAACTCGTTCCGTTATCGCACCCTGTTTCAATGGATGGACCAAACATCCAATGCCCCGTCCGATAGGTCTTCGGATAGCGGCATGTTGTACATCGAGGCCGAGCGGCAGGCTCCGACGAAACGAAGTTATTCCAACGAAAACTACCCCCAGTCGCAGATACCAATACCGCAGGATACTTCCAACCTACCCAAGGCCTTGAGCAAGGGTCCGCTTGTCCCGGGCCAATCACTCCAAGCATCGAATATGCTCTACGATCCAAAGACAAGTATTCAAACAGGAGTTGCAAAACCCCAGTGGATTGGGAATTCAGTGCAGTGCTTTTGGGATGGACCTGTATCGCCAGAGGAGACGATTCGACCAATTTTGATTTCGTGCAATATGCATCGAGCCATGACCGCGCTGCGATTGATCTTGATCGCGATTTTGTTGGTCATCATGCTCGAGGGGCTCGGCAAGCGATGGAAAGAACTTCTGATGAAGGCAGCTCCACCGCCTGGTTCCACTCCCGCAATCTTCACGCTTGCCCTTGCAATCGCTCTGGGATCGGGGAGCTTTCACCCACTGATCGCGCAGATCCCTGATTCGCAAACCCTTGGGGTACTCAGGGAGCGGCTCAAGCAAGCCGACGATTCATTTCCCCATGCGGCAGAGATCCCGGAGATGAAACTGAAGTTAGATCAGAATCAGCTTGAACTCCAGACTACCATTCATGCCACGGCCGAGGTTGCAGTTCCGCTTCCCGGCAAGTTTCCGAGTTGGTTTCCGCGTCGCGTATTGGTCGATGGCCAAGATGCGGTGGTGACCCGACGAGACGATGGGTACCTTTGGGTGTTGGTCCCGCAAGGTATCCACAGCATCGAAGTAAATGGTCGTATCGTCGAGGCCACTGAATGGACATGGGCATTTATCTTGCCCCCTCGGCAACTGCAGATCGATGCCGCCGACTGGACCTGGACCGGTGTGAACAGCGATGGGAAACCGGAAAATCAAGTGATCTTCGTCCGCAAAGAACAGCGAGTCGAAGGAGAGGCCAATTACGACCAAAAGAACTTCCGCGCGGCTTTCCGAGTCGAACGCCGCTTGGAGATCGGTCTAGTATGGAAAGTATTCACCAAGGTCAGTCGGTTGAGCCAACTCGGTAAAGCAGTGTCGGTACCGGTTCCGCTCGTCGACGGAGAGCAGATCGTGACACCTGGGATCGTGAATAAAAATGGATCGGTCGATGTGAACTTTGGCGCCGACGATCGGGCGTTTGAGTGGCAGTCCGAAATATCCATCAGCGAGCAAATCAAGCTATCGGCCAAACCGATCAGCAATGTTTCCGAAAAATGGCTTGTCGAAACCTCGCCCGTTTGGAGCATGCAATCCGAGGGAAGTACTCCTATCTTCGATGCTCAGAAAGAGACTCTTATTCCCGAGTGGTATCCTTGGCCCGGAGACACGGTCACCCTGCAATTCAAGAGACCAGCAGCCGTCCCCGGTAAACTGCTAACGATCCAGTCGCTCGTCCAAACCTTGGAGTTGGGAAGCCGCCAACGCAAATCGAAACTAACGTTTGATGTGGAGTCGAGTCTTGGTGGCGAGCAAACGCTCCTGCTCCCACCCAACTCCACGGTAACCGATATCCGCGTTGATGGACGCAATGCGCCGATCCGTCGCCAAGGAGATCAATGCCTACTTACCCTTCAGCCAGGAGCGCAGAATGTCATCATCGAGTGGACCGGCGAGGAACTGATGAGCAATCTGGTGATACTTCCCGAGTTGGAAATGCCCAGCGATGTCGCAAACATTCGATCCGAGATGCAGATTCCGGGTTCTCAATGGGTGCTGTGGGCCCAGGGGCCGGTTCGTGGACCTGCGGTTCGATTCTGGGTGATCCTGGTCGTCTCCATATGCATTGCCGTCATCCTGGGGAGTCGCTTTCATTCCCCCTTGCGAACCTGGGAATGGATCCTGTTGGTCATTGGCCTGACGCAGGTCAATGTCGTCGCATCGCTTTTGGTGGTCGTATGGCTGTTTAGCATCTCGATGCGCAAGCGAATGGAGCCGATGTCGCTGAA
>JBILVV010000310.1:0-6101 GCA_044370255.1 Pirellula sp.
AAGCAACAAGTTGGTCGACCCGCCGCATGCGGCATGGACTGCAATCGCGTTATGGAACGAATCCTCGTTGAGAATATCCGCAAGCGTTCCTTTACGCTGATGTTGATCCCAAAGAATCTTCGCCGATTGCCTTGCGACATCGAGCCAAATCGGTTGACCGCTCGGAGCCAAGGCGGCATGAGGTGCGGTCATTCCGAGCGCTTCGGCAATCACTTGCGATGTAGCAGCGGTTCCGAGGAATTGACAACCGCCTCCGGGCGAACCGCATGCTCTGCAGCCTGCTGCGGATGCCTCCTCGATGGAGATCATGCCATTGGTATAGCGAGCACCGATGGTCTGCACCTTACCCAAATCCTCTGCGTTGCGTGCTGGTAGCGTGACACCGCCGGGCACGACCACACTCGGCAATTGAGAACTGCCCGCCAGAGCGATCATCATCGCGGGAAGTCCTTTGTCGCATGTCGCGACGCCGATAATCCCGCGGCGCGTTGGCAGCGAACGAATCAATCTACGGAAGACAATCGCGGCATCATTCCGATAGGGGAGGGAGTCGAACATACCCACCGTCCCTTGAGTGCGGCCATCGCATGGATCGCTCACATAAGCTGCAAAGGGAACACCCCCATGGTCATAAAACCACTCGGCAGCGGCCCGAACCAACAAACCCACCTCCCAATGCCCGGTGTGATATCCCAGCGCGATCGGCCGACCACTTTCAGCGCGCATTCCCCCTTGGGTACTCAGGAGCAGGAATTGCGGACCGAGCATCTTCTGTAGATCCCAACCCATCCCCGCGTTTTGCGTCCAGCCGAACAGATCTCCACTCGACCAGGTGCGTAGCATCTCATCGGTCAACGGCAGGGAACCGCTTGGCCCCTCGCCCGAGGATTCCATCGCGATCTCGGGGCCGACATTCTCAAGAAAGCGGTTCAGTTCAAATGCAGTGGCCATGCAGAGACGCTTAGGGTTTGGGTGTATGGGACTTGAGAAAACCGATCAGGGATGCGAACTCCGCATCGCTGAGCATCTCTTCGAAGTTGCCAGGCATCAACGAAAGTTTGCTGATCCGTTCGGCTTCGACTTCATCGCGAACGATGCGCTGGGATTTGCCGGTTTGATCGATGATCTCCAAAGAATCATTTTGGCGATCGATGATAAGACCCGAGTAGGTCTCGCCGCTGTGAGTCAATACGTTCGTGATGCGAAAGGCTTCGTCTACATTTCGATTTGGCCACAGGATATCCTCGCACAATCGCTCCACGGTGCGAGTGATCGCACCATCGAGTTGCGGTCCGATCACCTTCCCTTGGCCAGCCAACTGGTGACACGCTGCACATCGCTCTTGGAACACGCGAGCACCTACTGCGAGATCGGGTGAGAGTGCTGACACCGCGGTAGCTTTGGTTTGTACGATTTGCGATCGTGTGGTGTCGCTCTCCCCCTCGGGCTTGAGCGTAGCCATCCGGTCTCGATCCTCAGCAGACAACCCTTCCCACCATGTCGGCGGCAGCGTGCGAAGAACCTCCTTGGACATCGCTCCGCCTCGCATCAGGGACTCCATTATCGGGATAGCGGTGCGATACTTCGACCAGCCAAGGACCAAATCCTCTTGAGCGGTTGCGTTGGAACGACGGCAGTATTGCTCGGCAATCCATCGCAGCGTTTCCAGATTGAGTTCCTGCCACCTCCACGAGAATCGTGGCAACGTGCGAGAGGCACCCGATGCGTCCGTTATCTTCGGTTCGATATCGAGGAGGTCCTCCCATCCCTGAGCGACAACACATTCCATCAATTCCGCGACAACCGGTTGATCGTGCCCGATCATTCCCTTTTGTAAAGCGGTTCGGCAGGCAGGATCCACCACCGACTGCTCAAGCCAGGACGTCCAACGATCGCTGATAGCCGAGCTCGACGCATTGTCGCTATTCGATCCGAGCGCAGGTCCAAAGCAACGAACCATTCTCAATAGCTGTTCGAATACTTCTCGCTGTGGACCTAGTCCTAATCCAGGTTGCGAAAAACCGCCGATAGCAATCCATGCATACGCATCGTGCCCATCACCGTCGACGACTTGCAGTCGCACGGTAGAGCCTCGATACTTCGATAAATCAACGGTGATCTTCTTCGCGATATCGCTTCGTGGAGGATAGTATCGAACGATCTCCTTCCAATCCTTGGTTCCTGGGTTTTGCAATAGAAGTCGAACGAAATTCTGCTGCCGATCCGGCTCGTTCGGTAAGCCGTTGTGGCCTACGACCCAGAATTCCAACTCGCCCGATGCGATCCAGGAACTGCTTGTCCACGTTCCTTGGTATCGCTCCCCTAATCCGATGGAACTCCATACTTCGAGAGTTGCCGGACTCTCGTTGCTTATCGTTTCACGGCTTCGCGTTTGTACACTCCATGCTCGATCATCTCGCCCGCGCGTTGCCCGCCCCGTCCAGGTTGAAAGAGATACTTTAGCAAATCGAGTCTTCCAATCGGCCATCGCTTCCTCAATCCCTTGCTGCCCCATGGCAACAAGCTGCGGAGATAGCTTGCCGCTTCGACTCCTCTGCGCCTCCCCGATCAATAGGATCTGTTCCTTGCGGGCGGTGGCGTCGGGCAAAATCTTTTCAAGCAAAGCCAACACGCGTGGAATTTCATTTTCACCTGCAATCGTCGCCACATGCAGCAACGTATCCTTCACCCAGGATTCTGGCGAACTGTCGGTTGTCTGAATTGCGTGTTGTTCCAGAATCGCCAACGTCCACAAAGCTGCTTTAGGACTGCGAATTCCTTTCAAAATCTTGACCCATTCGGTCGTCGCAGGTCCTTTGTCTGAATTGCTGACAACTTCCAAAGGGATTTCATTTCGACCATCATTTTCGGTTGCGCGTTTTGCGATATCTCGCATCGCGATCCAATGGCTTTGGCTCAAGATCGGATCGAACGAACCATCGACTTTTCGCAAACTTTCGGCGAGTACGCGAATCGATTCCATGGAACCGTACTGGCCGAGATACTCGACTGCCCGCAATCGGTGCAGTGCTGCGACCGTGTCCTTGGGATCCGCGGGTTGCTCGAGACGACGTTCCGCCTGTTCGACAGACTCGATTGAAAGGGTCCTCTGTGAAGTCTGTGGCCACTTCGGCGCATCGACTTGTTCAGAATCCCCAGTCCAACGGATCCGCCATATTCGGCCGCTGGTGCGATCGCGGTCGGGGTGGTCGAGGGGAACCTCGTAATGACCGATGATCTTGTTGTAGAAGTCTGCAATGTACAAACAGCCGTCGGGACCGAATTGAAGATCGACTGGTCGAAACCATGGGTCGTCGCTGGTGAGCAGGTCTGGCATTTCGAACGCCTTGGCAGTGGCACCCTGATAAGTGATTCGATTGCGATTGATGCGGCATGTCATCACATTGCCACAAAACAGATCGCCGCGAAATTCCTTTGGAAACGTCCCTCGTTTGACGATGGCGGCCCCTGAGATCGCAGTGCTACCGTGCAGATGATCCATCATTGGCGGTACAAATCCAAGGCCATCATCCGGCCGACCGAAGCTTGGGTAACATGCTCCTCGAAGCAGTTGCGTCAGCGGCTTGCTGTGGCAGTCGGCCGTAAACCAATTGCCGTATTCGTCCCGTGTCATTCCGAACGGATTGACCTGTCCCTGTGTGTACTGTTCGACTCGCGAGCCATCGGGACGGAATCGAAACGTGTTTCCCGACACCAATTCGATCGCATGTCCATCCTGGCCCGCGACGCGAGAAATATTGTTGAATCCATGACAGGCATAAATCCAACCATCACCACCATCGCGGAGGGCATTGACCATACCATGCGTATCGCGCGACGTATCGAACGGCCCGAGCACAACCTCGCGGGAATCGCATTCGCCGTCTCCATCGGTATCCCTTAAACGCAAAATGTTTGGAATGGAAAACACGAGACAGCCATCGTCGTAGGGCAGGATACCGATGGGAATGTTGAGGCCATCGGCGAATCGACGCTTCGTTTCAAACGATCCGTCGCCATCACGATCCTCCAGGACCATGACTGCATCTCCGAGACTTGATCCGTTCTTGGACGGAAACGGATACAGTACGGATTGGGTCACCCACAGTCGCCCTTGAGCATCGAACGCGAGGTTCATCGGTTTGGCGATCTCAGGCTCCGAGGCCACTAACTCGACGACAAACCCATTGGGTACGTGAAAGCCTACCAGTTCTTCCCGAGGCGAACGCCAGGCGGATTCACGGATGGTTTGCCCGAACCAATTTGTCGGCGAGGTGGGTTCCATCGGCCGCCAGTCCTCTTCGGCAAGGCCGAAGACCGATAGCCCCATCAATGTCCAAATTGCGACCCATGCGGTCGCGAGTCCGTTGCGGTACATGCACCAACTCGAAAGCGAGAGAGTATGTTGAAAATGCATCTTGAGAGGTGGGATTAACGTGTGGCGGGTGAATGGATTTTCGGGTCGATTCGCTAGAAAACGAAACCATAGGTATCGTAATGTCCGTCGTACCGCTCCGTCGAGTATGATTGATCCCGTTATTCATACCAGGGAGTCCCCATGAAACCCGAAATCCCAGCCCTTGTCATCACTCTCTTTGCCGTTGCAGTTGGTTTTTCTTCGGCTCAAGAGATCTACGATTCACAGCCCGAAACCGTACCGAGAATGGCGGCGACCGACGTTGCTGCGACCGCGAGGCTTCCAGAGGGTTTCCGCATGCAGGTGGCTGCGGCCGAACCCCTCGTCCAGCAACCGATCGCGATGGCTTGGGATTTGAAAGGTCGGTTGTGGGTCGCTGAGAACAACACGTATGCCGAATCCGCTAAGAGGCTGGATCTGGATCTCAACGATCGTATCGCGATCCTCGAAGATACCGACCAGGATGGGGCTTTTGACAAGCGGACGGTCTTCTACGACAAACTCAAGCAACTCACCAGTATCGAGGTTATCGACGGAGGAGTGTTTGCGTTGGCTCCTCCCAATCTCTACTTCTTTCCCGATACCAATCGCGATGATGTACCCGAAGGAATTCCACAGATTTTGGTGAGCGGCTTCAACACCAACATCCGACATAATTTCGCGAATGGTCTCCGCTTCGGTCCAGATGGTTGGCTTTATGGCAGACACGGGATCCTGGGTGCATCGGACGTGATTGCGCAGGATCGGATGAGTACCGACTTAGTTGGGTATCCGACTCGACCTGCCGATCGGCCCTTGCCTAGATTCCCACCCCCAGGAGGTTATGGAATCCCGGGTACGATCGCTTTTGCTCCAGGCATGAGTCCCGTCATGCCCCCGACTCGTTTGACATGTGGCGTATGGCGATACGATCCCCAAAGCCAAGTGATCGAGATGGTATGCGAGGGGACCACCAACCCGTGGGGTATGGATTGGGATGCGCATGGCAATTTGTTTTTCATCAATACCGTGATCGGCCATCTGTGGCACGCGATCCCGGGTTCCCACCTGCAACGAATGTATGGCGAGGATTCCGATCCCTACACGTACGAGCTCCTTCCCCACATCGCAGATCATGTTCACTGGGATTCCAAGGGGGAGGATTGGCGGGAAACTCGCAAGGGGCCTCCGAGCAGCAGCACCGACCAAGCAGGAGGCGGCCATGCTCACAGCGGCATGATGATTTACCAAGCCGATCAATGGCCCGTCGAGTATCGCAATCATCTGTTCACACTCAACCTGCACGGAAGACGTATCAATCGAGAACAGTTGGATCGTGTCGGCGCTGGATTTGTCGGTAGGCATCATCCCGATATGGTCTTTTGGTCCGATCCTTGGTTCCGCGGTATCGAGTTATCAACCGCTCCAGATGGAACCGTTTATGTTCTGGATTGGTCGGATATCGGAGAGTGCCATGAAGATGATGGCGTGCACCGAACTAGTGGACGGATCTATCGAATTGCGCATGAGTCTCCCATTGCACAGGATGCCTCGCGTTCTCTGTTCTCCTCCGAGGTACTTGCAGGCAAGCAATCCTCGAAGACTGTGATCTCGCATAGCAACTGCGTGAAGATTCTCCAACACCCCAACATTTGGTACGCCAGAGAATTGTGGAAAGGGCTTCAATTCAACCGCCTCTCCCTAG
>JBILVV010000311.1:0-6094 GCA_044370255.1 Pirellula sp.
CGGGCAGTATGAGTATCACCGTCGAAGAGGTGGCTCAGTCGTACAAGACGATTCAGGTCGAGGAATACAAACGGCCTAAATTCAAAGTCGATATCGAAGTTCCGAAAGAATCAATCCGATTGGGTGAATCTGTCACGGTCACGGGCAAGGCCATGGCCTATACCGGCGCACCTATCCAAGGTGCCCGTGTCCGCTACCGAGTCGTTCGTCAAGTCCGATGGCCGGATTGGTTCATGTTCTGTTACGGTTGGAGGATCGCTCCGTTCTTGGGCAGTTCTCAAGAAATCGCTAATGGCTGGACGGAAACCAAAGACGATGGCTCGTTCGCATGCCAATTCGTCGCTCGCCCCGATCGTTCGATCCCAGAATCCGAGGATCCGATCTTCAATTACTCCGTCACGGTCGACGTAACCGATGGAACGGGGGAAACACGATCGGATGATGCGAACGTGTCGGTGGGATACAAATCGATGCAGATCGATCTGTCAGCCGATGACTGGCAAACGCAGGAACGGGATGTCCAGTTGCGCATTCGTTCCAGTACGCTCAACGGCGAACCGACTCCCAGCAAGGGCTCGGTGCGCATCTACACCTTGCGTGAACCGGACCAGGTTCTTCGCCCAGATATTCTCGGCCAACGATTCTCTCGTGCTCCGCGTGCACCGAGGGGGCAAACGGCTCGGAGAAACCGGCCTCCGACCATCGAGCCCGATCCATCCGACTTCAAGAATTGGGCTCTCGGCGAACAAGTCGCAACCATGGATCTCGATACAGCGGAATCGGGTACTCAGCAGCTTGCAGTACGATTGAAGCGGGGTGTGTATCGTTGCATCGTCGAATCGCAGGATCGGTTCGGCAAGCCGGTGAAGGCCGAGTTGAACATCAGGGTGCTCGATGAGAATGCAAAGACCCTTGGCATGCGTATTCCGTTTGTCTTTGCCACCCCCAACGCTCAGGTGGAACCCGGTAATTCATGGAAAGCAGTTTGGGGTTCAGGATATCAACCGGCGAGAGCCTTTGTTGAGATCGAACATCGCGGCAACACGCTCAAAAAGTATTGGACTCCGGCCGATGCGACGCAAGTGACCATCGAACAACCGGTCGATGAATCGCATCGCGGCGGTTTCACGGTGCATGTGACCATGGTGCGCGAAAACCGTCTGTACACCGAGTCCCGTGTGGTCGATGTGCCATGGACCAACAAGCACCTCAAGCTTCGTTGGGATCGATTCCGATCTAAACTGATGCCCGGCTCGGAAGAGACCTGGAGCCTGACGATCGAAGATCCGAAAGGAGACGGTGCCGTGGCGGAAATGGTGGCGGCTCTCTACGACCAATCGCTCGATGCGTTCCTTCCCCATGAGTGGCCGGATCGCTTTTCGTTCTTCTATCGCGAGACCCAGTATACGAACTATGCATTCCAAAACTTTGCGAATGCGCTGCAGTGGTTCCGGGGCAACATGCCCTCTTCAGCGTTGTCGATCGATTGGCGTTACCGAACTTTTCCAGGCGAGCTCTTGGCCTTCGCGTACCCTCAAAGGTACCTGCGTCGAGGGATGCCTGGCGGGATGGGAGGAGCCGTTCCCATGATGGACTCTTTGGCGTTGGGAGCAGCACCGATGGCTGCAGCGGCTGAAGGAGCGCCTGCCGAGGCAAAGGCCTTCGCCTCGGGAGAAATGGAAACACTCGCCGGTCGAGGAGATACTCCGCAGGGCCCCAAGCCAGGCCCGCAACTCGACTCCATCTCGCCTCGCAAAAATCTCAACGAAACCGCCTTTTTCTTCCCGCAACTCCTGAGCGATGGCAAGGGAAAGGTCACGATGCAGTTCACGATGCCCGAAGCACTCACGCAGTGGCGGTTCCTCAGCTTCGCTCACGACCAACAACTGCGCAGCGGCAGTTTATTCGACTCGGTCGTCACCACGAAGGACTTGATGGTGCAACCGAACCCGCCCAGATTTCTACGCGAGGGGGACGTTTTGGAGTTCAGTGTCAAGATCACGAATCAAAGCGCTGCACCACAAACAGGAACCGTAGCGCTGCATCTAAGCGATGCAGTCGATCTCCGAAATCTCGATAACTCCTTCGAGAATTCCCAAGCGGAACGACCCTTTGAATTGGCGCCCAACAGTTCCAAGAGCCTGCGATGGAAGATCAAAGTTCCCGATGGCGCGCGTCCGGTCATCTACAAGGCGGTGGCGGCGACGGAAAAACTGTCCGATGGCGAAGAAGGGATGTTGCCGGTCCTGTCCAATCGGATTCTGGTGACCGAATCTCTTCCACTCCCGATTCGAGGTCAGGGGACCAAAGAATTCGAACTGAAGAAACTGATCGAATCGGCCGGTTCCACATCGCTTCACCATCAATCGCTGACCGTGCAAATGACTTCGCAACCTGCGTGGTATGCGGTCCTCGCACTTCCTTACTTGATGGAGTATCCCTATGAGTGTAGCGAGCAAACGTTCAATCGTTTTTATGCCAACGCGCTTGCTCGGCACATTGCAACCAGCGACCCTAAGATTGAGCGAGTCTTTTCGGTCTGGCGGGAATTGCAGCCGGAAGCATTGCGATCACCTCTCAGTAAGAACGAAGATTTGAAATCGGTCATGATCGAGGAAACACCGTGGCTCCGGGATGCCAACGACGAATCGCTCGCTCGCCGCAATGTCGGCCTGCTATTCGAGAAGAACCGACTCGAAACCGAATTGCAACGCTCCATGTCGAAGCTTGCGGAAATGCAAAACGGTAGTGGTTTGTGGCCATGGTTTCCGGGCGGGCCAGACAATGAGTATCTGTCGCTATATATCGTCACCGGCTTCGGTCGATTGCGAAACATGGGTGTCCAAGTGGATGAATCGCTTGCCCTTCGGGCTCTCGATCGATTGGACGACTGGATGCGGGAATGGTACGAACGTATTCCTGCTTCGGATCGAACCGCCGAGAAAAATCACTTGTCCCCTACCATCGCAATGTACTTGTACGGACGAAGTTTCTACCTGGTTGATCGACCGATCGCGGAACCCAATCAAGTGGCACTGGGCTTTTGGCAAGGACAGGCCAGGAAGCATTGGCTGACACTGAGTCGGCAATCGCAGGCTCACATCGCCATCGGCATGAAGCGGATGGGAGATCGCGAAACCCCCGGCGCGATTTTGAAGAGTCTCAAGGAGAATTCGGTCTCCGACGACGAAATGGGGATGTTCTGGCGCGACACGGAGAACTCTTGGTGGTGGTATCGCGCACCGATCGAAACCCAAGCCATGATGATCGAGGCGTTCGACGAGGTTGCGGCCGATCGGCAAGCGGTCGATGATTGCAAGGTGTGGCTCCTCAAGCAAAAGCAGACGCAAGATTGGAAGACCACCAAGGCGACCGCCGATGCCGTCTATGCTCTGCTCGTTCGAGGTGCCGATTGGTTGGCTTCCGATGCTCTGGTGCAGGTTCAAGTCGCGAACATCAAGATCGAACCCGAGAAGGTCGAAGCTGGCACTGGATTCTACGAGAAGAAATTTGCCGCTTCGGAAATCCAACCGGAGATGGGCAAAGTGACGGTCACCAAGACCGACGCCGGAGTCAGTTGGGGAAGTATCCACTGGCAATACCTCGAAGATATTCGCAAGGTAAAGGCCCACTCGGATACGCCGCTGAAACTGGAAAAGAAGATTTACAAGCGCCGTTTAACGGAAGCTGGACCAGTGATCGAGGAGGTTGCCGGACCGGTTTCGGTTGGCGAGGAATTGGTCTGCCGCATCATTCTCCGGACCGATCGCGACATGGAGTACGTCCATCTCAAGGATTATCGTGGCAGCGGCACCGAGCCGGTGAACGTCCTGAGCGGCTACCGTTTCCAGGACGGTTTGGCATACTATGAAAGCACACGCGACACAGCGACCCATTTCTTCATCGATTATCTCCGCAAGGGAACGTATGTGTTCGAGTACCCGTTGCGAGTCCAGCATGCTGGAGATTATCCGATGGGGTTGGCGATGTTGCAGTGCATGTATGCACCGGAGTTTAACAGTCACTCTGAAAGCGTTCAGTTGATGGTAGAGTAGCGCACCCGTTACGCTTGGGGAAGCAATTCGTCTTGAAGAGTAAAGCATGGAATACCGCACCTTGGAAATCCCGTTCGGGGGATCGATCCGATTTTTTAGTTTATGGTTGCTTGTTGGCATGGTGCCGGTCATGACCGCTGCCACGCCGTTGCCAAGCCAAGCGCAAACGGGATATCAACTTCCTCCTGCAGCGATCGTCGATATTGTCGACGCCAAGCCGGATCCAAGTCTCTTCTGGAGTCCCGATACCGAGTGGGTGGTCTTCGCCGATCGGGATGCCATGCCCGATGTAGCGGACTTGGCGCGTCGCATGCTCTCCCTCGCTGGCATTCGCATCGACCCTGTCTCGCGAGGTCGGTTTCAGACCGATTTCTATCGCGGACTTTCATTGCGGCATCGCGATGAGAGCGAGCCTGTTCGGATTCCATTGGAAGGGGATGTCCGGATCGGATCGGTCTCTTGGTCGCATCGATCGCAGGCATTTGTGTTTACCAAAATTGAGCCAACAGGAACCGAGCTATGGTGGGTGTCGGTCGCGGATCCCTCGCATCCAAAACGATTGACCGATCGCTTGGTGACGGTGTTGCAGGGGCTCGATTGGATGCCGGATGGTGAACGAGTGGTCGCATGCTTACTTCCGGAGGTTGCTGGTAAGGAACCTGTTGCACCCGCAGTGCCAGACGGCCCCAGTATTCAAGAGTCCGAGGGGGCCAAAGCCCCGGTGCGAACCTACCAAGACCTGCTCAGCAACGCGCATGACGAAGCGTTATTCGAATACTATGCGCGAACGCAGTTGATGGTGCTCGGGCCGAACAACGACCCGGTCAAGATAGGAGAGCCGGATTGGATTGATTCGGCCGCGATCTCGCCCGATGGCGCACATCTCCTTTTAACAAAACTAAAGAAACCTTTTTCCTATCTGGTACCAGCGGATCTTTTTCCAAAGACGATCGATGTCATCGATCTGCAAGGTCAAGTGAAATATCGGGTAGCCGATGTTCCGTTAGGAGAAAATATCCCTATCGAAGGGGTGCGACTGGGTGCACGAGCGATCCAGTGGTGGCCTGGATACCCGGCCCGCTTGGTTTGGACCGAAGCCCTGGATGGCGGTGATCCGAAGAACAAAGTCGAGCATCGAGAGCAGTTGTGGTTCCTGGACGCTCCCTTCAAGACCCCAGCAAGTCCGCTCGTCAAGTTGCGACATCGCTTCTCCGGCATGACGTTCTTCGCCAATACCAAGCGATTTCTGACGAGCGAGCTTGATCGTGATCGACGCTGGACGACAACTCTTATGCATGATCTGGATGCGAAGGAGGAACCGCGAGTCTTTTTCGATCGAAGCGTGCGCGATCGCTATGGTGATCCCGGGCGAGTCTTGGTCAAGCCTGACGAGAATGGCTTTGCCATCGCGAAGCAGAGTGGCGACTCGGTCTTGTTGTCGGGAGTTGGGGCATCGCCGGAAGGAAACCGACCCTTTCTCGATCGCCGAAGTCTGACGACTCTGGAAACAACACGTCTGTGGCGGTGCGGACCGGATGTTTCGGAGAATGTGGCCGCTTTGGTCGAGTTCGATGAAGGAAAGCTCCGGATTGTCGCTCGGCGCGAGAGCACAACGCAGCCACCCAATTACTATCTGCGAGATTTGTTAAGCGATACGGAAAAGCAACTGACTCACTTTGTCGATCCAACACCGCAACTGCGAGGGATTAAGAAAAAAATTGTCAAATACCATCGCTACGATGGTGTCCCACTATCGGCAACGCTGTACTTGCCAGCCGATTACCAAGAAGGTGCCCGACTTCCTCTGATCGTATGGGCATATCCTTTGGAGTTCAACGATGCGAGCACGGCAGGACAGATTTCCGCTAATCCCAATGAGTTTACCCGTATCGGTGGAACGAGTCATTTGTCGTTGTTGACACAGGGTTACGCGATCATGGACGATGCAACCATGCCGGTGATCGGTGATCCGGAGACGATGAACGACACGTTTATCGAGCAGATTGTCGGTGCGGCGCAAGCGGCAATCGATCATGCCG
>JBILVV010000312.1:0-6088 GCA_044370255.1 Pirellula sp.
TCATGCGCACCAACGGAGGGCGCGAAGCGATGGCTCGATCGCGTAGAAAAAAGACAACCAAAGATCGTCTGATCGAGGCAGCCTTGTACGCGGCACCGGCGCCGGTGCGAACGATCGCTTCGAATCCGACTGGATTTCGATTTCTGCTGATCGGCGGAGCCATTCTGATGGCGACCGGTATCCTGACGCTCGATTGGCGTGAAGGCATGCCTCAATTCAAGTTCCATCGCGATAAGGCCAGCCAAGTCAAACAGGATTTAGTCAACGACCTCGGCAACAAGGTCCAAGGTTGGAACGGAACATCGGCACCGGGGAACGGAAACCCTCCAGGTGTTTTTACTCAGGCTCCTTACAACCCCTATCAGCAGCCGTCCCAGCAAACATCACCTTCTCAATACGGCACTAGCTTCCCGGCGAATCAACCCGGATGGGGACAGAGTCCAGGGCAAGGCAACGGATACTACAACCCGAATGCACCTCAGCAGAACCAGTATCCGCCGGCCTATGGCGGTTCCAATCAGCAATGGCAGTACCAGCAGTGGCCAAACCAACAAGCCCCTTACCCGCCACCTGGTAACAGCTACCCCAATGGCTACGGGCGATAGATAGTGAGAGAAGCCTACTGCAGGGAAATATTTGTCACCCAGCAGGCTGATCGATGATCATTAGGGTGTTTACCATATCGATGGGCAGGGTTTGCTGTTCTCCGTTTGGCCAGACGATCTGCATGTCTTTTGGCGACTGGTTGCCAAGTCCAAACGTTGCGGTGAGTTCTGTTTGAGACAAATAGCTACGTGTGGGACTGATGCAACGCACCAGTTTATCGCCGTTTGCGAGAGGGATCGTGATCGTTGCACCGATTGCACCGGTCTTGGCGCGATCGTTTAATCGAACGCGCAGCCAGTTGTTTTCGTTTTTCGAATCGTTGCGCAGTAATCGTGGGGAACCGCCATTAGCGACCAACAACAGATCGAGATCGCCATCCCCATCGATATCGGCGTAGGTTGCTCCGCGGCCCACCATTGGTTTTTGAAATGCTTCGCGTGTTTTCTCCCCGTTCATCGCCACCAACTGAGTCACTTGCTTTTTCCCTGCGTTCCAGAATAACTGCGGGGGTTGTTCGTATTGTTGCGTGGGATAGATCTTCTGGATTTCGGGCTCGAGATGGCCGTTCGCGCAGACGATATCGAGTCGACCGTCCATGTCCAAGTCTGCAAAGAATGTTCCGAACGTCAGTCGCAAACGTGATTGTGGACCAAAGCCTGTGGTGGAAGCGACATCGGTGAAACTCGGTTTCATTCCATCGCTGAGGTAGAGGCTGTTCTGTTCATTTGCAAAGTTTCCGATCACGATACCGCAGCAGTCATCGTTGCGATAATTTGCTGAGTCGATCCCCATGGCTCCGGTTGCGCTGCCATCTCGAGACAGTGCGACTCCCATACCAATCGCTTGATCCTCGAAGGTCCCGTCCTTCTTGTTGATGAACAGGTAGTTCCGGACCGTATCATTCGCGACGCAGACATCTGGCCATCCGTCGTGGTTAGCATCGAGCAGCACGATCCCCAGTGCCTTGGCTTCCGGGATACGTGTCGCCGGGTTCACAACATGCAGGCCAGCTTTTTCACCTACCTCGCTAAAGCGATCCCCATCGTTATGGTATAGGTACATGTAGGAACCGTCGAAGTTGGTTGGCTGGCCATAGGACCGCTCCATACCAACGATTGTCGAAGCCAGCGAAAGGTCGGTTTCGCGACTCCAAGAGACATAGTTACCGACGATCAGATCGAGTTTCCCATCGCGATCGTAATCGAACCACATCGCCGGACAACTCCACTGTGTCGGTACTCCCGCGACTCCCATCTGCTGAGTGACGTCAACGAACTTGCCATGATCGTTTCGGTATAGATGATTGAGGCCGACTGCGGTGATGAAGACATCGACCCAACCATCGTTATCGAAGTCTCCGAAGGCAGGTCCCATACCGTAGAAGGTTACATCGAGCCCGACCTCTTTGGTGACATCGGTGAATTTCCCTCGCCCGTCATTTTGGTAGACTCGCATGGTGGGTTTAGGATTGTCAGCCTTTCGATTGCCCCATGCCCAATCGCTCGAATTCACGAAGAGAATATCCTGATCTCCATCGTTGTCGTAATCAAAGAAACCTGCCCCACCACCCATCGTCTCGGGTAGCAATCGCTCCCCTTGCTGGCCGTTGTAGTGAACGAAATCGAGACCTGCTTCGGATGTGATGTCTGCGAATGGGATCTCGGGCGCCGCAACCGCCGTTGATCTCCGTTCTTGAGGGAGAGTTGTCGCCGTCTTCTTCTCTTGAATCTTCTTCTCATCCTTGGGCAAAAACGAATAGACTCCGAGACCCAACAATGCAACGGCAGCGATGACTGCCACGGATCGCCAGAACATGCGACCGATGATGGAGTCGTCTTCGGTTTCGGGAGTTGTAGTCGTCTGCGGTTTTTTCTTCTTGGCCATGGAACAGTCTGTACGCGTCAAAAAGGAGAGAGGAGAGTAAAACGCTATTGGCCGCCAAGAGACTCACGACTGGGCTCTCCCTCGGCGACTTGCTCGCGCGCTTCGTCCGTCGGCAGGCCTGGGGCACCGGGCCGTTGCAGGGAATAGATAACGAGTGCCTCGGCTGCCTTGTTAGCGGCTGGATACTTCTGACGAGCAGGTCGTCTCGCCAGATTGCTCGCGTTGTCGTCGAGTTTGTACTTCAAGTTCGCCAACCGATGCTCTTCTGCTTTGGCGGCATCTCCCAGACGCTCGTAGATCGTTGTGAGATTTGCATGCGCCATCAGATTTTCGCTATCGAGAGTGAGAACTTTTTCAAACTCGGATCGAGCCGCTCCGAGGTACTCCTGATACTCATCGAGGTCGTCGCGGCTTTGGGCAGCGAGGGCAAGATCGAGATAGGTTGCACCCAATTGATTGCGAACCACGTAGTCTTTCGAGAAATCGAATTTGCGTTTGGTCCGGTCCTCGCTGATATCGTACAGCACGGAACGGAAATTTTGCGCAGCAGCATCGAATTGCCCCTGCTGGCGAGCGATTTCACCGCTCAGCCAGGCCATGGTCCAGTGAGGCGGAGGAGGATCCATCTGGGCGGCACGCGTCAGAGCCGCCGTCGCCGCATCGAGGTTTCCTTCGGCGAATAATGCACGGGCCATGTTCAATGGTCCATCGTATCGCTTAAGCTTCTCGACTTCCGCAAAAGCCTCCGTGGCTTGCTTCAGTTGTGCAGTGCCATTGAGCAATAATCCGATTCCATAATCGTTCCATCGCTGCCATGTAGGTTCAATCGGTTGCTTGCCGATTTCGGTCGCTTGTGCAAGGGCTCCATCTTGCTTCCTCACCGGGAATACGATTCGATCCTCTGCAATCACCGTGATAGGCAAATGGTTCACTCCCGAATCCCGGTTCTTGAACTCGTTGTCCCCTTCGCGATAAGCCTTGTCCATGAAGTCGATATAGCCGCGATCGAACTTGCGGTAATTGAGTTTGACAGTGACCTCGATCGGTTGATCGATATCTTGGGGAACCTCGAGTCGATAATGGACCGTCTGGCCAGCGCCGGGTGGGATCTGGTGATCATAGAGGGCGATGAAGATATCCTGCGCGTTGCGGCGCGAGATCCGGTCGCCATTGCGATCGATCACAAAATTATTTACGAAATGCGACCATTCATCGACCGCTTCGTCCTTGGTGCGACCGCCACTGATGCCGATGACTCGATCTCCGGACTTCGCCTGGACTTCGAGCCACAGCTCGTTGGAATCGACCGTGCCTTGCGTGAGATGATGCCCCATTTTCAGTGTTCGGATCACCGTTTCGATCAAGTACGGATTTCCCGCTTGAAGAGCTGGGATATCGGGTCGCAGAGGAGCGGACAGTTCGCCGTCGATCTCCCCATCCTTGCGAACACCAAAGATATCGACCCGGGCACAGCCCTTCAGAATCGATCGCGCCAACTCGACATATTCATCTTCTCCACGCCAATGTGGAAGCGCGGTATTCGCACCTGGAAAGAAGTGGTTGTGAACGACCCGTTTTCCGGTCTCCGGATGTGGCTTGGACGCGAAGTCCTCCGACTCGCGGTAGGGCATGTGGCAGCCATTGCAATTCGTTTGGGCCGTCTCCGGGTAGTAGAAACTGCGAGCCCCGTGTCCTGAGACGCCACTCAGCAGATAGGAATCATAGTGGTTCTGTCCGCGAACCCATTCCTTGTACTTGGTCAGATTGTATGGGAGGTGAACCTTGTGGCAGGTACTACAAAATTCCGCGGATTTGTGAACCGGTTTGAGCATCTCCGCTTTGTGGAACGCAGGTTTCGCCTTCACCATGAGCATGTTGACCTGCTGAAGAATCGGATTCTTGCTGTAGGCGAACGGATAGTGCTGGGGTTCCTCGATGATGTAGTCGCCATTGCCTCGCGTCGATTCCAACTCGGTAATGGCATGGCAGACGGTACAGGTGATTCCTGCTTGGCTCGTCGGATCATTCACATCGTCGTAGTGCGGGTTGTCGAATGCGCCGCTGAAGAATGGAACCGGGTCATGACATCCCGCGCAGAACCTTGCCGCGTGCACATTGCCATCGCGCTCCATCGACACTTTGCGCGTTTCGCGTACTGCATACAAGTAAGCTGGGTTGTTGAAGGAACTGAAGTGGTGCGCGCTGTGAAACCAGTCGTCATAAATGTCCTGGTGACACTTCTTGCAGTACTCATCGTTCATCAACACATGTTGTGGGATGAAACCGCCATCACGCGTGCTGGCTAGAGAGTTTTCAAAATACTTTTGGCCATCGGCCGGCGCTCGTCGATTCCATTTGCGAGGATCCTGGGTCTGCGCGACCAGCATCAGTCCGACAAAGACAGCAGTTGCCAAACCGACGCGTTGGGCGATCACCCAACGAATCCGGGGCCCTACCAAACGGTGAAGCCAATACAGCCACATCGCGATCAGCGGCGTGACGATATGCGCCCAATACACGATCTTCTTCCCGAGTTCGCCCCGCATGAACTGGAAGTTTCCGAGTTTGATGAGGAGGATCCCGCTCACCAAAACGATGATACCCGAGATCAACAAAGCGTAGCCAATACGCACCGCACGGCGATTGCGGCGTTTGTAGGAGGCTCGCCAGTGATAAAAACCAAACGCCAAAAACGGGAGAACAATGATCAACCCGAGAACGAGGTGGGCCAAGAACATGTAGTGATAAAACAAGTCTTGGAATGAGCGTTGGAACCAATACTCCGAGAAGGTCACTCCCGACAAATACAATCCGTTGGCCAGCAACAGCGAAAAAAGTGTCAGCACAATCGTTAACAGAATCCGCGTCCTGGGGGTGACCGTCAGTTTCGGTTTCGTCGGCTTCCCCTCAAGCAAATGAGCGAACTTGTCGGGAACCGGGGCAGGTGTGGACGATTCAGACGATGACATAACCGTGACTCGCGAAATGAATGCCGCTTGGCTCGGAACCAGATATTGTCGGAACGGAAACAGGCTGATACCGATGCAAGGTTATCAACCCGAAGAGCTCGAAGGCCAGTAAGACTAAGAAGACTTCAATGGCCGCGTTGCGCGCAGGGACTTACTCGAGGCAGAGTTTCGGAGGATGTTCCATAGTTGCGATGCTCCCCCGCGGAGCATAAACCGACTGCGGATGATCCTCATTTCGGTCACGGTTTGCATCGACCCGGGGTTGTTTCTCGACAGAATCGGTCGCGAAGGAACCGGACAGACGAAAAATCCAGGAGTTGGTCCCGATTGGCTTCATCCGGGGCTTCGCACCACAGTGCGGGCCACTGCAGGGGGGCACGGGAGAAAAAAAGGAGTAGGAAGTCCCCCCTGCTGAGTACTGGACATAAAGTTTCAGGGACAGTTCCCCGTGCCGGTGCTGGGTAGTGAATGAGGACGGATGAGAAGAGGCGTGGAAACCGCATCCGGCCTCGGCCGTTAGTGTTGCAGACAGGCAAAGCCAAGCAAAAACCGAGCCCAAACCTAGGAGGCGGGTAAGTGGGTTCGCGAGAAAGCCAACGGGTCCACCGACCATAGATGATGTGGAAAAG
>JBILVV010000037.1:0-20384 GCA_044370255.1 Pirellula sp.
CGGGTACCTGGATCAAATACTCGAACAATGCGATTCCCCAACTGACCATTGCCGCAACGAGCCACGGCCGATCTTTGAGATCTTTTAAATGTCCGTACCATGCAAAGGTCATGAAGATGTTGCTGGCGATCAGCATCAGGACCGTGATCAAGATGATTCCCATGATCCTATCGACCTCTATCTTTGAAGCATCAAACGTTCGAGAAGGAACTGCGCAATATCGACATCGAGAGCTCCTGCGGTGGAGCGCCATCCGGGTACTGCGTTGACTTCCAGAAGCACATTCCGACCTTCGATCGTTGGGAGAACATCCACGCCGACCATCCAGGCACCGATCGCCTTGGCGGCCCGAAACGCGATATCGACTTGTTCGAAACTCGGGGTATGGGAAAAGAACTTCCCCCCCCGGCCTGCGTTGGTTCGCCAGTCATCGGGGTTTTCGCGACGCACGCAGAACACGGCATCATCGATCACCAGCAGTCGCAAATCGAAACCTTGGCTGGGAAGAAATT
Source organism: Pirellula sp. (assembly GCA_044370255.1). GTDB lineage: Bacteria > Planctomycetota > Planctomycetia > Pirellulales > Pirellulaceae > JBKCUI01. The sequence goes on from JBILVV010000037.1 coordinate 513, forward strand.
CCTGAAGGTAGATCACAGCATCGATCTGCTCGAGCGTGCTGAAGACTCGCCAAGCCATATCGGGATCGGAGACTCGCAGAATGCCTCGCCCTTCTCCTCCGAAAATCGGCTTCACGACACAATCGCCCCGAAAGACCTCTTGCCAGGCATGCATTGCTGATTCCCGTGTTTGACAACAGACCGTACGCGGGATCTCAAGCCCGGATGCTCGCAATGTTTCCAGCGACAGCCACTTGTCGATCGCAATTTCTAACGACCTCGGTGGATTGACTACTTTGGTTCCATTGCGCTCGGCTACATGGAGTGCGTTCATGCGAAAGATCACCTGTTCGAGCGATCCCAACGGCATCGTGCGAACCATCAGAGCTTGCAGATCGATACTCTGGCCTATCGATTTGCCCCGTTCGTCATGGGCGCTCCATCTCGGGTAGTCTCCTCCTTCATAAGCAACTGCGAGGGTGCCGAAACTCAGCGGAGAGATATGGATTGGACACGAAGAGTTCAACGTTTGCGCCGCCCGTTGCAAATCTCGGATGTACCAACCGTCCGCTGATCCGAGGATCCCTAAGTGAAACGTCAATCGAATGCCTCGCCAAACGATGTCTCAAGCAACGTGGGATTGAAGGCACCGAAGCGAAATGCGTTGCCGCTCCGTTGGTTCACCAGAGTAACCATGGCTGGCGCGAAGAGCCCGGGATCGACTTGATAGAAGTCGTAGTTGTATTCTTTAAAAGTTTTTGCGAATGGCTTACCGTAATCGCGGGATCCTATGCTAGGAATCGTGGGCCCGATCGCGCGAATTTCGTCGTCGCTCGCATCGACCCAAAGGGTGACATGCCCTCCATAGAGGATCGCATCATTGGTCCGACCGATCCCTTCGACGAAGTCTTTTGCGATCGGAGGGAGTGGCGCAGTGCCGTGTCCCGAAACAATACAAGTCAGATCAAACCCGCTTTCGAAGAGTTTATGCAGGGCGGTTTCGATCGATCGCGCGACCACTTGAATCACCCCTGCGATACTTCGCGTAGGTGCCACGCACAGGATTACATGTTCGGGCTTGGTCCTGCATTCCTGTGCGACATACGCGATGACTTCCGGACCGGGTAGCGCATCGCACTCGAGAACCCCCACCGCTTCGGATGCGGGGTCGACGATCGATAATCGATCGAGGACCGCTTCCCCTCCTCGCTTAGCACGCATCGGTCCCGACCCCATCGCGAAAAAATCACCGACGGAGATCTTCCACCCAGCGTATTGGGCCCCCATGCATGCGTGGGCGGGGTGGTCGGTGACAACTTGAACGACCGGCCAAGGCCCCAAAGACGGAGTTGCGGGATGGATCGAAATATCCGCCATGCCAGCCATACAGACTCGTGCCAAGGTGATCCCGGCCTGAAAACCACCGAGTGTATTACAGCCAAAGTCGATGACCCGACCTCCACCTGGAATGGAATGGGCGACGATGCGCAACCCTTCCGAAGACCGGCTTGCGGTTTGACAGATCTGAACGGCGAAAAGATTGAGGCTCATAAACGAACAGCCTACCAGAATTGAATTGCCCGAAAAGGATCCTTGAAATCCTGGCAAAACCTAAGAAGATTTTCGCCCATGGACTGCACAATTCTCGCGAACTTGCGATATTACCCGGTCCTTCCAGGTTTTACGTTCTGTCCTCTCTCAATCAAAGGAAAACAACGAATGGCAATCAATTTATTGGATAGCGTCAAAGATGCCCTCGCTGGTCAAGTAGCCGACCAGCTCGGATCCGCAGTCGGACTCGACAAACAACAAACTGCTTCGGCTCTCAAAGCCGTCGTGCCAATGTTGATCGGCGGGATGATGAAGAAAGCATCCACCCCGGGTGGCGCATCGGAGTTGAGCAACGTGCTTAAGGATACGGATACGTCGATTCTAGACAACTTAGGTGGCCTTCTCGGCGGAGGCGGAGGTTCGTCCGGTCCAGATCTTATGTCGATGGGTGGAAAACTCATCCCGATGCTGTTTGGTTCCGATCAAGGGAACATTGTATCGACGCTCGTAAAACTGCTCGGACTCAACGAGAAGTCGATCGGCAGTCTGCTCAAGCTACTCGTGCCCATCGTGATGGCAGTCGTTGGCAAGCAAGCCAAAAGCGCAGGCGGTTTTGATATCGGAGCTTTGACCAACTTGTTGGGAGGTCAAAAGAACTTCCTCGCAGGTGCAGTTCCTTCGGAATTGCAGGGGGCACTCGGATTGGCTGGAAACCTAGCCTCCGGCGCATCGCAGACCGCCCAGGCAGCAAGTTCGGGCAACCCACTGCAATGGCTGTTGCCGCTGATCGCCGTCGCCGCTCTTGGATTCCTCGCGTACAACTACTTGTTTAAGAAGCCGGAAGACAAGAAGCCTACTCCTCCTACCGGCCCAGCAATCGTGTCCGGTAACAGTTTGGATGTTTCGGTCCTTCCCGAAGTACCTGAACTTCCAGACCTGACCGACTTGAAGAAGTCGTTGACATCGACCTTCGAAGGTTTGACCGGGACGCTGGAGGGAATCAAGGATGTAGACGGCGCTAAGAGTGCGGTAAGCAAAATAGAGGAAGCAGCGAATGCATTCGGCACCGCTGGCATCGACAAACTTCCAGGCGTCGCTCAGAAAGCTTTGATCCCATTCCTCAAACCGTATCTAACTAAGGTTCAGGACGTCATCAAGGTTCTCTACGAAATTCCCGGAGTGAAGGACGTCATCGATCCGGTACTCGCCCCGATGGTCAAAGCAGTTGAGGCCGTCGGTGCCTAAGGAATCACCTTAGTCCGAGATCTTATTACGATATCTTTTGAGTGCGATCGGTTCGCGTGGCCCAGACCAAGAGCCCGCAACCGATCGCAGCGCTGATGCACGATCCCATGAGCGTGCCGACTTTGCCTGCTGATTCGAGTGCGGCGAATTCTTCGGCGGGAAACGCGAGGGAATTTAGGAACAGGGCCATCGTGAACCCGATCCCTCCCAAACACGCGCCAGCAACAAAAGTTAGCCAATTCACACCCTGCGGTAGTCGACTCCATCCTAGCCCGATAGCCACCGAGCAGAAAAGGATGATTCCGAGCGGTTTGCCGACCGCTAAGCCCGCAGCAATCGCGAGCGATACCGAGTCCCCAAGCGCCGAAATCTGCAGGGGAACCCCCGCGTTTGCCAATGCAAAAACGGGCATGATCACAAATGCTACCCAAGGGTGCAAAAACATCTCGAGTCGATGCAACGGGGATAGCGCCTCGCGCGCTACAAACCGTAACTGTTCCACATTCACCGGCAACTCTTCCGGATCATCATCGTCGCCACTGAGTTTCTCCCAGTACTCCTGAAAGACCTCCACAAACGTCCGCTTGCCGATCCAGGCTTTGGCAGGCGTCAAGATCCCAAGCACCACCCCCGCAATGGTTGGGTGAACTCCCGCATGATGAAACGAGATCCATACCCCGATGCCAATTATCAAATAGATCGCGATCGACCGCACCCCGATCCGATTGCATAAATAAGTGAGAGCAAATCCGATCATCGCCAACGCGAGGTAGCCTATCGAGATCTTTTCAGTAAAGACGATCGCGATCACAAGGACCGCTACTAAGTCATCGACGATAGCCAGCGTCAGCAAAAAGATTTTCAGACCAAACGGAACGCGCGAACCGAAGAGGGCCAAGATGCCAACTACAAACGCAATATCGGTTGCCATAGGAATTGCCCAACCGCGCTCCCCTGACTCACCCGACTGAAAGAGAAGATAGATAGTCGCTGGCGTTAAAACCCCACCGAGCGCTCCGACAATTGGAAGAAGTGCTTTACGGGGATCACGAAGTTCTCCGCCAACGATCTCGCGTTTGACCTCGAGGCCGACCACGAAAAAGAAGATTGTCATCAATGCGTCGTTGATCACCAGATGACCGAACTCTCCCTCCAGACCATAGTCACCAAAGACAATCCCAACATGCGTATGCCAAAATTCGGCGAAGGGCTTGGCGAACGGGGAATTCGCGAGCACCAACGCGAGCACTGTACACAGCAATAGGATGACGCCACTGGCCGCCTCGATCTCCAAGAATCGTTTCACGGGCACCAACCACTGCTGAACAGGTCGAACCGGAATCGCTTGGGAGGACTGGGAATTCTTCTTGTTGGCCATCGTGTTTTCCTGTTCGAAGCTCATCCGCTAATTGACAAAGATTTCCGATCGCAAACGTTCCCGCTCGCGGTCGATTTGGTCGGGAGTCGCCCCGAGTTCGCGCAGCATATGTTCCGCCAAGGCCATCGCCGTCTCACCCTCCCCCGCGAACACTGTATTGGCACCCACACGCAACAGATGCTCGCGCTCGCGGAGGTAGGCTGCCCGCACCAGGATATCGATCTTGGGATTCAGTTCCCGCGCCGTACGTATCAATTCCTCCGCGCCAGCGATCGATGACGCGCTGAGAATCAGATTCGAACATTGATCGATCCCGGCGTGCTTAAGCGTCTCCGGATGGGTCGCATCTCCGAGGACACCTCGGAATCCGGCTTGCCGAATCGCCCCCAGGTTTCCATGGTTCATCTCGATAATCGTCGGAGCGATACCATTTTCGGACAACAAGCGAGCGAGCGTACGGCCGACTGGACCATAGCCAACGATGATCGCACGGTGAAGCGAGTCGAGCGTCTCGGTGGGTGATTCGGCGGGCGCGGCGCTCTGCATTGTGAATGGACGTCTTTGGACTTCAAGCTGGTGCATGCGAGGATTCCTTCGTATCCAAGTAGCAATTGGAGAAGCCAGCCACTGCATCGCGGGAGCTAGAGCAATCGAGACAATCGACACAGTGACCAAAACGTGCATCGCATCATCGGACAACAATCCCTGCTGGCGCCCCAGATTAGCCACGATGAACGAAAACTCACCGATTTGCGACAGAGACAAACCGACACGCAATGCTACTCGCAGCGGTTGCCCCATCACGAGCATGAACAGAACACAAACCAACGGCGTCCCGAAGATCACGATGCATGTCGTGACCAACAACATTCCCTTCGCCTGCGTAAATACCACTGGGTCAAACAGCATTCCGATCGATACAAAGAAAAGAACCGCGAACGCATCCCGCATCGGCAACGCATCGATCGCTGCACGCAAACTGAATTCCGATTGTCCCACCACGACGCCGGCAAGAAAGGCCCCAAGCGCCATCGAGATCCCAAACATCTTCGAGGATGCTAAGGCAATCCCGAGAACGAGAACCAAGATGGCCAGCGTAAACAGCTCGCGCGATTTGGTTGCCGCGACATGCTGCAAGATGCTCGGTATCGCACGCCCGCCAACCCAAGTGATCGCCAAAACCACGGCTCCGATTTTCGCGAGAGCCACCAAGGCTACCCACAGAAGATTGGTTTGCTCACCGGCGTTCCCCGCAGCCAAACTCGGAATCAACACCATAACTAAAACCGCCAATACATCCTGAACGATCAACCAACCGATCGCGATGTTCCCGACATGCGTTTGAAGCTGATTCGCATCGGCCAGAATCCGTGTCACCACGACTGTGCTCGAAAACGCGATCGCGACTGCAAATACGATCGACGAATACCATTCCCACCCGAAGAACCTCGCCGTCAGCAATCCCAGAGTAAACGTAAACGCACATTGAAAAATCGCCCCCGGAACGCACAAATCACGCACACGCCGCAACTCCTTCACGTCGAAATGAAGCCCTACGCCAAACATCAACAAAATCACACCCAGTTCGGCGAACTGGTTGGCAAGCTCCGCGTTCGCTTCATAACCCGGAGTGTTCGGTCCGACGACAATCCCTGCAATCAAATATCCAACGATCGGAGACAGCCCCATACGCTGCGTAGCGTAGCCGAATAAAAGAGCTACCCCCAAACCTACAGCAATCGTCATCAATAAATCAGTGTCATGCATCTCAGTTCCAACACAGATGGAAATCGAGTTCAAGCCTCATCCAACTCGACATAGGCTACCAAACGTGCGCTACGCTACCACCCCGGTTGACGATCGATACGTTGCACAATCTGTTCAATGCACAACAAAAGCCTACAAGTCAGCGCGCTCCTAGAGAAATGTCTTTCAACTGCTATCATTCCTTCACCCTCTTTGATGTCTTTTGAGCGGACGGATCCCGTTCCTACAACTCGCGCAATGCAACCACTCTTCTCGCCACTAACGGAGTCTTTCGATGCAGTCCACAACAAGGCCCTCTTCGTCTCTTAGCCGCCGATCCCTGCTAAAGCCAGCCGAAATGCTGGCTGGTCTGGATCAGCATGTTCTAGGTCAATCGCGCGCTAAGCGGACATTATGTAGCGCGATCTACAACCATTTTTTGTCGAACGCCAGTCGCGACGAGAATGGCGAAGATCTCGGGCGCAACCATGTTTTGATGGCTGGTCCGACTGGATCGGGCAAGACCATGATGGTCAAGCAGATTGCGTTGATGTTGAATGTCCCTTTTGTCCAAACATGCGCTTCGACGTTGGTGGAAACCGGATACCGTGGGCGACCTGTGGAGGATATCTTTCGGCCGCTGCTGGAACAGACCAACAGCGATCCCCGCAAAGCGGAGCGAGGGATCATCTTCATCGATGAGATCGACAAGATCCGTCGTCAAGATGTCGGAGGTCGAGACGTCAGCGGCGAGGGTGTCCAGAACTCACTGCTTACCATCCTGGAGGGACGCATCTGCGATGCGATCGACAGCACTCGCATTCCGGCTATCGACACGAGCCGCATTATGTTCATTTGCGCCGGAGCCTTTGTCGGACTCAAGGATATCGTCCTTCGTAGGTTGCAGCACGACCAAAAGACCATCGGATTCCAGTCTCGTCCCGCAAGCGGCGTCAAGAGGGTCCATGAGTTGGATGAGTACGAATGCATACGTCAGGCCACCGTCGACGACTTCAACGCCTACGGCATGATTCCCGAATTCATCGGTCGATTCTCTCGAATCACGTTCCTACACGAGTTGAGCATCGAAGATCTGCGAGCCATCTTGAGACAGCCCTCGCAGTTCTCGTCCTTGCACCAGCGTCAGCAAATCGCTCTCCTCCACGGCATCGCTCTGGAGGTGAGCGACGATGCTCTCGATGCTTTGGCAGAACGAGCAAAGACTATGAATACAGGTGCCCGAGCCATCACGCGATTGCTGGGCGATGTCCTCGACCGGATCGAATACCGATTTCCCGAATTGGCAGATGATCGGGTCAGCCGCGTGATCATCGATCGCGAGTGCCTCCTGACCGGATCGGAACCGAAACTGGTACGAGGACGCCGCGATACCCGACGACGCGACTCGGTCCTTCGCAATCGCTTTCTGGGTGACGGAGCCACGGGAACCCCAAAAGCGGCAAACCCAACCCAACGAACCAAAAGCACGATCAAGCCAAAGATCGGAGGAGTGTTCGTCTGCGGTTGGACAACGGCGAGCGAGCAGGCCCAGGCATTCTGGGAACAACTCGAAAAGCATTACTCCAAGGCCCCGAGTACGCTGGAAACCGTTTCCAGCAAATTGACCCATATGGCCTTGGGACTGCAGGAGTTTTATGCCGCAGCCGTCGCCATTCGCAGTCGTGACCCCAACACGATCATCGAGCACTTGATCCGCAAGCGACTCGAGACTCTCGCCTCTCAGTGCGACGACGAAGATATGGACGAGTTGCTTCCACTCGAGGAAATGGAGGGTAAGGAATGGCCGACCGAGGACTACTACCACAGCACCGGTGCAGACGACGACCTCCCATTCTGAGGCTCGTTGATGCAACCCGTCATGGCGGCTACAATACGGCACTCTTAAATAGGAAGCTCCGCAGCCATGACGCGAAATACTCTGAGCGAGGCTCGAACCAAGATCGTCGCAACGGTTGGGCCCGCATGTGAAGATGAACAGATCCTAGCGCAGTTGGTGAACCACGGAGTCGACGTGTTTCGCATCAACTCCGCTCACGGCAAACAAGAGGACTTCGAGAGAATCCTCGGCAAGATCCGACGCGTCCGCGAGCAGATCGGATTCCCGATCGGTGTCCTGCTCGATCTGGCAGGCCCGAAGATCCGACTCGGGAAACTTCTCAACGACCCGATGGATGTCGAAATCGGTCAGGAAGTCTTTTTCATACGCGGCAGCGAGCCAACCACCCCTAATGAATTGACCAGCAACTACGCCAAACTGATCGATGAAGTAGGACTCGGCGATCGCGTCATGCTGGCCGATGGCACCATCTCCATGCAAGTGGTCGAAAAGACGAGAGATAAATTGCGATGCTCCGTCACGGTGCGAGGTACCATCCGATCCCGTCAGGGAATCAATCTCCCAGGCGTATCTCTGTCGGTCTCAGCCATGCGACCCGAGGATGTGGACAATGCCCTTTGGGCTGCCCGAAACGAAGTCGACTTCATCAGTCTCTCATTCGTAAGATCGGCACAGGACGTACTGGCCCTCAAAAACCTGCTCGCATCGATGGATGGTCAAGCCCTCGTGATCGCTAAGATCGAGAAACGCGAAGCGCTCGGTTGTTTGGAAGATATCGTCGATGCAGCCGATGGGGTCATGGTCGCACGCGGCGATCTCGGTGTAGAAATCGATGTTGCGGAAACGCCCGTGGCCCAAAAGAGAATTATTCAAGTCTGCATGGACAAAATGAAACCGGTCATCGTCGCCACGCAAATGCTCGAAAGCATGCACCACAATCGCCGTCCCACCCGCGCGGAAGCCAGCGATGTTGCCAATGCCATTCTCGATGGTGCCGATGCCTGCATGCTCAGCGGGGAAACCGCCATTGGCGATTACCCAGTCGTCGCCGTCGAAACCATGAATCGGATCATGCTGTCAACGGAGAAGATGCTCAAGGATCAACCTGCACCCGCCAAAACTCGATTCTTCTCGCGAGTCCATCCCGTCACATCGGCCGTAACTCACCACGCTGCAAACATTGCCGAAGCCATCGAAGCCAAATTGGTCGTCGTCGCTTCCCGTACCGGTGGAACCGCATGGGTCAAAGCCAAACAACGCAACTATATACCAACCCTCGGAATCAGCGACTCCGACCCTACACTTCGGCGCATGTGCTTGTTCTGGGGTATCATGCCTCACAAAGTCGATCAATTGGACAACCCCGAAAAACTCATCTCCGATGTCACCCACTGGGGTAAATCCACCGGTATGTTGTCAGCGGGTGATCGAGTCGTCTATGTGACCGGCACCGGACTCCTAAACAACACCCACAATCTGCTCGTGGTCAACGAAGTTCCTGCAGACTAAGCGACCGCTTTGTGCTCGAGACTTATCGATCCGCATGCCATGATGCTTGGCGATAGCGGCGATCCATCCATCCCCCTGCTAATTCAGCGATCGAACCGCTCAACGGATGCATCGACCAAGGTAGCGTCCCGTCCCATGCGTTTCCCAATTCCCGCGACAGCTCTTGCTTGAAGTTCGGATATCTCTCCGCTTCCGAACCAAGGCTGGTGACAAACCGCTCGTGCGTCCTGCCGCCGCGATACTCAGGCTGCCGCGGCGGGATCCGCAGATACTTGCCGATCCATTCCAAAGGCATCGTCAATAAAATAGTTCCGTGATACATCAGCCAATGCCTCTTCACTCGCAGAGCATTGCCGGAGATCTTGAAACCGTTCCAGGTCAAATCGCAGATCCCCTCAATAGCGACATCCCCTTCAATCCTATACCGGTTCAGCACGCTCTGCACCGCTTCCTTCGTCCGCTCCATCACCGTCTTGTGAGCAGCATCCACTTGCCGACACGCAGGGCGTTCTTCGAGCGACAGCAGCACGCTGTACATCAAGCAACCTGGTCCTGCGACAATCGATGAACCTCCGCTCATTCGCCGAAAGATAGGTACATCGTCTTGATTGCATTGCTCGACGAAGACCTCCTGATCGATACGGCTGGCGCGCCCGACAACTACGCACGGTCGAGGCATCTCCCAAACTCGCAATACTTCGCGTCCCAAACCTGACTCGGAACCCTCGAGCAACGCTTCGTCCCATGCGAGATTTTCCGCGAGCTCGCTGCAGGTATGCTCATGGAAATACATCACACCAACTCGATCACCGCTTTGAGAACTCCCGTCTCAGGTCGCGTAAAGCTATCGAAATCGCGCACGACCTCCTCGAACCCCGTTCGATGGGTGATCCATGGATCGGTCCGAATCGTTCCCGACTCGATCAAGCCGATGATGTACGGGAAATCCTTAGGAAGCGCATTTCGCGAAGCGAGCAAACTGACCTCGGGTCGATGCAATGCAGGATGCTTGAATGAAATTTGCTCCTGGGTGATGCCAACGTAAACCAACCGACCTGTCGGTGCTACGAACTGCAACGCACCGGACATCGAATACGGATTGCCTGTCGCATCGATCACTACATCATAAAGATCTTGTTCCGTATAACGCTTGGCAGCATCCAGTCCCGAGTCGGTTGGACTGACCAAGATACGATTTGTTATCCCGTAGGTCTGCTCCACGAAATCGAGCCTCGATGCGTTCATGTCCATCACCGTCATCTCAGCACCGGTCAATCGCAAAAACTCGAGGGTAGCAATCCCGATCGGACCAGCGCCGATCAACAGCACTCGGTCCTGCCGACTCGCGTTGCTTCGTTGGCACGCATGGCAACCGATCGCCAATGTTTCAACGAGGGCTAGCTGATCCATGGTCAGCCGCTTCGATGGATGGAGTTTGTCCGCGCGCACGACAAAGCGATCGCACAATCCGCCATCCATCATGACGCCGATCACTTTTAGTTGAGTGCAGCAGTTGCCTGCACCTTTGCGACACGCATAGCAAGTCCCGCAGTTCATGTAAGGTTCCACACTGCAGCGATCACCGACCGACAGATGCTCCACTCCCGGCCCGAGAGCGAGCACCTCGACCCCCAGTTCATGCCCGGGTATGCGTGGAAAATCAAAAAACGGAAACTTACCTAGATAGCAACTGACGTCCGTTCCACATACCCCCATGCGGTGCGTTCTTACCAGAGCCATCCCAGTTCCGGGCGCATCGGGCTCTGGGATCTCGATAAGCTTGAGTTCTTTCGGGGCGGCTATCTGTATCGCTCGCATGTTCACTCGATTCCTAGGAGACCGTGATTCGTCGACCGGTTTTGGCAGAGCGGTAAATCGCGTTGATCAGCGCCACGCTGCGTCTGCCTTCCGCACCATCGATCAGGGAATATTCGCGAGCCGCAATGGCTCTAGAAAAATCCTTGAACAACTCGCGATGGGCCGCATGTCCGATCGCTGCAGGATCGGATGCTCCGCCACCGGTGGTGTTTCCCTTCATATCCGCGAGGATCTTGGCATCGCTTCGCTGGGGCTTGGCAAAATCCCATCGCACGATCGCCTCTTCCTCGAGCACCGCGGAGCCATGCGAACCCGCGATCTCGATGCGTTTGAGACTCCCAGGGTACGCGGCGGTCGTGGCTACGATCGTCCCAAGTGCACCGGATGCGAATTCGAGACAAGCCACTGCTGTGTCCTCAACTTGGATCCGTTCATGGGCGCGCAGGGCGGTCATCGCCGTCACCGAGCGAACAGGTCCCATCATCCACAACAAGAGATCAACACTGTGGATGGCTTGATTCATCAATGCCCCTCCTCCGTCGAGTTGCCATGTCCCGCGCCAAGCACCGCTGTCGTAATACTGCTGCGTGCGATGCCATTTGACGATCGCATCAGCGACCGAGATCTGACCAAAGCGTCCCTGCTCGACCGCTTCTCTCATAAGGATCGCAGAGCGATGGAAACGAGACGGAAAAATCGTTCCGAGATAGACATCATGCTTGTCACATTCCTTGATGAGACGATCGCAGCGATTGGTATTGACCTCCAGCGGTTTTTCGACCAATACATGCTTGCCCGCTCGCGCCGCCGCCATCCCCGGTTCCATATGCGCCCCACTCGGAGTGCAAATCGTCACAATGTCTAAACCTGGATGCGCGAGCATCGCTTGCAGATTGTCATACGGAGTTCCGCCATACTGGCCAGCAAAGGCGCTCGCCTTGGCCGAGTCGCGAGCATAACAAGCTACTAAACGGGAACCTCGAATTTCGGAAATCGCTTTGGCATGAAACTTTGCAATCATGCCACAACCGATAATGCCCCATCCAACCATCGTTTCACCGATCCGATCTGAGAGATGCCAGAAGCGGTTGCCGAACGGCCAGCACCGCTGCCCCCACACAGAATAATAATCCCAGCATGATCACCCAACATAACATCAACAAGGGTGACACCAACGCTCCGGTCGATTGACCACTCCATAACACTGGCGCGGCTGCCAGCAGGGCAGCTACCAAACCGACTCCGATGCCTCGCAGCAATTGCCAGCCATTTTCCATCGCAAGCGCCCAAATCAAACGGGGTTTTGAAAAACCCATCGCTCGCATCGCTGCCAATTCCGCTCGTCGTTCCATGGCTCCACGCAATTGCGATACCCCCAAACCAAGAGTCCCGAGAACCAAACCCAAGGCGCCGAGAACCTGAAATGCGCTGAGATAGGTATTTTGAACCGCTAGCAACGCCGACAATATCTTAGAAGCCGATGCGCAGCTCAGTCCATCATCGCTCCAACCCTTCTCAAGAGCCGATCGAACGGCATCGAGTTGCTCGGCTTTAGGATCGACTGCCGATGACTTGACCATAAACTGACGATATCCGGTGATCTCGGGAAACATCTTTCGGAAATTGTTCTCACCGATCCAGAGGCTTCCTTGCAGGATCGTGTTTTGCGAAACTCCCACGGTAACAAAATGGATTCTCTGAGTTCCAAAAACGTAATCGAAACGCTCTCCTACATACCCCCCGAGATGCAGCGCCCACAGTGCCGTGTTCTGGTCGAGGATCACTGGAATGGGAGACTCGGACGTTCCATCGGCGGATTCCTGAAGGGCGGACCAGGGTGAGGCTGGCATGTTGCCCTCGAGTTTGTTCGCCGTGTTCCGCGTGGCGAACCAAGCGAACTCCGATCGCTGATCGGGCCCGCGATCGATCGACTCCATAGTCGATGGGACTCCGATCACTTGCGGTTCATTCGCTTGATACAAGTTGTTGCAACTGGCATCATCTCCACCGCGCATTCGGAGACTGACGATCTGGGCATCGAGGAGCGCATCGGCTTGTGGTCCCAATACGAGGCGTTGCTGTTTGGAATCTCCCAAGGGAACCGCGATCCCTTGGGAGCTTTTTGCAACCCAGGCGAATCCTCCGGTCCCACGGCGGTCCGGTTGCGATTGAAACAGGCTCATCGACAGAATCAAGAATGAAGCGCTCGCCATCAGAGCGACCGTCAGGATACTTCGCACCGGAGAGCGTTGGGCGCTGGATCGACTCAGAGCGCTGAGCCCCATCCCTTGCATATTCAAGTCGCCGCGCACCCCTTCGCGAGGAGATCGCATGCTGTGGTATAGCCACAGAACGCCTGCGATCATCAGGAGCATACCGCTACCGACGAACGCACCCGCTTGCGATTGACCCTGCGTGTACTGGCCCGCGATCATCGCGATGACCGCAAGGACCGTACACACACCCGCCCCCCAAACGCACCATCGCGTTGCCCGACTGCCGGACGCATCCTCGTCCATTCGTCCCTTGAGCATCTGCGCGGTACTGACCGATTTCAGTTGACGCGTTACGAGCCAGGTCGTTCCGATGGAAACCAGAAAACCGCATAACCAACCGATGAAGAGGCTCTGCGGACGCACATAAAACTCAAGAAAGGATACCGTGATCGCACCGACCCACCACGATCGCAAACCTGAGAGCATCGCGTAGGCATAACCGACCCCGAGAGCGACTCCGATCGTCGCCCCGGCACCCGCGATCATCGATGACTCGAGCAACAAGAGTTTTCTCACTTTAGAGCGAGTCCAACCGCTGGCCATAAGCAATCCCCAATGGTCGGCCCGTTTCTCAATACTCAAACGGAACAGCAGAGCCACAAGCAACAATCCAGCCGCAATCACGAAGAAGCTCAAAGATAGAAAAAGCGCATCGAAGGGTGTCGTTCCCGACGAGGCTTGCAATTGCTGCTCCCGAATCGGAATCTCACGCCATCCCATCGCGTCTACGTGCTTGCGAACTGTTTGCAGAATTGGAGCGGTTGCCTCTTGCCGTTCTCTGTCGATCCACCCATCGAAACGGAGGCTGGTTTGCGAACCGAATCGTGAACCGAATAGTTTCCGGCCCAACGTGTCCGAGATGAAAAGTTTAGGGGTCAATCGATGCTCATTCCAATACGTATCGTCCACCGACTCGATCTTGCGAGTTAACGGAAACGGAGTCTCCCAGTTCGATATCGATTCCTGATCCGTAATTCCCGGTACCTCGGGAGTCCATGCTGGATCATTGAACGGGGTCGGAGGCTGATCAAATCGAGCGGATTTATTCCTTCGATACGGTGCTGTCGGTTCGGTGATGGGTGCGATGGCAACAACGCGAGCATCGAAACTCCGTTCCACCTCGATCCCATCAACCGTTTCTGGCAAGAAGTAATCGATACGAATGGTGTCCCCAACCTTGGCCTGCATTTGCTGAGCCATCCATGAGTTGATCACAACCCAGTCTTCACGATCGGGTGGTGCTACAACCACCTCCGATTTTTCCAGCATCCGGCCAAGCACATCCCACGGCACACCGCTGATCGTCGAATACGGCACACCGCGTCCTTTGGTATTCGCTCCCTCCGCTCCGCCCGGGGGTGATGCGGTTGCGATGACTTGGGCGTTGTTGGCCAAATACGTAATCACACGTCGTGGCTGCGGCCCTATCCGTTCTTCCGTTGGCAATATTGTTTTACTAAAAGCTGGAGGATGATCCATGATCGCTTGGCTCACGCGATCTTGGATGAGCATTTGATCACTGGTCACTTGATCGTATTCGAAGATGGTTCGTGGATCATCCGATCCAGAAGCTTCATCGAGGATGGTGTCTGGGAATTTCCGTTGGATGTGTTGCAAGCGGAGCCCTAGATCGCCAAGAGAGAACTGCAATTCATCGAGAATCGGTTGGGATGCAGGAAAAGGTTTTGAAGATGCGACCGCATTGATCTTCCCCTCAATCTCCAACGCTTGCTGCAGTTGGGTCTTGTCGACAAACGCATTGAGGACTGGGCGTTGATCGCTCCGCAGCGAGAAGCGGCCCAGGCTTTCGTCGGGAACGATTGCGACCACTTCCCAGCGGGATAGGGCGACGGTCTCGTTGTCCCGTTTTCCAAGAACGCTGTCGGCAGGGACCACTGCCTGTCGTGAGACTTTGAGTGTGATGCGATCACCAACTGCAGATCCTAGCTTGTCGGCGAGCGATTGATTGAGGACGACTTGTTCTCCATGGGGGACTACGCGCGGGGTGATGGTCCCGAGGGACCAAAAGGAATCATCGATTCCTAGAAGAGTCATTTCTGAGACTCGCTGCGAATGGAGTTGACCGTCGCGGTCGCGGAGCGATTCAGCGACGACTGTATCGATTCGCATCCAACCATGCAAACCATCTCGGTCGCCGAGGGCTTCTTCGAGAAACCAACGCGGGGCGATCACCACGCGATCGATCGATCCGATTCGATCCATTGCGATCTGGGTCAGGGATCCTCGCATGGAGTCCCCGACAATCAACGCCCCGACGATGACAGCGCTGCAGACAGCAACTCCCGCGGCAACCGGCAGAAGCCAACGATAAAAATGAAGGATTGTCCTGAGAACCAGAGAGAACATGATCGAGCTTCGATGCCTCCTTCTAGTTTGCTGGCGAGAAGTACCGAAGAGTCTCACCCGCGCGGACATCGATCCATTGCAACGATCGCCAGAACGGTGCGATGCGAACTCCGGCATCATCCGTCCATGTAGCAGGCATGCTCCGAGTGCTGACAACAATCAAGCGTTCCACATGTCGATGATCCCGTTCGAGCAACTGGAGCGCATTGGCGAGCGTTGGTTTGGATCCTCCTCGAGCATTGCCCAATCGATCCAAAAGCGCATGCCCTTGCGAACGAGCGGTGATGCGCGATGCGAGCGTGGGAGTGGAATCCGCGATGGTGACGGTGATCGATCCGATGTTTGCATGCGTCATCTCATGAACCAATGTAGCCACAAATTCGACCGCAATATCTTCGATCAAAAGGCCTGATTTACGAGCCTCTTCCGAGCTTTCGTTGGATGACACCAAGTCGAGCAAAATCACTAACTCGCGGCTCTCAGGTTGCTGAAACTGCTTGACCACCAATTCGTCTCTTCTCGCACTGCTCCGCCAATGGATCCATCGCGGACTATCCCCGGGTCGATAGGCTCGAAGCCCAAAGAACTCCCCTTCGTCGGACAGCGATCGAACGCGGCGCTGTCGCGAACCGAGATCGCGCACATCAAAGATCTCCTTCCAACTGGGGAGCAAGCGTCCGAGCGCAGGTTGTACCGTGAAGTAGGACGTCTCCTTTTGTTGCAGAATACCTCGCAACAACCCTAGCGGAAAACGTGTGGTTAACTCGATCCCCATGAATTGATACCGTCCTCGTCGGTCGGCAACGCAACGATACCGTTGGCTTCGCGATGCCTTGGGTGGAACCGACAAAAAAAGCATGCTGATCGATTGCGATGCGCGGTCGATCGTCGATTGGACGGGAGCGAATACCATGCGATCCTGGACCAGAACCCACCAGGCGCCCAACCACGGTTTGGGGTTCTTGAGCGTCAATTCGATTTCGAAAGGTCGCCTTGCATGAATCGCTCGTGGGAGTCGTCGATCGACGCTCAGATCGAGCATGGTGCGGGAACAGACCCGCCATTGAATCAACAGCATGGCCAGCAGTGTACCCGCCAGGAAGACCAGCAGATTGACATCTCTGAGGACCGCCCCAAAGAGGATGAAGGTGATCATGAAAAGAAACTGCAATCCCTCGCGCGTCAGTCGCGTGCTGACCGGAGTGCCGGCACTGAGCAGCTGCTTCATCCAACGCGTTCGCCGCCCCACCCACTCTCGGGCAGCTTGCCATCGCGATGCAACCGGAGACTGGGAGCCGTTGGACATCATACTAGACAGGTACGGAGACCGACTCGAGACAGCGTTGGATAATCGCTTCGGCGGCGCTTCGGTCGCTTCCTGCGACGAATCCTCGAGGCAAGACGCGATGGGCTAAAACGCTCGTCGCAAGTTCCTTGACGTCATCTGGGATCACGTAATTGCGACCGCCGAGCGTTGCACTTGCTTGAGCTGCTCGATAGAAAGCCAGAGCACCGCGCGTGCTGACTCCCACCTGTAGATCATTGTTGGTGCGGGTACGATCGACGATATCCTGCAAATAGTCGACCAGTGAATCCTCGAATTTCACCTCACGGACCATTCCCTGCGCTTGGGTAATCTCTGCAAGGGAGACGACAGGAGCCAACTTGTCGACCGGCTCGCCAGTGCGGTGGGAACGAAGCACATCGCGTTCTGCTTCTCGTGAGGGATAGCCGATATCGATTCTCATGATGAAGCGGTCGAGCTGGCTTTCAGGCAGGACATATGTCCCTTCGTACTCGTAAGGGTTCTGAGTCGCAATGACCAGAAATGGGCGAGGCATAGGATGCGTTGTACCATCGACGCTGGCCTGCCCTTCGCTCATCGCTTCGAGCAGTGCGCTTTGCGTCCTAGGAGGTGCTCGATTGATCTCATCGCCGAGAATGACGTTGGCGAAAATCGGTCCTGGACTGAACTTGAAATCGCCGTTGTGGTAGATACTGCTCCCCACAATGTCGCTCGGTAACAAGTCCGGTGTGAATTGAACCCGGGTGAACCGACCATCGATGCTCTTTGCCAATGCCTTGGCAACCAGAGTCTTACCTACACCCGGGACATCTTCGAGCAAAAGATGCTCCCCTGCTAAGAGTGCGATCAAGGTCTTGCGAATGACCTCTCGCTTCCCTAGCACCACCGACTCGATGTTGTTTTGCAGCCTCTGAAGAGTTGTCTGAATCGTCGCATTCATTCCGATGCCAGGTTTCTGATTCGGTTCAAAATCTAGGGATTAAGCGGTTCAGTTCGATCACAGAGAAGTATCGGCCTTGCCGTCTGCTTGGCGATACAACTCGGTGGGTATCAACAGCTCGCTTGGTACTTCTTCGCCGTCGAGGTATTTTAGGATAGCCGACACGGTCTCCGATCCGATCCGCTTCGGGAATTGAATCGGATCAGCATAAATCTTCCCGTCTCGAATGGCTTGCTTTCCGTCGATCTGGCCATCGAAACCGACGATCTTAATCTTTTCAACCATATTGGCGTTTTCGATCGCAGCGTAGGCTCCCAAGGCGGAGGGATCGTTGATCGCGAAAATGCCGTTCAGGTCAGGATGCGATTGCAGGAGGTCTTGAGTCGCCTTGTAACTCTTGTCCTTTATCCCATCTCCAGGCAGGACTGCGACAATTTCGATTTCAATGCTGTTGGTTCTGTTTTGTTCATCGAGTTCTTCGCGAAACCCTTTGGTCCTCTGCATCACACTTTCTACTTGCGGGAAATCGAGGATAGCGACCTTTCCCTTTCCGCCCAAGGCTTCGATCATCGCAATGGCCGCTTGACGGCCGCCGCTGTAATTATCGGTGGCCACATGCGTCACCACTTTGGCTCCTTCGGCAATGCATGCGATATCGGCCGTGAATACAGGAATGCCCGCTGCGTTCGCTTCTTGGATCGCGGTCCCGACCGCGCGACTATCGCAGGGGGTTAGGACGATTGCGGCCACTTTTTGCACGATGAAGTTCTTGACCTGGTTCTGTTGACGATCGGGATTGAAGTCACCACTGACGACAACGACTTCGTATCCCGCCTTGGCGGCCTGTTCCTTCATGGAGTCGGAGATTTCGATAAAGAAGGGATTCGAACTGGTCAAAATCGACAATCCGATTTTTCCTCGGATCGCCCCGCTGGGATTAGGTTCGGAGCTTGAAGATCCGGATCCGCTTGACGAGGGGGTATTCGGAGTGGATGGCTGATTGCAACCCATCATCAGCGATGAGAGAACGAGGAGGAACAAACCGAAAAGATCACGGCGCTTCATGGTGCTCGATTCCTGCTAACGATTCGGTCGATTGGGACGTTTGGGACGAGACTTTCCGTTGCGTTGCTGTTTGGTATCTCCGCTAGATTCCGAAGGCTTGGACGGTGCCTCAGTTGTTTTCTTGCGGAAGAAAGGTTCGAAGAGTTCTGCGAAGGTTTCTGGGGCCTTGGGAGCCTTCACCTTGGGTTTATCCGAAGAGGGGGAGGCGGGGAGCGAAGGACGCTGACCCGAAGGGGTCTTGGAAACCGCGTTGAAGATTTCATTGACAACGTTTTCCGGAAGCGTTTTGATCTCAGCCTGCGGCGTGTATTTCTTGATCAAGAATCTTTCGATCAACGACCACGTCGATGAAGTGATGAAGTAGATGCATAAGCCTGCCGGTACCTTGAAGAACAGAACTCCCATCATCACCGTCATGACCATCATGATCTGCTGGGCCATGCGAGTCTGTTCATCGGTCGCCTTGGGCATCAAGACCTTCTGCTGAATGATGAAGAGGGTGATCGTGACGATCGGAAGAATATTGAGATAGGGGCCGAACCAACCGGAACCTCGACCGGCGATGAAGTCAGGCATCCAAGAATGCCAATCGACAAGCATGTCGGGGCCGGCAAGATTGGAGCACCATTCCAAACCGGGAATCAGCGGCTGTTGGCGAAGAGCCACGTCGACCGACACGCATCGATACAAACCGATGATGATCGGAAGCTGAATCATTGCAGGCAAACACCCGGCGAGCTGATTGACCCCCGCTTTCTTCATCAGCATCTGCTGGGCAGCCATCATCTTGGTCGGCTCTTCCTTGAGCAATTCCCGGAGCTTTGCTAGCTCGGG
>JBILVV010000038.1:0-20380 GCA_044370255.1 Pirellula sp.
GGTCGGCATGGAGTTGCCATCGTTGGTGTCCATCGGTGATGTAGATTTCTCCTTCGAACGCATAGGTTTTTGGCGGCCGAAGAAAATCTCCGTCGAGACCTCGGAAATCACCGCATTGACCCACTTCAGCAATGGCGGGCATCTTCGGTTGGTCATTCCAGCTCGCCCACGGGTTGGTGGTTAATTCCCGGATCAGATCTCGCACCTTGCTCTCCGCGGTGTCGTCAGGGATGGCGAGAGTACTGCGAAGTAACTCCACTGGCAACTCGGCAGCGATCTTTAGTGCGGCTTGTCTCATGTGGGCAAACCCGGAAGTCCAGCCGAGAAATTGACCCAAAGTCAACAGCTGATCTGCACATTGACATGCAGGCCCCAATCGATGAAGCATGGAGAGCCAAGCCTGAGTCTTGCTGCTCGACCATTGGTTCATATAGAGAACTGCATTGCTTAGGCTACCGATCACCGTCCGCGGGTTGGTTGACAAGACCTGAGCGATCGCGGGAAATACGTCGCGCCACAGTTCGATGACACGGAGCGAACCACCGACTTCATTGAAGTGACCGAGGGCCGATAGATCGAGTCCGATATCGTAGAGTGCAAGGAGTGATTCTTTGCTCCGATCGGGGGCTGCGGCATGGATCACTTCGACGACCGGTGCTATGTACTGCTCGACATGGTGAAGCCAAGATGGTCCGTCGATCCTTGCTCCCAGCGCAATGCGTTGACGGTACTTGGCATTGAGCCGCTCTCGCAACTCCCCGAGCAGTGTCGTAACGATGGGTGATAATGTTGGTTTCTTCGACATCGGAGATGCTCGACTTTACTGCTGTTTCCAACTGAGCCATCGGAGATAGTTCGCGTACCGTTGATGCAGGTATTTCAGTTTCAGCACATCGTCATACATGTAGCCGTAGAATTTTCTCGATCCACTCCAGGATTTTAGCAGTCGCTCGATTTCGATCAGTCGCTTACGAACCTCCGATTCGCTGACCCCATCGAGCCCATGTTCAAACTGATCGCTCAGTTTCAGTACGGCATCGTCCTTGTCCAATTGCAGACGGTCATACTCGGCGCACGCCATGTCGAACATGGTTCGGATCCAAGTAACTTTGTCGCTGCGAAGGGACGCGTTGTTTGCGGTTTCAAAGAAGGGGCAGTCGGGATCCTGCACGAGTTTGTCGTGAAGAACGAAAGGAAGGATCTGGCGGAGATCCTCGAGACTCACTTCGGTCGAGCCGCGAAAGTAGGCGAGCGCTTTGACAAATGATAGAGTCGTCATGATCGCGCGCACGGAGATACCGTTTTTTGTCTGAGCTCCGATATCTTTGAGCTTGTCTTTGCCGGTTTCCTGGCTTGTGACTTGATGCCAATCGATCGCTGACAATTTGACCGTGTCCTTGGTTTTGTATTCGAACTGAGCGGCAGCCACTTCGCAGTATTCGAACTGGCTGGCGAAGAACTCGAGCCTGCGGAGGATATTTTTGGGGATAGGCAGTTCGCGAATCTCGCGGTGCAAACGATTGCATTCTTCTTCTGTAAAGATGATTTCCGATGGGACCATTTCTTCGGGACGCAGGCCCCCCTCGATGCGGTCGAGCAGGTCGCCGAGGAACCGGCAATTGAAGTGAAGCGCCTTGACGACGATATCGATACGATCGCGAAGGGCTTCGATGACTTGGTACGTGCCGCCTCCAGCGTCATCGTTTGCGGTCAAATACCACGCGGAGTCTGGGCATTCGAAGGTTTGATCGTAGAGTTCCGCGTAGTTGTCGGCCATCAACGTCAGGAGCGCCGACTGGGTCCGGGTTGGTATTCGATTGTATTCATCGATGATCTTGACTCGCATGCTAAGCCATTTGCGCCAAGCGATGCCGATTTGATCGACACTCTGGGCCTTGATCAGGTCGGATGGCAGCGGGCTTCCCAAGAGGTCTGCGATCGTCATCTGCGGTTGCCCCTTCTGGATGGCTCTTCGAACGTCACGGATGGAATAGCCAGCCATAACCCCCATGAGTACGGCGCTCGATGTCTTGCCTCGCCCGGGTCCTCCGACGAGCAGGCACTTTGCCCGTACCGCAAACGTCAGGAGCGGCATCAACACAAAACTGCAGTAACTCTGGCCGGAAGGCAAAACGACTTCGTTCGCACGATCGCCAAATTTGAACGTCTGAGGTGGGCCCTCGTTGTACTCGATGTCGTAAAAGGGGCTGATGATTGCGTGATTGATGATCCAGAAGTAGGCTTGCCGAAGTTTTTCATCGAGGGGCAATTCGGACTTTGAGCCTACCGCATCGAGTTGGATGGGCCCTTGGTATAGTTCGGCGATATCGAATTCCTTGGGAGCCGCTTTTGCGGATGGATTCGTTGGGGCGGCAGAGACACGTTTTAGGAAATCGCGAAACATAGCAGATTCGATCCTAGAGATGGCTGAACGACTCGATGTAGAGTTTATACTGTTCCCAATAGCTTGTGGGAAAGGACGCAGATTCCGCGACACGATCCGAGCCCCTTATCGCTCGCCTAGCTACCCCTCTGTAACCTAGTTGCAGGTCCTTTCCGCTTCGCAATGTTGAAACTTATACCCAGTTCGGTTCATGTTCATCCTTGAGGTAATTGCAACGATTCTCGGCGTTCTCTGCGTCGGATTGCTGGTTTACCGGAATCACTGGTCGTGGCCGATTGGGCTTGGCCAAGTGATTCTGCAAGGAATTGTCCTATGGGATGCAAAGCTTTATGCCGAGACGGGATTGCAGGCCGTGTTTGCAGTTTTGCAAGTTTACGGGTGGTGGGCATGGCTGACATCTCGAAGACGGTGCAACGATGCGACGCAGACTGCTTCCATCTCGGAAGAGATTCGCGTCGAGACACTCTCGCCGTCTGGATGGGGGCTGTCGATTGGAGCGACTGGTTTAGGAACCCTGATGCTCGGCTGGTTTCTGATTCAGTTCACAGACGGCAACGCTCCGTGGGTCGACGCATTCATTGCGTCAGCGAGTTTGACCGCGCAGTATTTGCTGGCCAGGCGATATCATGAAAACTGGACCTATTGGATCATTGTCGACATCGTATCCATTCCGCTGTACATCGCAAGGGAACTGTATCCGTTCGGGATCCTCTATGTGATCTTCCTCGGTTTGGCGATTGCGGGTTGGATCAGTTGGCATCGGGCTCTAACACAGCAGCGAAAGCAAAGGGCCTGATCGTGAGTAAAGATGAATTCATAGAATCGAGAGATCCGATGAATGAAGGGGCGATTTAGCGTGAATATTGGTCTGACGCTTGGCAAGTTCGCACCCTTGCATCGAGGCCACCAGCGGGTGATCGAGCAGTCGCTCTATGAGATGGATCATACGATCGTCTTGATCTACGATTGTCCCGACCTGGATGTTCCGCCGTTGCCGATCCGAAGGGGGTGGATTGAGGAATTGTACCCGACAGTCGAGGTGCTTGAGGCCTGGGACGGACCGACCGAAACTGGGCTCGATCCCATCATCACTGCCCAGCACGATGCGTATCTCATTTCCCGCTTGCAAGGGAAAGGGATTACGCACTTCTATTCCAGCGAGCCTTACGGCGAGCATGTCAGCCGTGCGCTCAGCGCGATCGATCGGCGAGTGGATGAGCGACGGGAAGCGATCCGCATATCGGCCACAGATATTCGCGGCGATGCTTATCGATATCGCCAGTATTTGTCCCCTCGCGTCTACCGCGATTTGGTAACGCATGTTGTTTTTGTGGGAGCTCCGTCGACAGGCAAAACCACACTAGCGCAGGCGTTGGCATCTCGATACAACTCAGTCTGGATGCCGGAATACGGAAGAGAGTACTGGGCGAAGTATCAGGTCGATCGGCGTTTGACCCGCGAGCAACTCGTCGAGATCGCCCTCGGGCATCGCGAGCGAGAGGAACAACTGTTGATGTCAGCGAGGAAGGTTTTCTTTGTTGATACCGATGCGACAACAACGTTACAGTTTTCACGTTACTACCACGACGCGGCGCATCCAGATTTGCTGGCGTTGGCCGACCAATGTCGCGATCGATACGATTTGGTTTTTTTGTGCGAATGCGACATCCCGTACGACGATACCTGGGATCGATCCGGAGCGGTATTTCGCGAGGTGATGCAGCGTCGCATCGAAGCGGATCTCTCGGCGAGGAAACGGCCATTTCATCGACTGTCCGGGACACTCGAGGAACGAATTACACAAGTAGTCTCCAAGCTTGATGCGTTTCAAAAATATCGGGAGCGTTAGGGGCTTCCCTCGGAACGTCTTTTCGCCGACTCGAGAATGCGAGCATGGGCCTGCTCGAGCCGTTTTGGCCATTGGAATACAGGGGCGTTGTTCGGATCGTAACCCTGCAGATGCCCTGCCAGACGTGCTGGGGGTTTGGTGTAAGTGATACGAGTTTGACCGAAGACTTCTTTGCAAATGGCCGCGAGACCCGGATCGTACTTCTCGAGTTCGTCTCGCGTGTTGACGTGATTGTGGTCATGATCATTCTCGCGGTTGTTGTCGAACCAAGACTGAACCCCCTCCGCGAAGTATTCGTGGTGATTCACGCTGGCGTATTTTCCTTTCCAAAGACCAGCTTTCATGGCTTGTTGATACGTCGATTGCAGTCTAGTGTCGAAGGTCGGGTCGACATTCACCAGTCCTCGCAAATGGATATTGTGCGCGAATTCATGAATGAGGATGCATTCGGTGGAGTAAGGGTCACCCGGATAGGAAAGAAGATTCTCTTCGCCGCAGGAACAAAGTGGATCTGATTCGCTGCCGCCCAGTCCGCGAGCTCGGGCATCCCAATAATCCTTAGGTGCGATATTCGGGAATTCCGATACTGGATTGTCGCCGAGCCAAGCGAATTCGGGCAGATCGGTCGTGAATTCGTTCCATGCGATGATACACAGTCGCGAGCCCGATTGAATCATGGCATCACGAATGTCAGGACGATGGGCGAGCATCTGGTCAATCCAAAAGGCAGCTTCGTGAAGTGCAACCGGACTGACATTCGAGGAACCGACGATCGGATAGCCATGCGCAAAGACTCGCTGCGTGTAAAAGGACGGAATGCCGTTCGGATCGGATGAATCATAGCGAAACGCTTGGATTCGACACGAACACTCAACAATCCTTTCGCTCTGGTCGCTTGCGTCGACGATTGCAAAACGGTGGCCGATCTGAGTATCGATGGTTACCTGCTCGCCAGGGGGTATCTTTCCGTTGGAGATACGTTGTTGATCAGGACGAATCCAGAAGACTTCGATGGTTCGATCACTGGCGTTGAAGCATTGAATTCTTGGACGGATGTTATCTTCGGCACAAAGCCAGGATGCTCCGACGAGAGCGAAGAGGCAGAGAAGGGTGACAAATCTCATAGTCGAACGTGTTCGCGAGAGATCGTGAATATCGGTTGGCCTAGAACTTCCATGCGAGGTTCGATCCCCAATCCAGGTTGAGAACTCGCTTCGATCGTCCCATCGATGCGAATCGGGGCACCCAACGCGTTGCTAACTGTCACATAGCTATTGAAATCGGTACTTGAGAAACGGAACTCTTCCGGAGTGCTGTGAGCCAAATGCGCGATCGCAGCGGTGATGATGCTGCCCCCCCAGGAATCTTCGAGCGTCATTGCGATTCCCATTTGCACACACAGGTCGCGTACTTGAAGTGTCTTGGTAAGTCCTCCGAGTTTGCTGATTTTCAAATTGACCACGTCCATGGCCAGATCGGATTTCGCTCGGAGGAGCATGTCGATCCCATCGATATTCTCGTCTAGGATGAATGGATGGTTGCTTGCCCGGCGAACCGCAAGACATTCCTCGTAGTTGAGGCATGGTTGTTCGATGTAGACATCCAAATCGCACACGGCTCGCACGACCCGGATCGCCTCGTGCTGCGTCCATCCTGTATTCGCGTCTGCGACCAGTCGATCACTAGGCGGCAGCATTTCTCTCACTTCCCGGATACGTTGGATGTCGATGTCGGGATCGCCACCTACTTTCAGCTGGAAGCGTCGATAGCCTTGGGATCGATAGCCGGCCACGTTCGCAGCCATCTCCTCAGGAGCTTGTTGCGAGATCGCTCGATAGAGTTGCACGCTGTCGCCGAAGCGACCGCCGAAGAGGATGACGAGTGGCAAACCTGTCGACTTGCCAACGATGTCCCAACACGCCATATCGATCCCCGATTTCACATACGGGTGTCCCTTGAGGGCGGCATCCATGCGGCGATTGAGTTTATGCAACTCGCGAGGATCGTAACCCAAAAGATGGGGAGCCAGTTCGCGAACGCCAGCCCGAACCCCCTCGGCATAGGCTGGCAAATAAAATGGACCAAGCGGACAAACTTCGCCGTAGCCGGTGCATCCGGAGTCGGTCTCAACCGCGATCACAGTGCTGTCAAAGACCGATACCGATTTACCGCCTGACCATTTGTACGATCCTTCGACCAAGGGGAGCTCGACTCGATAAACGATAATCCGTTCGATTCGCATAGTGCTTTTCTAACCGGGGATGCTCGAGGGGGGAATTGATGGGAATGCGTATGATATCGTTCCATCCAGCAACGAGGGAGTTCTGTTGGGGACATCGAGAGGAATCGCCAAAAGTTACTTCGGCTCGGAATTGGGATCTGAGGCGATTACGCTACAAGATATTTCTCGAAGGCAATTCATTCCTTCGGCGAGTGAACTTGTCTTTCAAGCGTGCTGCGATAGTGCTGTAGAACGACTTCGGCAGTCGGAGCAGATAATCGCGTACCCGCTGAGAGGCGAGCGGATCGGCAGGCTCGATCGTGGTCGCGTGGATGTCTCGCCATCCTAGCCCGGCATGGGCCAGTACACCCAGGAACTTGTCAGCGGTCATCCATCCGCCATCGACATCGTTCCCGAACGGACCTGCCGAATGAAAAGGAAAAGAGTACTTCACCCGTCTCCCGTGAGTATCGGTGATCCATCTTCGGGAGTAGACCATCGAGACTGTGAAGCCGTTAACCAACTTGAACGCGTTGTACCCCCCCTGCACAACCATCAACGCGAAAACATCCAGCGAATGCGCTTCGGCCGAGAGAAAAGGGGGAATAATACCATCTCGAAACAACGCCCTCAGAATCGGGGTGTCGTACCGCTCCAAATCGATCTTCACGTAGTACGGATCGCCATGCGATGAGATGATGTCGGCGATGGTCCTGGCTTGCAAGGGAACTTTATCGAACAGAGCAGCGCGTTCCGGCTCCGGCTCCGGCAACTGGCTTAGTACATGGTTTTTTTTGTGGATGTAGAAGTCGACCGGCCCCGATTCTCCTTCTGCGGCCACGGCGCAATTCTCAACGATCAGCCGACCGGCCGCGATTTCCGATGGAAAGCGTTTATGGATCAGTTCGCAAAGGCTGGGATTGGCTTCCACAGCGACCACAGTATCGGCCTTCAGCAGATAGTAAGGGATGTCATCCCCATTGTTGGCGCCTAGGTCGTAAATGATCTTCATCTTCGTATCGTATTTCAGGAATTGCCACTCTCAAGCCCCTAATCGGCATTCGTGAAGCGATTGATCCCGAGAAAGCCGATATCTAAACCGCAATCCGTGTCCATGACTAAATGACTTGCGATGTCCCCCAACACCGAAGTGAACTTGAACCCATGTCCTGAAAGACCAGCGATCACGACGACATGAGGCAGATCCGGCAAGCGATCGACGATGAAGTTTTCATCGGGTGTCATGGTGTAGTAGCAACCGCTCCAGCGTGTAAGTGCCGATGGGCTGGCCTGCGGTCCAAGGACGTTGGGCATGCATTGCCTGAGAAACTGCTCGACCAGTTGTTGATCCTCTGGGTCTCGCTCATGCGTTCCATCGACGCGTTCGACGGTCGTGCCGCCGCTGTGCCGGGCCACCTTCAGGCCGAATTCCCCATGATCCGGGAAGCCATAGTAGTAGCCATCGGGCGTGTCGAAAAAGAAGCAAGGGAAACCATGGGACTGCAGATAGTCCGTTGTGTTGCAGCGATACCAGTACATGTGCTTGCGAAGAACTTTCAATGGCAAATCGTATGCAGCTAACACTTGATGCGCCCAAGGACCTGCGCACAACACGAGTTTCTTCGCATGCAGCGTCTCGTCTTGTAACCGGACTTGAACCCCTTGGGATTGTCCGGCCCAGGAGATCATCTTTTCATGGTACCGAAGGGTGGCTCCGAGTTGCTCCGCTTGTTCCAGATAGGTGGCAATACACTTCTCGACCAAAAGGTAACCAGCATCTCGTTCAAAGACCACTTGCCATTTCTGATCACCATCGATTCCGGTATGTTTTTCCTGGGCTTGCCGCATCGACCATTGATCGATGGGGAGCCGATGTTCGGCGGCGCTGCGAAGTATGCCTTGGATCACGCCCCCATCGCTGGGACCTATCTCGAGCAGGCCGGTCGGATAATAGAGTTGTTCCTCGCTTCGCGCTTCGATTTCCTGCCACAACAGGTAAGCGGATTTCAAAAGGGGGACGTAATTGGGATGCTCGAAATACGATTTGCGGATGATGCGAGTGTCACCGTGAGAGCTTCCGAAACCGTGCGGTGGCTGATACTGGTCGACCCCGAGCACTTTCAATCCCTTCTTGGCAAGCGCATAGCACGCCGCGGCCCCAACACCCCCAAGCCCCACCACGATCACATCGAACATTTGTTGGGCTCCAGCAGAGATTGCTTCGGGGTAGCTACTTGTTAATTTCCGCAAGTAGGGATCCGGCAATCCCTCAAAATGGTCATCGTTTGGAGGAAGTATACCATCGGTGGGATCTCACCAAGCCTGCAAATTCTTCTAGATCCGAATAATTACGACGCCAAGTCGTATACATCACTCCTTGGACGTTTGGGATCTTCGAGCCGACCACCGTATCGAGCCATTGGCTAATCTGCTCTGGGTCGCTGTCATAGTAACCGGCCAGTACTTGCGAATGCCCGCGCTTTGCGAAATGGTTTAGGCTCTCTTCCCGCTTGCCGAAATTCCAATTCATGATGCGAACATTGCTCGGAGCATGGGACTCGCGAAGTGAACCGTTGACCAAATAGTATTGATCGACCGCGTTGTGATGCGGATCGAACATATCGCTCCAAACGGTCACTCTCGCCTCGCGGGCTTTCGAAAACAACTGCTCGCTACAGTGTTTTGCGTTGTGTGATAGGACCGCTCCAGGGGAAGCGTCTTTGGACAGACCTGGGATGGTTGAAGATGTCCAACCCATGACTCGGTACTCGTCGTGCGACATCATGAAATCGGCATCGGGAAACAACCGGGTCATGCTGGCGATCTGGTCGTCGAGTAATTTTTGGAAGTCCATATCGCTGGCGGTTCCGCACACTTGGCCGTCATAAACGATGTGGGTGTGGAAGTAGGAGACTCGGAGCTTAGTGCCATCAGGTAGCTTGCGAATCATCCGGATCGGCGACTCTTCATGCCATACGTCATATTCACCGCCATATGGGGTAACGCCAAGTTTCGGATCGGTCCAGGACTGAAAATCAGTTCCTTCCACAAGTTGAACTTGGCTTCCGTCGGCTCCTTGGATTGCGACGCGGATCGGTGCCGATTCACGACGAATCAAATTGACAGCACCGCATTCACTGAGGGTCGGTCGCCGTATCGATAGGCTACCGCGCTGCGGCCCCCAAGCACCGATGTAGAGAGTGGCATCGTCATTATCGAGGGCGTTGAAGGTAACGTGGTGAGTGCGCCAATCCTGAGTTGGTTGCGTCCCTAGGTTGGTGTAGTTTAAATTTCGACCCGACTTGGTGAGTACTTTGATCTCAACGGGTGTGTCGAAATTCTGGGTCTTCAGATCGACCGAGACATGGTACTGTCGGAACGGTTGGAGGACGATCTTCTTCGAGATCCGAACGTTTGGGGTGTGTGGTTCGGACGAACGGAGATGATCGTTCTCAAGTTTGAGCGATTCGTCGATGAAGCCCCATTTGCGGCGGTCGCTGACCGAGGGTAGTGATATATTCGAATCCGGAACATGGGTAGCGAGACCAGATTGCATCTGGTAAAGCGCATCGCGAACTGGCAATCCCTCTGCGAGATTTGGATTGAGAGAGAGGATGTCGTTGGAGTAGCCGACCGAGCAAACTGTCGGGACCAGCCGGATCTCAAGATCGGCGGCAAGTTTTTTGATGCGATCAACGTGATGAAAGTAGCGCTGATCCAACTGCGATAGGCGCGAGAATTTGGAGTCGGCAATCAGTATGTGAGTGTAGCCCGCGCTTTTGGCACGCTGCATCAGTCGTTCGATCTTCTCCACTTCCTCTGGAACCAGCAGGTTTGTCTGCGCGTAGACCCACAATTCCTGACCTGAGACGCTCGACGCACTGCTTGCCAATAGGACACCAATGGCCAGCACGATTGGAGGGAAGTAACGAGCTCGGAAGCAGCGATTATCCATGGAACGACCGGCTATTCAGGAAGCCACTCCTCAGGTAGGGAAAGCAAGACGGCGAAAAGCAGGGCGACGAAGATAATCATGCAAATGACTCCTATTCCCGTGGCAGCCCAGCCGGAGCCTTTCCGCCCTCCGCGAGCAAGATGCTCACTGTAGTCATCTCCCTGAAGCAGTTTTGTAGCTTGATACATGCCAAATGTGTATGCGAGCGGGATAACTGAATTTGGAAAACCGTCAGGGAGAAAAAATGACAACAACATTAAACCGATCGCGAGGAACAGGCCTACGCCCAACGAAACATGACCGGCCAGAGGTCTGCGTAGCCGAGAATAATTGAAGGCCATCAGCATTCCACCGGCGAGTGGCGATCCCAAAAAAGATGCCCAAGCGACATGTCCCGGCGAATAGAGCACGAAATCCGAAGCAAGTACGGACGTGTTCGGGTTTGGTGGTGAATAGGGATTGCTCATGAATACGCCTTGGGTTCCAGTCCTAATTTGCGTGCATTGACCCGTACGGACGAGGCATTTTCTTGTTAGCGGGACGAAAGACCACACCTGTCTTGTGCAGCCAAATCGTCGACTGATATTGCTACGAAGGGGATAATATAAGCGAAAGGGAGAGTGTATGTATGATCCGACGTCATTTAGCTTCTTCGATCGCATTGGATTTGTTGCTGTCGCTTTTTGTTGACCTGCTTGCACAGGGGCAGGACGGATTCGACCTGCCCCCGATCCGTTACAGTGAGTCGATTCCTAATGATCCGGTGGCGTCCTTGCAACGCAGGTTGGCTGCAGGAGAGGTGCGATTACATCGCGATCCGAGATTTGGGTATCTGCCTTCACTGCTAAAGGAATTGAACATATCGCCTGAATCGCAGGTGCTCGTGTTCTCGAAGACGAGTCTGCAGATTCACAAGATCTCGCCCGCGAATCCGCGAGCGCTTTACTTCAATGACTCGGTTTATGTCGGATATGTTCCAGGGAGCGAAACACTGGAACTGGCCGCGAATGATCCTCAGCTAGGCGCGGTATTCTACACCCTCGATGGTAGCGGTGGCGAAAACAAACTCGATAGGGATCCTGGCCCCGAAACCCAGGAGTCGAAAACGGATTCGGTACCCGGCGTCGACGACATCAAACTGGTCAGGGACCGCGGTAATTGCTTATCCTGTCACGCCACCACTCGCACCGAGAGTGTTCCCGGTTATTTGGTCCGTTCTATATTCCCTGATCGTTCGGGGCGACCACGAACTGGGGCAAGCGGCTTTACGACCGACTATCGCAGCCCGTGGAAGCAGCGTTGGGGGGGGTGGTATGTCACCGGTACCCACGGCGTTATGCGGCACATGGGGAACACGTTTGCAGTTGATCGATCGGACCCTCAGAAAATCGACTTTGATGTCGGCGCCAATCTGACCGAATTGCCCACCCGAGTCCGGACAGGGCTTCACTTGTTGCCCTCGAGCGACCTGGTCGCCTTGTTGGTATTGGAGCATCAAACACGTGTGCATAATCTGATCACGAGGGCGAACTACGAAACGCGTCAGGCGGTCGCATTAGACGAAGCGATGAATCAAGCGCTCGAGCGTCCTGCGGAGTATCGTAGCGAGAGCACTCAACGGCGCGTCGCATCGGTGGCCAATGCGCTTGCCGAGGCCATGCTGATGATCGATGAGCCCAGACTCGAGGAAGCGGTTTCCGGAACAAGTCGCTTTCGAGAAATTTTTCAGGCGACGGGGCCAGTATCGAGCACCGGACAATCTTTGCGGCAACTCGATCTGATGGAGCGATTATTTCGGTATCCCCTTTCCTTTTTGATCTACACGCCCGAATTTCAACAATTGCCCGATGAGGTGATGTGCCTGGTCAAGAAAAGGTTGCAAGCCGAATTGTCCGACGGTGGTATCAAGGGTCCTCGAAAGGGATTAGTGCCTCAACATTTGAGACCCGACACTAGACGAATCGTATCGGAAACTCTGCCCGGTTGGCTCGATTTTCGAAACATTGACGAGTGATTTATAGATGCCGTTCGAGATGGTTTCGTCAGCAAATGCCCAAACATTTCCGTGATTGATGCACTTTTAGGGAAACGGTACAATTCCCCCCCGGCGAGGCCGTGACCCGAATAGCCCTGTCGCACAAAACGATGTCAAACATCACCGCCCCCGTTGCTAACGACGTTGTAGACAATTACGTCCTGATTGAAAAATTGGGCGAAGGGGGGAGTCTCTAGCTCAACGAATTGCAGCAAGCGGATGTCTTTCCGTCGATGAGATTCTTTCCGTACTTCTACAAGCCGCATCCGCCTTGCACTATGCGCACACGGAAGGAGTGGTTCACCGCGACATCAAACCTGGCAATATGATGCTCACTGCTGACGGTACCCTCAAGATACTCGACTTCGGATTAGCAGTGATCCCCGAGCTACGCGCGATGCGGGACGACACCAGCAGCAAGCTACTCATTGGCACCGCGGAGTTCATGTCGCCAGAGCAGGTGAGTACTCCTGAACTGGTCGACCATCGCACCGACTTGTATTCCCTAGGTGCGACGCTGTACTACCTAGTTACTGGATCACCCATGTTCTCCGGGGAAGCGATTCGGACGGCTCTTGCGCAACTATACCAGCGTCCTAAAGCACTCTACGAGCTCCGAGGTGATATCGACATTAGATTGGATTCCATCTTCCAGTGGTTAGTCGCTAAGAATGTCCAAGAACGATGTCCATCTGCTCATGACCTGCTCGAAAAGCTCTACGAGTTGATTCTCGTCGAACGGCCTGGGCCTTCCGTTTCCGTACGAAACGCAAGTTACCTCCCCATGAACCTGGCGTTGCCTCACCCTTCGAGTCTTGGAAGAGACACTGCCAGCTCGCAAAATACCGCAGAGGCTATTGGTATCGAACTCGGCATGATCCATTCGCGAGTTAGTTTTGTGAATGCGTCTGGCAAAGTCGAAGAGATTCCCGTGGATGGTAAATCGCTGCGGCTTCGAAATATGCTATTCAGCGACGCGGAAAGTGTCGCAATCGGATCGACTGCAGTTGCTAAACGGGTTCAACGCCCAGATCAGATACTCTACGGACTGCAACGATGGTATCCTGTGCCGCTTTTAGAGCGAACGTTTGGCGGCTGTCAGGTTCCTCCGGAAGTCAGTGTCGCTGCAGTGATCAGGCATCTGGTTGTCGCGAGCCGTTGTATGCGGCCTGGTGCATCGCATGCTGTCGTTACCATACCCGGTTGCTACGATCAATTTCATCGAATCAAGACCCGTACAGCATGTGCGATCGCCGGGATTGAGGTTCTTCAACTCTTGGAGAAGCCACTAGCCGCTGCGTTGGCGTACATGGACACGGAATCGAGGCACGCGACGGGAAAGCAAGACGGGAAGCCTGAGAAGAAATTGCTGGTCGTCATGCTCAGCGGTACGGCATGTGAAGCGGCTGTTATTCAGGTAGGACCGGGAGGAGTCCAAAAACTCTCGTTAGTAGGAAACTGGCAGCGAGGAACCCTGCGATGGCAGGATCGAGCGGCTAAACGGCTCGCAAACCTGATCGAAAACAAACTGGGCTATAGCGCAAAGGACAATTTAAGTCTGGCTTCCCGGATACAACGAACCATCGAGCAAGCGATGGATAAGCTTCGCTATTCCAGCGTCGTCCCATTCAAACTCGACATGCGAAGAGGATCCTATCAAGACGCCCTTGAGCGGGATTTTATTCATGAATGGGTTGGAGATCTTGTATCTGATTGCCACAGTTTTGCACGCGAGGCGATGCATCGCGCTCACGTAGAACCTCAAGCAATCGATGACCTCTTGCTCATAGGAGACATTCGATGGTTGGATCATCTCCGAGAGCCTTTACAAAATCTCATCAAGTCCAATGGACAAGTCGTGGAAATCGATGATGCCTTTTTAGCCCGCGGAGCAGCTTTGCAGGCAAGAGCCTTAATGCCCCCTGTGGATAGTCGCTCCCCCTTGGCACGATCAGCCACCAGCTATGAGCTAGGAATGATTGTCGCAGATCAACATTCCCAGACCACCCCCACTCCGAAAGTCCTTATTCCTAGGCATTCTCAGACTCCTTTTCAGGTGAGTCGAACGCTGCGGTTTACGAGAGAAGGAAAACGTCAGCCAATCCTCCAATGGGTCGAGGGCAGCCCATTGGGCAAACAGACTTGGCACAATCTCTCTACGGTTGATTTACAGCATTGCTTTGCGGACCGTACCAACAGCGATCCGATCCAACTGCGATCCGAGATCGACGAAAGCGGCTTCTGGAGTATCTCGCTTGCTTGGCTCGCCGGAAACCAGCAGCTATCGGTCCTTCCCTTGTCGGACTCCACGATGGATCCGGATTCCATTTGCCGATGGCGAAATTGGCTTGAGGCAGTCATGCTCTGTAATATTGAAGCAACATAGTGCCTAACGAGAATCACTAGCCGCCTTTGCGTTAGGCGGGGTTTTCTTTGGGATTCGGATAGGCCCTTCATTTTCAACTCCATGCTAAACGACCGCAAAGAGCACGGAAGGGTTGATTCAGGAAGCGGTAAGCTTTCGGATCGGATAGGGCATCAAAACATCGTGGGCTTCGACCAACTCCAGATCTGAGCAACGATCCAGATCGAAGCGACGAGGAGATTCGCGGCACAAGCAAAGAGCCAGCATAGTTCGCGAGCCAACCATTCGAATCGGGCTGACCATTCGCTCGGTAATCTCACCGGCACGATCTTTGTAGGTGATACGGAGCACGAAATGGTCTGGATCGCGAAGGGCTCGACTAAGGCTGTTTTGTTCGATAGTAGTCATGAACGGTAACCTTTTTGCTAAGATCTGAGTACCTTTACAGTATCGAAGAGGACAGTGACACGATTGGTCCTAGGATGGTCAGTTTGCGAAACTTTTTACCGGATTGCGAATCATTCTGAGCTTTAGCTTGCTGTCTTGGTTCCCCGGCAAGTGGAATTTGCTATATCAAGGTTAACTATGCTAATTTGGGAGGACATTGATTGGGAAATCAATCGAATGAGCATCCCCGAGCCGAAAGTGGAGCACCACGAAGGCCAGGGCGTTCGCAGTTGCCCAATCTTCCCCGATCTTCGGTGACAAGAGCGAATACGTGGTCGCGGCTCCACAATATCGAGCGGCAGCCAACACAGCGATGGGTTGGAAGAATTCGAACCTACGGACCGAAATGACCCGACTCTTGCAAAGCGCCGGCGTTTCGGGCTGGCCACGATTGCTCCAAACAGTAAAGCTTCAAGAGGGGCGGGCCAACCGGCAAACAGAACTCCAACGCGAGTTCCCGTTGCATGTGGTTTGTTCTTGGCTTGGCAACGCACCGCGCACCGCGCATCGCGCATAGCCCAAAAGAGTTACATGCTGGTGACCTAAAATGATTTTGCGAGAGCGGTTGGGGTGAAGAAGGCAATGGTGGAGAGGGTGTGTTGAACTTCTCGAAAAGTCCCGAAACTTGTCATCGACTGACATCGCAAAATCGCTGCTTGGTCTTTCAATCAAAAAGAACCAGGTATATGATCTCGCGACATGCAAGTTCATTCGAGAACGCCGCGATGTTCTCTGGGTCGGACCTCCAGGGACCGGCAAGAGCCATCTGTGTCAAGCCATTGGCCTCAGCGCGATTCGATGCGGAATGACGGTCTATTATCGTTCTATCTTCGATACGGTGCGTGACTTCCTTCACGACGAAGCCATGGAAGGCCAGGAGCGGATCCTGCAGCGATACCTCAAGCCAGATCTCTTGATCATTGACGACATGGGAATGAAGCAGCTTCCGAAAAGGTCAGGAGAATACCTCTTTGAGATCGTCATGCGGCGACATGAGATCAAATCAACCATGATGACGAGCAATCGTCCCTTGGAGGACTGGGGTAAACTGATCGGGGATGTCCCGAGTGCAACGGCAATCCTTGATCGATTCTTGCATCGATCGGAACTGTTCCAACTCGCGGGTCGGAGCTACCGTCTTGGAACGAGCGAAAATAATCCCAAAGGGGCCAAAGCGTAGGCGCAACATCTCATCAACCAAATTGGCCCCTTTAGAAGCGCTCAGAGGTGGCCCCTTTTTTAAAGCGCCCACTGACACTTTTGGCCACCTAGCTTAAGGGGCTGGCAGCAATCACGAGAAATACGCGTTGAATCTCTCGGCGGCATTGCGCTAAAAACCGAAACGCAATACTGCCTACGCTTGTAGTATGGCTTGGCATGTCTACGGATGTCGTCACATTAAATTGCATGAAAAGGATACCGTCCCCTCGTTGAGCAGGTATTGTGTCGGCTCTTCAGGCCTGATGAACAGGTGAGGAACTAGACGTTCACTGACATCTAATTGACACCGAACAGTGAGTTGACGCTCTTTTAGGATCGAAACCTGCGATAAAAGCCTGTCAAAACTTTGGCAAGTAAGTCCTTGGTCGTTCGCTCAAACGCGACCGTGTACTTTTTCTCCGCAGACATTGTCTTTTGAGCCATCCCCCAAGATTCGTTCATGACCGTGAGGACTCCATAGCTGGGATGTTGCTTTACAAGGAGTTGGAATACCTCCCGGATTTGCGGCGTTTTCAACTCCACTTCGGACATGCTTCGGTGCGAGATTCCATCCGTCACTCCTCCTTCGCGACGCACTGAGGCGTAAGTCCAGTCGTAGTCGTCAAAAATCATCCACCCATACTTACGCAATAACTTGTCTGCGAAAAAAAATGCGGCTCCGTCAATCGTCCAATTCTTGGGACCATCGATAATGCACAGATCATAAATTTCTGCACATTGGTCTTCTTTTGTATGTCGGGCGATTTCATCGTGTAGGAACCAAGTGTAACCGGACTTCATACGGTGGATGTTCACATAGGCCTCCAGTCCGTTCTGCTTCAGCTGACTTTCCGCGGTCGGTTGAAAATCAACATCAACTAAATCGACAGCCGTTATAGAACCTTGACCCAATTCCTGCAAAGCGGCCGCCATATAGCAGGTTGCGGTCCCATGCGCGATGCCAAGCTCCAGGATCGAGGTGAGCTTCTGATCCAGAATCATATCGTACAGGTACCTTCCATGATCTTTCGATATATAAGGCACATGTCCAACGCGCGCGTAAATTTCTTCGAATTTCATAACAAGTAACCACGCTGGTTGGAGCTCACAGTCAAGCCTAGCAATTATTGAATTTGAATAACATCCGTAGGGTATTCCTCAATGCGTTTCGGTATGGTTTTGCAGTAGGAGATCACGCTGCGAATGGCGATAACGGCTCGCATTGCCATAGCGAGAGTCGCATTATACACGCCACGTTTTCGAAAAATGACGAGTGCGGCGAGAGCTAGCGAGGACACCACCCACAGCCATAAAATCCCAAAGTAGGCAGCCAATGGTAACGCGATCAGGAAGAGCAGAAACACAAGACAAAAGCTGAGCACGAACGACATCGATTCGATAGAAAACTGCCAGGCACACCCATACTGCTGGGCATAGCGAATCACGGCTCCGTAATCGAGCATTTTGGTTCTGCTGCGGCGAATAATTTCATAAAGTGTCTTGCGATTCTCTGTGAACTTCACCGCCATACGGCCGCTAATGCGAGCCAATTTGTAACCTGAGTTCCGAATTCGCATGCAGAGTTCATGATCCTCGGCCGTTGGCAGATGCGGATTGACAGGTCCAGCGATCTTCATAGCTTGCCGTCGATAGAAAGCGATGCCCCCGAGGTGCTTTACTTCGCAAACCTCCTTTGTCAGATCTTGGTGAAACACATTGGGAACACTCCCGTGGTAGTTGCCAGCAGCATCAATGTACTCCTCATCCAGCACGCCGGCGATCGCGCCAAAGTCTTGATTCGCTTCCATGAAATCAATGGCCTTGATCAACCAATCCGCTTCAACCTTGGAATCGCCATCTTGAAAGAAGATATACTTGCCATGGGAATGCAGATAACCGATGTAACGACCTGCAGCAACACACCGCGGCCACTCCGGCTTGAGTTGTAAAATTCGGACGGGATATTGCCGGGCAACTTCCACACTGCGATCAGTAGACGCCGAATCCACAAAAATAATTTCTAACGTAGGAACACGATCCTTTGCCACCAAGACCGATTCGATCGCACCGCCAATGAATTGCTCTTCGTTGCGACCGATAAGCACCACGGTCAACGCGCACTCCGCATTGGCTGTTAATGGACCGAGGGTTTCTTGGGAAGTACTCAAAGGCTCTGACCAATCACATGTTATTGGCATCGAGTTGGCCAAGTCTCTAGCCAACTTAAATCGAAGACACAACATCTCCAGACTAATTGCAACTCCCAGGAAGAACAATCTTCGATCTGCTACTTTGCTTGTGAGGGCCCATCCACACATTGAAAAGACAGCCGTTTTTTCACGGAGTTGCCATGACGGCTTGGAATGGAAAACTCCAACTGATAATTGCCGGAAGTCATACCGGCCGTATCGAGTACAACGGTACTGACTGTAGCGACTGCGGTCGACGCATCGGTTATCGCATTACCGCTTTTGTCTAGCACTCGAGCTGTCAAAAGATCTGTTGTCTCATCTTCTGTTCTGATTCCAACCAGATCGCACCGCACGTTGAGGTATCGAGCCGGTAAAAGTATCACGCGCGGCAAATCGATGGAAACAATTTGCGGCTCTTTCAATCGCAAGAGCCTGACGTTATGGATATCGAAGGAAAGTTTTGTCTTATCTGAATAGTTGGCTTCTGAAATAAATAATTGGACATAGTCGATCGATTTCCAGGGCGACGGTCCGTGTCCGCTGGCATCGATCAATTCTTTTACGGGAAAGACGAGACGCGTTCTCCGCCGTTGAGATCCTCCGAGGTCATACTCGAATTCATGATGCTTCGGCATGTTGAATGAAGAAAAGCATATGCCCAATAATGTAGAGTCATTCTGTACTTCGTCGCGACTGGAATCGAACGTCAATTCAATTTCAAAGCTGTCGTATTTGGTAAAGTCTAGTTCGCCGCGAGCAAAATTGCGGCGAATGCGAGGCCATCCTGTTTTGTAATCGCCATCGGCCTCACTGGTTTTTTGATGATCAATGGACACAGTCCAATTCAAAGGTTCGGATTGCTCAGAAGTGGACTGACGCTTCCGAAGCACAGATTCATCGGATTCCGCATTCCATTTGGAAACATTGTCGGCAAGTTCCATAATTTCGACGCGATCTCTATTCAATTGGTCTTCGCTTTTCGAACTCCGAACGGAAGAGGCGACATTTTCCACATAGACCGACGGTGCGACTCCTTGCCGAGTGATTGGAAATTTTTGCAGTTGCTCGACTAACAGCGCTATTTGCCATCGTCGAGCTTCGAATTCTTGTGGAGACCAGATCCCCGCAGAGAGATAGCGATCCTGTACATCAACCGAATTCCAGATCTGCTGCAACAGGCCTTTCGCTGAATCTTTCAATTTTTGGCACAGCGGATCCGTTGCTCCTTCGCGTTCCCATATCGCTTGTTGCAAACTGTATAGATAACGACCATCGTCGAAACCTTCCCGGAAACATTCCCAGTAAACAGCAGGGATCACGTTCCCCTGTGGATCGATCCGTTGTCCACAACCGGCCTGGCTGCCGCGAAGATAATCGAATGGATCAGGTTCTAATGCCCATGACCAATGCCACGGGATCAACGTCGTAAAACCGCTTCGCCAAAAACCATATCCATAGGTCATTCGGCCGCCTTGGCACATGATTTCCCGATCCTTCAGTTCGCCCGTGTTGTGATTCGGATAGCTCCAGTATTCGTGATGCTTGCTAGATGTGACAGCTTCGAACGAAAGTGCGAAAGGCTGCGAGCACCAAACATCTACATAGGGAGCATAACGGTTTGCATCCGGTGCGAGCGGGTTTTTGGTCGCAAACGTTCTTATGCCTGCACGCTTCAGCGCGGCGTATACTTCCACGCCGAAGCGTTGCGAATC
>JBILVV010000313.1:0-6058 GCA_044370255.1 Pirellula sp.
AGAAAAGCCCGCATGGTTTTTACTGGGCCCGCACCGTCAGCGCAGCACGCGATCTACGCGGCGAAAAGACACCGCAAGAAGCAGAGGAAGAGTTGACTGCGCGACGCACAATGATCGAGTTCTTCACGACACAGTTCGCTCGCAAGGATACGAAGGCTGAACCTTCGCCGGACAATCAACCGACCGCAGATCCGCCATCTCCAGGGGAAGACGTGGCCGAATCGAATGAGATGCCTTTGGAGGAGCCGAAGGAAAAAAATACACGGAGAGCTCGCGGCGGTGCAAGTCGCCCCAGCCGCGGTACCAGCGGTATGCCCCCCAATCGACAACTGGCCCCGGACGGTGCCGATACAACCAAAACGTCACCGATCCGTATTGCAAGCGGAGAGTTGGTTGGTCACCAAGCAGAGGAGGTTCGTGTCTTTCGAGGCGTTCCCTATGCAGCGGCTCCTGCCGGAGAGCGCCGTTGGCAAGCCCCCAGTTCCCCGCAAGCATGGAGTGGCGTACGACAAGCAACTCAGTTCGGCGCCACCGCCTTGCAAGGAGAGACATTCACCCCGCGCAGTTCTCAAAGCGAGGATTGCCTCTTCCTCAATATCTGGACTCCGAACAACGCGACGGCAGATTCGAAATTGCCCGTTTTGTTCTGGATACATGGCGGTGCATTCATCCAAGGCTCCGGTGCACAACCCCGATACGATGGTACCGAATTAGCAAAACGGGGCGCCGTTGTGATTTCGATCAACTACCGGCTCGGTCCTCTCGGACTTTTTGCGCACCCAGCATTGACCGCTGAGAGCAAACCCGATGAACCGCTGGGCAACTACTGCTTGCTCGACATGATGGCGGCCCTCCGTTGGACGCGAGACAATATTGCAGCATTCGGAGGTAATCCAGGAAACATTACGATCTCAGGCTCTTCCGCCGGAGGCACGAGTTGCCTGTTCTTGATGGGGATACCTCAAGCGCAGGGGCTATTCCACAAAGCGATTATTCACAGTAGTGGTGGTATTCAAAACATTCAAACTCTTTCCGAGGCGGAAGCCGCAGGACTGCGTTTGTCGGAGCGCCTTGGGCTCGGAGCGCAAGCGACCAGCGCAGACTTGCGGCGAGCCGCGGCCGGTGACATAGCAGTCGGAGTGGGCGCGATTCGCGAATTGAATCTACCCGTCAAACCGATCATCGATGGACGACTGGTAACGGATTATCCCGCAGACACCTTTGCTCAAGGCAAGCAAGTGAAGATTCCCGTTCTGATCGGCTCAGCGAACGGCGAGTCGGGGGCGCGGCGATTGGGTGACGAAGTAGCAACGGGAGGCGCGTTTGGGTTTCAACGCAAGCTCGCGGACGATATGGTCCGCGCTGGGCAACCGGTGTGGATGTTTCAATTGACTTACGTTCCTCCTCAGTCGCGATCCAGTCGCTTTGCGGCCCAGCACGGCGAAAGTGTCGCCTATGCCTTTGGAACCATTGGTCAATCCATTGCCTCACAATATGGTTTTCGAAATGAACAGGTCGCCAACAACGCTGCGCGATCCCGTCGAGGTAGTGGGGGCGGTGGAGACCGTCCGACAAGAAGTGGGCGGGAGGATGACTCCCAACCCGTCGAGGATTCCGAACAAGGCCGAAAAATCAGCGAGTCCATGATGGAGTATTGGGTTGCGTTCATGCGGGACGGAAAGCCGAGCGGTGACAAGCTGCCCCCATGGCAGCAGCATTCCATCGCAACGCCCAAAACCATGGTCTTCGGTAACGATGGCATCTCGGTAAAGTAGCGTGCATCAAACGCAATAAGGAAATCGGCGGACTGATTATTCGCAACCTTGGAATCAGAGAACATAAACCCGAACTTTTCATAGAAACGCGTAGCGGCTTCACCTTTGGAATCTACAACAATAAGGCTTGCCGCGATCTCACTTGCCACTCGGACGCAACGTGTGTTCGCGTCTCGAACCAGTCGTCCCACCAGGATTGCGGGTATTTCGGGATAACACGGCGTTACAGTTGCGTGCATGGTACCGATTTTCTCCGTACCGATTTTTCCAAGTGGTCTTTACCTAGATTCCCTATTCTTTGTATGGTGCCTTTTCAAGGAGAGAAGCATCATGCATTGGATTTCCATCGTTCGAACTCTGATAATCGCGTTGTTAGTGACG
The DNA here is from genome assembly GCA_044370255.1 of Pirellula sp. Lineage (GTDB taxonomy): Bacteria > Planctomycetota > Planctomycetia > Pirellulales > Pirellulaceae > JBKCUI01. Next base: position 2,157 of record JBILVV010000313.1, read on the forward strand.
GTCCTGCTCGATCAGTCGGTCGGCTCATGCTCGGGTCAAACTTGGCAGGAGCAATCGGTATCGCAGTCGAAACAACTGCTCGACGAAACGATGGAAAAGGCTTTGGCCAGGATCCCGCAGGCACTGCTGACCGACGCATATGGGGTCGCCATCATCCCGAATGTTGTGAAGGGTGGCTTCATTGTCGGAGCTCGATTCGGCCGCGGCGTTCTGTTGATCCGCGATCCAAACGGCAGTTGGCATGCTCCCGTGTTCATCACCCTCACGGGCGGAAATGTCGGTTGGCAGGCTGGGGTGCAATCCTCTGATATCATCTTGGTGTTCAAGTCACCTCGAAGCATCCAAGGGGTTCTCAACGGCAAGCTGACTCTCGGCGCCGATGCCGCGGCGGCAGCAGGCCCTATCGGTCGCGAAGGTGGCATCGCCACCGATGGTCAATTGCAAGCGGAAATCTACACCTATTCGCGCAGCAGAGGCTTGTTCGCAGGCGTGGCAATCGACGGCTCGGTCCTTCAAGTCGATCGCATGGCTACCGGTTCGTATTACGGAATTACCAATTTGCAACAAACTCCAGTTGTTCCACCCGCAGCCCAGCAACTGACTGAATCGGTTGCCAAGTACGCTGAAACTATCGCGAACGGGACTGCATCGAGCCTGGCATCGGCGCAGCAAGTCGGAACGAGTGAGTCGGAGGCCGTGCGAGGCCAGTTGGTGCAACTTGCTCCCCGACTGTTCGACCTTTTGGACGAGTCGTGGAAGAACTATCTCGGATTGCCAGCTTGGATGTTCATCGGAGGTGCTTCTCCTGACCCGACCGCAATTCGTGAAGTGGTTGCTCGCTATGACTCCGTAGCGCGCGACCCGAGGTTCACGTCCTTGTCCTCTCGCCCTGAATTCCAATCGGTGTACGGGCTACTAAAGCATTACGAGCAATCGATGGCACCTCGCTCGAACGCTCTGCAACTTCCCCCTCCGCCCACCGCAGGCTAGGGGCATGTCCGGAAAGTCGAAAAAACTGCGGCTAACGCCAAGGCTGCTGGTAGCTTTCGGATAAGCAATAGGCTTTGTCCCTGTACGGCTTGCGTTGTTTGACACAAACACCGATTACATTGCTTGACCCAAACAATCGGTACGATCGATTGCTCGAATCATGCTTTTCGGGCAAAGCGTGATGTTTGAGTAAACTTAAGGGGCAAGCGGAGTCCATAATCCCGCAGTTTCTTTGAGCATCTTCCACTCAAACGCTGCTTCGGTAAATCATGAGAGTCTTGGTTTTCATGTTCGCGCTGGTATCGGTTGCTTCCACTTCAGGTTGTCAATGCATGCAGCAAATGGAGCAATGGAAGTGCGATAACTGGGGGATGTGTCATTTTGCCCAGCAGAGACCCGGTGTTTATTCGCCGATGGTTCTGCCTCCGAGCTACGGTGTTCCTCCAACGGGGCTCGCTCCCGTTCCAACAGGTGCGGTTTATCCTGCGTCGGGGATGGTTCCTGCGAGTTCACCGGCCGCTACCTATGCCGCACCTGCAGCAAATCCGTACCCCGCCGCCACCGGTGCCCCCTACGGCGGCACCGTCATCCCAAATTCCAACTGCCGGGAATGCCAAAAATAAAGGGGGACGTCGCTGCCAGCCATCAATCATTTGCCAATGTTAGCCGGAATGCGCATGCATCCGGGTTGGAATCACCGACCACCATACAATGTTTGCCTCGGTTCACCCCGATAGCTCGCGATCTTCGGCTTTTGTGGATCCTCCCTCTCGATTCGCCCAGACGCACTGGGCAACGCCTTGTTCCCGCGGCGGCAAGGCTTCTCTACAATAGATGGAGTGTTTATCCCGCCTCTCGACGATCGTAGCCCCGGCTTACCTAGCCGTGCGATCGCAACTCCCATCCTCAATGGACCAGCATGATTCGTCACCTCGCTTTTTGCCTTGCGTTGTTCGTTGGACTGATTCTTCCCTCTCTGTCGTCCGAGGCTCAAGCACCTCCATTCCAACTCAAGCGAGGAGATCGAATCGCCATCATCGGCAACACGACTGCCGACCGCATGCAGCATTCAAGTTGGTTGGAAACCTATCTGGTGTCCCAACTGCCAGAACACGACCTCACGTTTCGCAATCTCGGCTATCCCGGTGACGAACTCAAAGTCCGATCGCGTGAAGAGAATTTCGGCAGCCCCGATGAATGGCTCACCAAAGTTCGAGCCAACGTCGTTTTCTGTTTCTTTGGATACAACGAAGCGTTGCGCGGCGAAGCAGGCTTGGATTCCTTCCGACGTGATCTGGCCGAAGTCATCGATGGCATGCGGTCCCAAAAATACGACGGCGAGTCTCATCCGCAATTGGTGTTCTTCTCTCCGATCGCCCACGAGGATTTGAAGAGCCCACACTTGCCGGATGGGTCAGCAAACAACCCGAAGCTTGCTCTCTACACACAGGCTATGCGTGAAGTGTGCCAGCAGAAGCAGGTTCGGTTCATCGACTTGTTCAAAGCTTCGCAACGATTGTATGAGTCATCGAAGACTCCCCTTACCATGAACGGGATCCATTTGACCGATGACGGCGAAAAGGAACTGTCGCGAGCGATCTTGCCCGAGTTGATGCCGGAGGCGAAACTTCCTAGCGATCTTGGAAAATTGGAGGAACTCAGACAGGCGATCTTGGACAAGAACTATTACTGGTTCAGCCGATATCGAGTCGTCGATGGCTACAACGTCTTCGGCGGTCGCTCGAAACTCGCATGGTTTGGACAGTCGAATGCCGATGTGATGATGCGCGAGATGGAAATTTTCGATGTCAAAACTGCCAACCGCGATCGCGGAGTGTGGAAGGTTGCTCGCGGCGGAAACTACGAAGTCTCCGACAATAACCTCCCTGAGGAATTGACCGTTCGCACCAATATCCCGGGCAAGCTTGCCGACGGCGGCCATGAATATCTAGGGGGCAAAGAAGCGATCGGCAAGATGAAGATCGCCGAGGGGATGCAAGTCAATCTGTTCGCTTCGGAAGAGATGTTCCCTGAGTTGATCAATCCGGTCCAGATGGCGGTCGATCCCGACGGGCGTTTGTTCGTGTCGGTTTGGCCGTCGTATCCCCACTGGAATCCGGTCGAACCGCGCCGCGACAAAATCATCTGCCTACCCGATGACAACGGGGATGGTGTCGCCGATCGATGCGTAACGTTCGCCGATGAACTCAACAGTGTCACCGGCATGGAATTTTGGAATGGTGGCATGTTGGTAGCGGCTCTGCCAGAGATTTGGTTCTTGAAAGATACCGACGGCGATGACAAGGCGGATCTCAAGGTTCGGATGCTGCAGGGTGTCTGCAGCGCCGACTCGCACCACTCCGCCAACGCCATGTTGCTCGGCCCAGATGGCTGGGTCTATTGGTCTCGAGGGATCTTCAATGTATCGGTCATGGAAACCCCGACGCGCACTGTCCGATCCGAGCAAAGCGGAGTCCATCGTTTCAACCCACGCACCTTCGAAATGGAATTCCATTTCCCAATCGGTCCCAACCCGCACGGCGATGTGTTCGATCAATGGGGTTATCAATTTGCCAATGATGGGACCAGCGGGACCGGTTCGTATGTGAACATCGGTAAAGGGCTCGGTAACAAGCAATGGTTCAAGATGCGTGTGCGGCCGGTGGCTGCCAATGGTATTCTGTCCAGCAGCCACTTCCCCGAAGCGAACCAAGGCAACTTCTTGCTTTGCAATTGCATCGGCTTTCTCGGGGTGTTGCAGCATCGCGTCGAATACAACGGTGCTGATATTACCGCAACCGAAATCGAACCGATTCTCGTTTCCAGCGACCCCAACTTTCGACCGAGCGATGTCGAAGTGGGTGGCGATGGCGCGCTTTATGTCTCCGACTGGTGCAATGCGATCATCGGCC
>JBILVV010000314.1:0-6035 GCA_044370255.1 Pirellula sp.
GCATGGCCGCAGTTGGCTAAATACTGCCTTTTGGTCTGGGATTGGAACGAAAAAATCAATCTGACCCGACACACCGATCCGGATCGATTTGTCAAACGGGACTTGCTCGACAGTGTCATGCTCGCAAGCCACCTGGCTCAGAACGAAGAGGTTCTCGATATCGGAACCGGAGGCGGAGTTCCTGGCATTTTGCTCGCGATCCTGCGACCGGATATCCAAATGACACTGTGTGACAGCGTTGCGAAGAAAGCCAAAGTCACTCAACAAATCGTGGATGACTTGGGCTTGAAGGTGCCGGTCTATCCTCAGAGTGTAACCAAAGTGCTCGAAGATTTCCGCTACGATTCGTTGGTGGCTCGAGCGGTCGGTCCATTGGCTCGCCTGTGCGGTTGGCTCAAGGAAGATTGGCATAAAATCGGGCGTCTGCTTGCTATCAAAGGGCCCAAATGGGTTGAGGAGCGGGGAGAAGCGCGTCATCGCGGGTTGCTCAAAGGGGTCGATCTCCGGCGATTGGTATCCTACCCGATGCCCGATACGGACTCGGAGAGCACGATTCTCCAGCTCTCTCGCCAACGAGGGGCTCAGCCTGTCGAGGAAATATGACAGGCGCTGTTTGCGCGTTACAATAGAGTAACGATCCCACCTTCCATGAGACGTTTCGCCACTACCCCCGAACGTTCGCACCATCATGCTTCGATACCCACTGCGAGCAGCAACCCAGGCGCGTTTTGTGACGCGAGGCTGGTTATTGCAGTGGGTCGTATCACTCACGACGCTCTTCGGACTGATTCCCAGTCACATCGCCTCAGCCCAAGACAACGCGACCCCCGCTGCACTATCTACTGAGCAAGTTGAGTTTTTCGAAAAGAAGATTCGCCCGATTTTGGTCGAACGTTGTTACGAATGCCACTCCGGCTCGGAAAGCAACGGCGGCCTGCGGTTCGATGATCGGGATCGAGTTCGGCGCGGTGGCGATACAGGTCCCGCGATTGTCGAAGGGGAACCCGACGCGAGCCTGATGATCCGGGCAGTTCGCTACACCAACGCCGATCTACAAATGCCTCCTTCGGGCCGCTTGCCCGACGACGAGATTGCGACTCTGGAGCAATGGGTTGCCGCCGGAGCCTTCGACCCTCGCGAACCGGTTTCTGACACTCCTGCTCCGTTGACCGGAATGAGCATCGATGCGGGCCGCGCATTCTGGTCGATGCTGCCCCTGAGCGATCCCGCGATCCCAACCGTTGAATATGCTGATTGGGTAAGCAATCCGATCGACTCATTCATCCTGGCGAAACTGGAAAGCCAAGGATTGATACCCGCCCCTCCTGCCTCGCGGCGCGATTGGCTTCGCAGATTGTGGCTGAATCTGACCGGAGTTCCGCCAACCGTCGAAGAATGGCAACTCTTTGAACAAGACACTGCACCGGGGGCTCATGAGCGTGCGATCGATCGATGCATGAGTTCTCCACAGTACGGCGTTCGATTCGGCAGGCATTGGCTCGACGTGGCAAGGTATGCGGACTCCAATGGACTCGATGAGAACATCGCTTATGGAAACGCATGGCGATATCGCGATTACGTGATCGGATCCTTCAATGCCGATAAACCGTTCGATCGATTCGTCGAGGAGCAGATCGCAGGGGACCTGTTGCCCGATGCCGATCGCGAATCGACCACCGGCACAGGATTCCTCGTTCTGGGTGCCAAGGTATTAGCCGAGCCCGATCGCGAAAAACTAGTGATGGATACCATCGACGAACAGCTCGACTCGCTCGGCAAGTCGTTCATGGGGATGACGCTCGGTTGTGCCCGTTGCCACGATCATAAATTCGATCCGATCAAGCAGCGGGACTATTATGCGATGGCCGCGATCTTCAAGGGGACCAAAACGTTCGGCGATACGAACTTCGGCGCGATCAAGCATTGGAACGAAGTTTCGTATGCGACCAATGAAGAGCGAGAGAAACTCAAGCAAGTGGATGCCGATATCGCCAAGAAGCAGGGGGCATTTAACTCTGCCAAGGGAGCTGCCATGCAGCAGCTTCGCGATCGCGTCCGTTCACAGGCGGCATCGTATCTCGCGATCGCGGCGATGCTTCCGCCCGAGGCGACACTGACTCAGTGGAGCGAAGCGGGCAAAGGAGAGGGACTCCATCCGCGAGTTCTGAGCCATTGTCGAAAGCATCTCGAGTTCCATCGCGAGGATCCAATATTTGAACCTTGGCATGCGATGGCTGCTCAAGGAGATATCGATGGCATCCGCCGCCATTATGAAACGCTCTTCAACTCCGTGAAGACGGCCTGGGATGAAGCCAAGAAAGCGGATTCCAATACGTCGAAGCTACCGGACGCAGCCATGGAGTCGGTCCGCTTAGCACTGCAGGAACCAGGCGGCTTTCTCGCGATCCCTGCCAAGATGGAACATGCCCTCGACGAGGAAACGATCGCCAAGCTTCATGCCTTAGCCGACGAGGCAAGGATCTTTGAAAGCGCCGCTCCCGATACCACCTCGGTCATGGGAGTTGCCGATCGCGATGTCGTGGACGGTATCCCGCTTCATATCCGTGGAAGCCACCGCCAACTGGGAGAACGGATCGATAAAGGATTTCCTGAAGTGATGCGCGATCCGCATCGCAAACCGATCTTTTCGCGGCGAGGTAGTGGTCGACTCGAATTGGCCCGATGGTTGGCCAGTCCCGAACATCCCTTGACCGCACGGGTTATCGTCAATCGCGTGTGGCGTTGGCATTTCGGACGCGGCTTGGTCGCTTCGACTGAAAATTTTGGCCAACTCGGAGACCGACCCTCGCATCCGGAACTGCTCGATTACCTCGCCCGTTGGTTCATCGAGTCGGGTTGGTCGATCAAGGAACTCAATCGGTTGATCCTGACTTCGAGTACATACCAAATGCAGTCGCATCATGAATGGCCGGTGCGGGCACTCACGGTCGATCCCGAGAATACTCTTCTTTGGCGATTCCGCATGCAGCGCATGGATGCAGAACAAGCGAGGGATTCCATCCTGGCATGCGCCGGGGTATTGGATTTGCAAATGGGGGGCAAATCGGTCCCGCTCCGCAATCGGCAATTCGTATTTGATCACACATCGATCGATCATACCCGTTACGAGAGTGTACGGCGCACGGTCTTTCTGCCAGTGATCCGCAATCACTTGTTCACATTGCTCGAGCAATTTGATTTTCCTGATCCAACGATGCCTGGCGGAGATCGTCAAACGACTACGGTGGCACCTCAAGCGTTGCTTCTGATGAATGCCGATTGGGTACTGGATGCTGCCAGCACGCTGGCACGTCAAAGCGAACAGGCAGCGAGCCTCCCTGCCGATCGTATCGATTGGTTGATGATGCAAACCGTTGGCCGGCCCCCGAACGAACGGGAGCGGGAAGTTTATCTGCGATTCGTGAGCGAACCCTCAGTACCTGTAGTCGATCCCACATCAGCAACCTCCCCATCGACAACAAGCTCTCTATCGACAACTAGGTGGGAGATGCTCGCGCACAATCTGCTGATCTGCAACGAGTTCTTTTACATCCAGTGAGAGACCGCATGTTTGAAAATCGTCATCCGCACGAGATACAACAGGTCGTTGCCCGGCGACGATGGCTGAAGAACACAGCGCTGGGTTTCGGCGGTCTGGCATTTCACTCGATGTTGCACAGTGCATCGGCCGAAGAGGGCCGTCAGCAAGGATCGAACCCCTTGGCACCTCGCCAGCCCCATTTTTCTCCGCATGCCAAGCGGATCGTATTCATGTTCATGAAGGGTGGCCCGTCGCACGTCGATACGTTCGACCCCAAACCGCTACTGCAGCGAGACGATGGCAAGCCCCCTCCGTTTGAATTACCGCGTGTTGTTTTTGCGCAGCAAGGGAATCTGCTCAAGAGTCCCTGGAGATTTCATCAGCATGGACAGAGCGGACTGAGTGTCAGCGAACTGTTCCCAAACGTCGCCAAGCATGCCGATCGATTGTGTGTGCTTCGCTCGCTTTACGGTAGCAATCCCGCGCACGGTGGCGCGCTTTTAAAGATCCATACCGGTAGCGATCAATTCGTTCGTCCAAGTCTTGGCGCTTGGGTGACCTATGGCTTGGGGACCGAGAATCAAGACCTCCCTGCGTTCGTGACCATTTGTCCGACGTTAGCGCATGGCGGCGTGAACAATTGGGGAGCCGCGTTCCTGCCTACTTACTGCCAGGGGACACCGATCGGCAATGCCAGCCTTCCTGCCTCGCAAGCCGCCGTCAATCACATCGTTCCCAAACGCCGAAACCTGGCCGATCAGCGATCACAGATGGATCTGCTCGCTCGCATGAACGATGAGTATGCCCGGGCAAATCCGCTTGAGGCATCGCTCGAGGGTCGGCTCGGCTCGTTCGAGTTAGCCTACCGCATGCAGTCGTCGATGCCGGAAATTCAAGACATCTCCGGCGAAAGCGAGGCGACGTTGCGGTTGTATGGGATCGATGATCCGATCACCGAGAACTTTGGCCGCCAATGCTTGATGGCACGAAGGTTTCTCGAGCGAGGCGTTCGCTTCGTACAGGTCACCCACAGCGACAGTGAAGTGCAATGGGATCAGCACAGCGATTTGTATCAAGGACATACCAAGAACGCTGCCGAGGTCGACAAGCCCATCGCCGGATTCCTCACCGATTTAGCGGCCAGTGGATTGCTTGAAGATACGCTCGTGTTGTGGGGTGGCGAATTTGGCCGCACTCCGACGTCGCAAGGGAACGGTCGCGATCATAATCCGCATGGCTTCTGCATGTGGATGGCGGGTGCGGGGGTCAAGGGAGGCTATACCTACGGAGCGACCGACGACTACGGATACTATGCGGTCGAGAACAAGATGCATGTCAACGACTTGCACGCCACGATTCTGCATTTGCTCGGCTTAGATCATGAGCGATTGACTTATCGCTACGCAGGTCGCGATTTTCGTTTGACGGATGTGGCGGGTAAACCAGCACTGGATATCTTGGCGTGATCGGGATGCCAACAGGCGATCGTAGGAAGTGGGGTGAACGTTGCAGGGTGTCGAGCAGTTCCACCCGGATGCTTGCGCATCTCGGCTAAGATTAGAGTTCCGCCTGGGCGCGATACGAGGGAGCGATGCGACTACTTCAAGACCAATAGCAGATCGCCGGCTTCGACTTGGCTACCGGATTGGACGAGCAATTGTGCGATCTCGCCGTCCCGGTCGGCGTTGATCACCGTCTCCATCTTCATCGCTTCGAGTGAGAGCAGCTTCTGCCCCTTAGTGACGCGAGTCCCCTGTGTGACAACCACGCCGATTACCATGCCGGGCATCGCGGCAGCGATTTGAGTTGGGTCGGCTGGATCGGCCTTGAGACGCTTCACGGCTTTGGTTTCGATCGAACGATCGACGATTTCGACTTCGCGAGGCTGGCCGTTGAGTTCAAAGAACACGGTGCGAACGCCATCGGGACGAGGTTCGCCGACGGCTAAGAACTTGATGATCAAACGTTTACCCGATTCGATATCGACCGAGAACTCTTCACCGATGAACGGTCCAAAGAAAAAGATCGGGGTTGGGAGGAGCGAGACATCTCCAAACTCTTGAACATGTGCGACGTATTCATCGAAGACCTTCGGATACAAAGCGCTGGTGACGACATCCTGCATGCTCGGCTTGCGCCCCATCTTCGCCTCGAGCTTGGATGCGGTTTCCTCGAAGTTGTGATTCTGAAGTGTTTCGCCAGGTCGGTTGGTGACCTCGGGATTGTTCTTGAGGATGGCTCGCTTGACTTGCTCTGGGAAGCCGCCGGGCGGTTGTCCCATCATCCCGCCGACCAGATCCAACACGGAACCCGGATAAGCCAGTTCTCGTTTGCCTTGCGCGACGTCTTCGGGAGAAAGATCGTTAGCCACCATGAACAGGGCCAAGTCGCCGACCGCTTTGCTAGTCGGTGTCACCTTGACGATATCTCCCAAGAGTGTGTTGGCTTCGGCGTACATTTTGCAAACGCGATCCCAACGATCGGCCAGCCCGAG
>JBILVV010000315.1:0-6012 GCA_044370255.1 Pirellula sp.
CTCCGTACATTTTACGAAGCGGGAGAACTACGGTTGCAAACAGATCCGTGCAACTCCCGACCGGCTCGGCCAGAAACACATCCGGGCAGATGTCGCTCTCGAGCCGATCGCTCGCCTCGACGAGACTGTTGAACCGGCAACAGAAGCAACCACCGGTCACCTCCTCGGTTGGAAACCCATGCGTGGCAAGCATCACGGTATCGACCAGCCCCTGACTCTGATCGTTGGTGATCAACCCCACACGCAATCCTCTACCATTCAAAATCTCTGCTATTTTCAGAATAGTTGTCGTCTTGCCTGCGCCGAGGAATCCGCCGACCAGAATGTAATTCGTTTTCAACATGTCCGTTTTCCGTTTTTCTTTTCCCAGGCTTCGTCCGGTAGACTGTCTGAGTTGTCATGATCGGGGCTATCATGTTCGGAGTCGTTGTGTGGCTTGATGTCTCCTTCGCCTTGCTGACTCAGGATCCGATCCACCGCGCGGTCCAAGAGAAATACATAGCCCGCGCAATCCACGCAGGTCGGATCGGGTTTGCCCCGAACTTGGAACAACCAACCCCGGTCGTAAGCGTCTTTGTCGACCAACTCAGGCTTGGTGTTCAGTTCACTGTTAAAGGTGACGAAGTTTCCCTCGACCACACAAAAGATATCGGCTACTGCTTTGAAACCTTCGACCCATCCGATAGTTTGACCGAGTTGCACCTGTTCATCGGTGGCGACCTGAAATTCACACTCGACGAAATCGCCGAGCATCCTGGTTGCAAAGTGTGTCAAGCCAACGCGCCACAAGCCAGGCTCGATTTCGATGAGCCAGAAGTGACTTCTGGAGTATGTGTAGTAGGTCGGCAAGCGGGTTGTGAACCTAGCTCGCCGATAGTATTGCGTTCGAGCGGGATCGATCGGCATCAGCCCCGGGAACCTTTCTGAGTTTGCCCATTTCTGGCTGGGCACACAAGCGGGAATTGCATTGCTTCGTTACTCACAAAACCATTGGGATCTTAACGGTTCGCCACGCCCTTCGCAAAGCCTCAGGGCGTGCCACCCAGCAAAGCTTCAGGGCGTGCCACCCAGGGTCTAGGACGCGGCATGCGGGGCGCCAATGTCGCCGTGAATTGTACTTGCCAGCATCTTTCCCGCAATCCAAGCGGTTCAGGGAACGATTCCCTTGGAAAATAACCGCAATGGGAGCAACGATTCGTTCTGGCCCACAGGCTGTCGGATCCCCATCGTAATCGTACTCAGTCCGTCGCAGCGGACGGTACTCGTACTCGTACTCGATCGGATCTGACGGCGGATCCCCTGAGCGCCGGACAACCCGCGCTTACTGATTCCGGGGGCCTTGGTTTCGCTCTTCCTCCGTCCATGCCATCGCGAGTTCGAAGCGAATCCGTGCATCGAGCAGCGCGGAATGCTACAATCCATCAGCGTGTCAAGCGAGTACGAGTACTGCGATGCTGAGTACGAGTACGAGTACGAGAGAACAGCCAGAACAAAGCCATGCACCGAAGTGGCGGATCGGCGCCGCTTGAAATGGTGAATTTTTTTGCGGCCACTCGGTGATGGTCGTCGTTATCCTGTAGATAACTCGTTTGTTGATCGCTTTCCTTGAGACTCTTTCCTCTCCGATTGTTATGACCATGAAGGTTCGTTCCCAACTGTGCATCGCGTTTGCCCTGGGATCTATTTGGATATCGATCGGCAATGTGTTGGCACTTGCTCAAGCCCCTGTGGACGACAATATCCAGCCCACGCCGGACCAGCTCGCGTTTTTTGAGAACAAAATTCGCCCTGTGTTGGTCGAACATTGCTACGGCTGTCATTCTCGAGATGCCGTAACCCAAGGGAAACTCAAAGGAAGTCTTCTCCTCGATAGCCGAGATGGCATGCTTCGAGGTGGCGACTCGGGGCCATCGCTCGTTGCCGGTCAGAAGCATGAGAGCCTGATTCTGAAAGCCTTGCGCTACGAAGACTATGAGATGCCTCCCGCAGGCAAACTCCCGCAGAGTGTCATCGATGACTTCGAACGCTGGATTGAAGACGGAGCGGTCGATCCACGGCTTGATGCCCAACCGATCAAGCAACGTGCGATGGACTTGGAAGCGGGCCGTCAGTTTTGGTCGTTGCAACCTTTGCAATCGATCCAACCTCCGAGCGACTCGCATCCGATTGATGCCTTCATCCATGACTCGCTCGCGAAGAAACAACTTCGTCCGTCACCAGTCGCAGACGCGAGAGTCTTGGTCCGCCGCGCTTGGTTCGATCTCTTGGGTATCCCGCCAACGCCAGAGGAACTCGAGCAAGCCGTTCAGTCACTCCAGGTGTCCTCGGGAGAGTCGGGCTCACTATCCGCAGGAGCCTGGTCCGAACTGATCGACCGATTGCTTGCCCGTCCCGAGTACGGTGAGCGTTGGGCCCGTCACTGGATGGATGTCGCACGATTCGCGGAGTCGTTTGGCTACGAACAAGATTACGATCGACCGAACGCTTTTCACTATCGCGATTTTCTCATTCGAGCCTTCAACAGCGACATGCCGTTCGATCAGTTCGCGCAATGGCAGATCGCTGGTGATGAACTCGCACCCAACGATCCTTTGGCATGGATGGCGACCGGCTTTCTGGGCGCAGGAGCTTTTCCAACCCAGTTGACCGAACGAGAATTTGAATCGACACGATATAACGAACTCGACGATATGACGGCAACAACAGGTGTCGCTTTCCTCGGACTGTCGATCGGATGTGCGCGATGCCACGATCATAAATTTGATCCGATCTCAAGCGAAGATTACTATCGGTTCGCGTCTGCGTTCACATCGGTCATCCGTTCGGAGAAAACATTCGACCTGCACCCCGACGAAAATGAAAAGATCAAGGCACAATACGGAGCCGATCTCGAGCAGGTCCGCCAAGATATCGCGCGTTTCGAGGCGACCGGACTGGCGACAGAGTTCACGCGGATGCTCCGCGATGTACGTTCCCAAGACAACAATCGCACAGTCGATGATAGCACTGCATCTTCTCGCACGGTTTCTCCATGGCGAATCCTGAGCGGCGAAATTCAGGCGAGTGCGGGAAGTCAGTTCCAATCCCAACCGGATGGTTCCTACCTAGCCATCGGCGACGCTCCCAACCAAGACACGATTACCTTCACCGCTCGCATCTCCGAAGGCGAATGGTCTTCGATTCGGATCGAAGCCCTCGCAGATGCCTCGCTCCCTCGTCAAGGACCTGGTCGTGCAGGAAATGGAAACTTTGCTCTTGGAAACCTGGTGGTAGAGCATCTGCCAAGCTACTCGGAGGCTTCCGTTGCAAAAGAAACCGAGCCCAAAGCGATTCCGCTTGTGCTCGATCAACCGCGAGCAACGCACCAACAGAACGCTGACACACTCTCGGTGGCAGCATCGATCGATACCGACCTTGTCTCCGGTTGGGCAGTCGATGGTCAAATCGGCAAGAGTCAAGCTGCGGTGTTTCATCTGACCTCACCCCTCAATTCCCTACCTGGAGATCGCGTGCGGTTCACGCTGCGATTTCATCATCCCAATCCAAAACACTCGATCGGACGCGTGCGATTCTCGATTTCAAATCAGTCGATGCCACCGGTGGAAGTCGGTAGCAATGATCCGCCGAGCGACATTGTCGAAGCGATCGAGTCTCTTGCCAAAGCGATAAGCGATTCCGATGAACCGAGCGAGGCGATTCGCTCTAGCGAAGCATGGACACTCGCGATCGCATGGTACAAAACGACTTCTTCGACTTGGAAAGACCTTCAATCGCGTCGGGCGAAACTCGAAAAGGATGGGCCTCCGCTGCGTCTTACCAAAATCCTAGTGACCACCGAAGGGGAGCGGCATGTCCCTCATCACGCCGATGATCGAGGTTACCCCCACTTTTATCCCGAGACCCATTTGCTTCGTCGCGGGGATGTCGAGCAAAAAGTTTCCGTGGTGACGCCGGGTATTCCTCGCGTCTTCGTGCGTCAGCAGGATAGGAGCAGCGATCTGCAATGGGAGACGCTCGAAAAGAGAAACCCGAAATCCAGTTATCGACGAGCTGCTCTCGCGAAGTGGCTCACTGATACGGAAGCAGGTTCGGGTGCCTTGGTCGCACGGGTCATCGTGAATCGACTTTGGCAGCATCACTTCGGACGCGGTTTGGTCGCAACGCCCAATGACTTCGGCTCCACAGGGCAAACACCTACGCATCCGGAACTGCTCGAGTGGCTGGCACAAGACTTGGTCCATCATGACTGGAAACTGAAACCGTTGCACAAACGGATCATGACCAGCGAAACCTACATGCAGGGGAATCGATCGGCCAGTGATCCTCGCATGACGAGCGACCCCGACAATCAACTGTGGTGGTATCGTCCACCGCGTAGACTCGAAGCGGAGGCCGTTCGCGATTCGCTTCTCGCTGTTTCGGGCATGATGGATCGAACGATGTATGGTCCGGGAACGCTGGATGCCAACATGAAACGACGCAGCATTTATTTCTTCATCAAACGGAGTCAACTGATTTCGATGATGATGCTCTTTGATTGGCCCGAGCATTTGGTCAGCATCGGCCAGCGCCAGTCGACCACCATCGCCCCGCAAGCTCTTGCGCTCATGAACCACCCGATATCGCGATCGGCGGCCGAATCGATTGCGAATTCAATGCCGAATCCGCTCGGTGCAAAGCAACTCGACTCGATCTTTTTGCGCATTTTATCACGCATGCCAACGGAGTCGGAACGTGAAGGCGCGCTGCGATTCATTGCCAGTGCCGAGCAGATGCGCCGAGAGCAATCGTCGGGCTCACCCGAGAAAATGGCGATCGCTGATTTCTGTCAAATCCTCCTCTGCTGCAATGAGTTTATCTATGTCGACTGATAAGACTGCGACTCGCGATCTAACCCATATTCAGGCAAGGCGGCGATGGCTGCAGCATGCGGGCTGCGGTTTCGGATGGCTCGGGCTCAGCACCCTTCTCGCAGAAAGCGGGCTGTCATCGCGCGCATTTGCCGATGGTTTGGGGGATCGATCGCAAAGTCCATTGTCGCCACGCGAGCCCCATTTTCCTGCCAAGGCAAAACGAGTGGTCTGGATCTTTGTCAACGGCGGGCCCAGTCAAGTTGATACGTGGGATTACAAACCAGGACTGGTGCGAGCGGACGGCAAATCGATCAAGGAATTTGACGCTTCGTTTTCCGATACCACCGGTTTCTTCCGCAACGCTGTGGGAAACCTGATGAAGTCTCCGTTCGAGTTCACTCCGCGCGGCCAATGCGGCAAGATGGTGTCTTCGATCTTTCCGCATCTGGGTGAACACGTCGATAAAATGGCGTTCATCCACTCGGGTTATACGGAATCCAACAACCATTCTCCCGCACTCTTCGCGATGAATACGGGAATGGCTCGCATGGGGTTTCCCTGCGTTGGTTCGTGGGTAGCTTACGGACTCGGGAGCGAAAGCCAAGATCTTCCCGCGTTCGTCGTCATGAGCGATCCGAAGGGAAGAGGGCTTCCGAAAGGTCACGCAGCCAACTGGTCGGCAGGGTTCTTGCCCGGAGTCTATCAAGGAACCTACCTGAAGCCGACAGGCGATGCGATCGAAAACCTCAAGTTGCCCAGCAATCTGACGACATCTATCCAAAGGCAACAGTTGGACTCGTTGGCTCAATTCAATCGAATGCATTTGGAAAACCACGCCAACGAAAACGAACTGGCGGCTCGCATCGAGAGCTTTGAACTCGCGTTTCGAATGCAAAGCCGGGCGCCGGAAACGCTCGACATCTCGGACGAACCGGAATCGATTCACGCCTTGTATGGAGTCGGGGATCCCAAGTGCGATCATTTCGCGCGGCAATGCTTGATGACGCGTCGATTCTTGGAGCGCGGTGTTCGGTTTGTGCAGATCTATTCGGGTGGCATGGAAAACGAACGCTCATGGGATGGCCATGTCGACATTGCGGGCAACCATCAACAGTTCGCCGACGAGACCGATCGCCCTGTCGCAGGACTGCTCGCTGAC
>JBILVV010000316.1:0-5952 GCA_044370255.1 Pirellula sp.
TTGAACCCTGATTAGCGTTGGCTTGAGATCCCCCACAGAAAAAGAGGAGCTTTTTGCCTTGATCTCGAAAATCTTGATTTGCGGTTGACGATCCCTGGACCTACCCCTATTCTTTCGCATCCCGCGTTTGACGTGGGCTTTGTTTATGTTGCGTCGCTCGTCGAAAGGTTGTGCGTGCGAAGCGTTCTCGGGTTGGAGTGTTAGGGGAAAAGACAGTGTCAGGATCGCACGAAGTCATCCGTATTCGAATGGAAGCATACGACCATTCGGTTCTCGACCAAAGTGCGTCCGAGATCGTAGAGACGGCCAAGAGAACTCATTCGGAAGTGCATGGGCCGATTCCGTTGCCAACTCGAATTGAGCGGTACACCGTGCTGTCTGGTCCTCACATCGACAAGAAAGCTCGTCAACAGTTTGAGATCCGAACGCACAAGCGTTTGATCGACATTAAACAAGCCACGGCTCGAACGATTGAGGCTCTTAACAAATTGAGCCTTCCGGCAGGCGTCGACATTAAAATCAAGGCGACGTCTCGGTAGGGGTTGTATTTTTCACTTAAAGGGTTTCCTTAGTATGGTTCGGAAGCCTTGTGGGTAACCGCGAACTTGCGTCGAGTAGACGCAGAGCCGAACGCTTGTTCGGTGAGGTTTGTGAGTCCCGCAACGCAAGCGATGACGGAATTTGACCATGAGAAAAGGTATACTCGGCCGAAAGGTCGGAATGACGCAGATATTTCAGCAGGATGGACAGGTGGTTCCGGTAACCGTTATTGAGGCCGGGCCGTGTCATGTTCTCCAGGTCAAGACCGTTGATCGCGATGGGTACGATGCGGTACAGTTGGGCTTTAAAGATAAGCCGCGTCGGCTAGCTAGTCGCTCTGAACGAGGGCACGTCGCCCCAATCTCCAGTAAGCGTGCAAAGACGCTCGAGGGCGCGGGGGTCGTAATAGCGAAACCTAATTGCGAACCGAAGAGATTCGTGCGGGAACTCCGAGGCTCTAGCCAAGATTTGGCTGTCGGTGCTGAATTGCTAGTTTCTGTCCTCGATGGTGTGAAGTCGGTGGACGTGACAGGTATCACGAAAGGTTGCGGCTATTCTGGCTGGATGAAACGGCATAATTTTTCGGGTCAGCGAGCTACGCACGGCGTGAAGAAGGTTCACCGGCATCCAGGTGGTACCGCTGCGGGTACATATCCCGGTCGTGTTCGCAAGGGCAAGAAGATGGCAGGCCACTACGGCGTGGACCAAATCACCATGCGAAACCTGAAGGTGGTGAAAGTTGATGCAGAGAAGAATCTTCTCTTGGTCAAGGGGGCGATCCCTGGACCGGCTGGCGGTTTTGTCGTCGTCCGCGAAACGAACAAGTTAGGTTGAGGTGAGCGATGGTCAGTCTTCCGATTTATGACTTGTCCGGCAACAAGGTCGGCAGCTATGAGATCGATCCCGATGCGATCGCTCCCAAGGTGAACAAGCAGCTGTTGCACGATGCAGTGGTGATGTACCTCGCGAACGCGCGTCAAGGGAGCAACAAAACCAAGCGACGCGGAGAGGTTTCCGGGTCGACGAAGAAGATGTACAAGCAGAAGGGGACCGGCAACGCTCGAATGGGTGCAAAGAGAACACCAGTTCGCCGAGGTGGTGGTCACGCGAACTCACGTCAGCCGAGATCTTACTATTACCGTCTGCCTCGCAAGGCGGTGCAGGGTGCGACCCGTATGGCGTTGGCTGCCAAGATCTCCGCGGGTTCTGTCGTGGTGATTGACCAATTGGCAATGGAAGCACCGAAGACCAAGTCTTTAGCGGCAGCCTTCAAGGCGTTGGGGCTGGAAGGTGTGACGAAGACACTAGCAACGGCTGCGGTTGACAAGAACGTGTACCTCAGCGGCAGGAACATTCAAGGGTTGACGATCAGTCCGGTGAGCGACCTCAATGCATTGACTATCTTGCGACCTCGCAAGTTGGTGGTGACCAAGGAAGCGCTGGACTGGATCAAGGCTCGAGCAACGGCATAGGGGAACCGACATGGCGAAACAGCCTCCGAAGACATCGATGGAGTTGACTCCACACCAGATCGTGTATCGCCCTTTGGTGACAGAGAAGGGTGTGCACAAAGCGACTAGGCAGAATCGTTATGCGTTCCAAGTGAGCCCGTTGGCGACCAAGACGCAGATCAAAGATGCGATCGAAGAGTTGTTCAATGTGAAGGTAGTGGCGGTTGCGACCCAGAACCGCAAGGGGAAAACGCGGCGTTATCGAGCGAAGCTCGGTGTTACCGACGCGTGGAAGAAGGCGATCGTCAAGTTGGGTGACGAGTACAAGATTGACTTCTTCTAGGACGAGCGAACGACGCTAAACAGGGACAGAATCCATGGCTATTCGAATTTACAAACCTACCAGCCCGGGACGGCGGAACTCGTCGGTCAGCGACTTTGCGGAGTTGACTCCAGGTGCAATACCTGAGAAGTCACTCCTCAAGCGGTACAAGCGTAAGGGTGGTCGGAACAACCAAGGCTTTATCACTGCTCGCCACCGAGGTGGTGGTCACAAGCGAATGTATCGTGTCATCGATTTCCATCGAACGAAGGATGGGATAGCGGCGACCGTCGATTCCGTTCAGTACGATCCGAACAGAAGCTCTCGGATCGCCCTTCTGAAGTATGCCGATGGCGAGAAAAGATACGTGTTGGCGGTAGACGGCTTGAAGAAGGGGGATGTGATCCTTAATGGTCCTGATGCTCCGCCGACTGCTGGCAACTGTTTGCCTCTCAAGAATATTCCTGCGGGCATGGAGGTATGTTGCGTCGAGATGACTCCTGGGCGTGGTGCGGCCCTGTGTCGATCCGCAGGTTCTTCCGCGGTTTTGATGGCGCGTGAAGGTGGTTGGGCCCAGTTGCAGTTACCCAGTGGTGAAGTTCGTCGTGTTCCGAGCCAGGGACGTGCGACGATCGGCAAGATGGGGAATTCGGAACACGATGCGGTTCGTATCGGCAAGGCCGGACGAAACCGATGGAAGGGCTGGCGGCCGCACGTTCGCGGTACCGCGATGAACCCACACGATCACCCGCACGGTGGTGGTGAAGGTCGAACGAAGGGTGGGCGGCATCCGGTCAGTCCGACCGGCAAGTTGGCCAAGGGTGGCTTCACTCGTCGGCGCCGCAAACCGAGCAATTCGGCGATCATCCGTCGTCGCAAATCGCGTCGATACGGCCAGTTGAAGCTGAGATAGGCAGTTGAAGCTGAGATAGGCAGTTGAAGTTTAGATAGGCACAGGGTTTCAGGAGTAAGGCGAAGTCATCGATGGGACGTTCAACGAAAAAGGGTCCGTATGTGGATCCCAAGTTGTTTGCCAAGTTGATAAAGGCACGCGAAACAAAAAATTCGCAGCCGATTACCACGTGGGCAAGGCGCTGCACGATTGTGCCTGAATTCGTCGGCGCAACGTTCATGGTGCACAACGGGAAAGCACACATCAAAGTGTTTGTGACCGAAGACATGGTTGGACACAAACTCGGCGAGTTTGCTCCCACGCGAACGTTTCGCGGTCACGGCGGCAAAGGTGGCAAGAAGTAGAAGTGACGAGGTCATAACATGGCATATCGAGCAGTACACCGCTACGCACGGATCAGCGCCCGCAAAGTTCGGCCGCTGGCGAATCTCGTGCGTGGAAAGTTCGCCGACGAAGCGTTGGATATCTTGCGATTCCAGCCTCATCGCGGTGCACGCATGCTGGAGAAGGTAATCAAAAGTGCGGTTGGGAGCGCTCAAGACACCGAACAAAACGGTGGGCGCTCGTACAACGCGGAGGAGTTGGTGGTTGTCGATGCCCGCATCGATGGCGGCCCAGTATTCAAACGTTTCCAGCCTCGCTCGCGCGGGCAAGCGTTCGGGATCCTGAAACGTTCAAGTCATATTTCGGTCGAACTGAAGCGGTTGGAAGAACTGTAGGAAGAGACAGAACATGGGACAGAAGGTAAATCCTGTTGGCTTCCGTACCGGCATCGTGATGGGCTGGAAAAGCCGTTGGTACGCGAGCAAGAAAGAGTTTGCAGAACTACTGGTAGAAGATCAGAAGATCCGCAACTTCATTAAAAATCATCCGACCAAAGCGTCATACCGCGAAGCGGGTATCGACCGCATCGAAATTGAGCGGACGCGCGACGAAGTTCGATTGTTCGTGTATGTCGCCAAACCGGGTTTGATCATCGGCAAGAAGGGAACCGAGATCGAAGTGTTGCAGGAGGAACTGCAGAACTTGATCGGTCGCCGAGTCAACTTGAAGGTGGAGGAAGTATATCGTCCGGAGATCCAATCGCAGTTGATCGCGGAGGACATCGCCAAGCAGCTGGCAAAGCGAGCTAGTTTCAGGCGTACCATGAAGCGAGCGATTGAAACAGCGATGGATGCCGGAGCTAAAGGAATCAAGATCCAACTGTCGGGGCGGTTGGGTGGAGCGGAAATGGCTCGATGTGAGAAAGCGAACGCGGGAGCACTTCCGCTGAGCACCATCCAAGCCAAGATCAGTTACGGGTTTGCCGAGGCTGCGACCCCTCAGGGGAATATCGGAGTCCAGGTCTGGGTCAATCAAGGTTCGTACGCAGGAGATTCAAACGATGGCGCTGATGCCCAAGCGGGTCAAGCACCGAAAAAGCCAAAGAGGACGTATAAAAGGTAATGCGACTCGAGGCAACAAGGTCGTTTTCGGTGACTGGGGTCTGCAATGCCTGCAAGGCGGATGGATCCGAGCCCAAACGATCGAAGCTGGTCGTATCGCTGCTAACCAATACGTTCGAGGTGAAGGCCGACTGTATATTCGCGTCTTCCCAGACAAGCCGGTTTCTTCCAAACCACTCGAAACTCGAATGGGTAAGGGGAAGGGTGAGCCGGAGTACTGGGTCGCCGTGGTCAAGCCGGGTACGGTCTTGTACGAGTTGGCTGGTGTTTCCGAACAGCAAGCCAAGGTTTGCTTCGCGCGGTTGGCTGCCAAGATGCCGATTCGCGTCCGATTGGTTCGGCGACGGCCGGCGTAGGCTCGCCCGGTAGCCTATCTGCAAGCGCGACCCATCGCGTACTGCAGAGGAGAGTGTACGAGTGCGAACCGTTTTCCTTACAGATTCCAGTCAAAAATTTCAACGTTGAGTGACGCGGGACGATCCGCGACGAGGTGTGAACCGATGTCCAAAGCATCCGAGCTACGCGAGATGAGCGATGAGCAACTCGAGATGACTGCGCTGGAAGCAGCGGAGGCGATGTTTCGTCTTCGGTTGCAGTCCCAGACAGACCGGGTGGACGTTCCATCGCAGAAGAAGAAAAGCCGGCGGTTGATCGCACGCGTTCGCACGATCCAGACCGAACGGGCCAAGGCAAAGAAGAACTAATTGGGATAAGGACGAGGATACAGCATGGCACGTCGAGTATTGATTGGTGTGGTGAAGAGCGATCGCATGAATAAGTCGCGTCGAGTTGAGATCGAGCGATTCGTTCGGCATCCGAAGTATTCGAAGATCGTCCGTCGCAAGACGGTGTGCCATGTGCATGACGAGTCCAACGAATCCAAAATTGGGGACAAGGTCGAGATCGAAGAATCGCGACCGATTTCGAAATTGAAGCGATGGCGATTGATTCGCGTGGTCGAGAAGAACCGCGAAGTCGATCTGGCGACACTCAAGGGGGAAGCGGAGTCGGTCTAGTCGATCGACGTTCACGTTCCTAACGGACTCTCAGGCTGGAAAGATCAGTTCCATGATTCAACAAGAAACACGATTGCAAGTTGCGGACAACACGGGTGCCAGGGAAGTGATGTGCATCAAAGTGTTGGGGGGAACCCGTCGCAGATATGCCGGGATCGGTGATGTGATCATCTGCTCGGTCAAGAGTGTCATTCCCGGCAGCGAAATTAAGAAGAAGGCGGTCGTTCGCGGTGTGATTGTTCGTACCGCGCAGCCGACCCGCCGA
>JBILVV010000317.1:0-5941 GCA_044370255.1 Pirellula sp.
GCGATTCGAGATCGAGCAGGGCAAGCGATCCCAATCCACCCCCTAATGAAGCGAGGAATCTGCGGCGATCTCCGAATGAGGAATCACCCCTTGGCAGCGAACTCGGCTGAAATAGTTTCCTCACAGCAACTCCGCTCGGTGTGACTCCCCTCGGTCCTTTCAACACAGACTACTCCATTCCTTTCCTGAATCCTAGCGTTGCTTTGGCCCCCCTGTTACGGTTTCCGTCGTGGTACGATAAGCCACGGAGCCCTACAATGGCAACGTACGAGTTCCTTGCCTCCTTTGGGAAGACTAGATCATGCGTGGGTTGTTTTTGGTTCGGCGTTGTGGTTCGTGGTCCTTTTTGTTCTTGATCGGATGGATGGTTGCCTCCGCATTCGCGGCGGCGCAGTCCCCCGAAAACTCCAAGCAAACCGATTCTTCCAAGCAAGAGGAGAAAAAGAAATTGGCTCGAGCAACGTTTGGCGGCGGATGTTTTTGGTGCACCGAGGCAGTCTTTCAAAGGGTCAAAGGGGTCGAGTCGGTCGTCTCCGGCTATGCGGGAGGCACCGTGGAGAACCCCACCTACGAACAAGTCTGCACGGGCGAGACCGGACATGCCGAAGTGATCCAAGTCACGTACGACCCCGAGGTCGTCCCCTTCGCGAAGTTGCTCGAGGTCCACTGGAAGACCCACGACCCCACCACCCTCAATCGCCAAGGTTACGATGAAGGGACACAATACCGCTCAGTGATCTTCTACGAAAACGACGAACAGCGCCGCACCGCTGAAGAGTACAAGCAGAAATTGAATCGCGATGTGTTCGATGGCAAGATCGTGACCGAAATCAGTCCGCTTCCGAAATTCTATCCTGCTGAAAATTATCACCAGAACTACTTCAACCTGAACGCCAAGAAAGGGTACTGCCAAGCGGTCATCGTACCCAAACTCAAGAAGTTCGAAGATGTCTTCAAGGACATCAAGAAGTGATCTGACGCATCGCGATCTTGGCTTCGGAAGCGATAAAAAACGATCCAGTGATACACAGTAAATCTCTGAGTTCATGATCGCGACGAGCGAATTCGATCGCGGTTATCACATCCGGAGCGCTGAACAAGTCGATGCGCCGAAGCAAGCGACTCTTCTCCTCTTGGGCGATTTGTTCCAGTCGCTCCACTGGAACAAAGCGAGGGTTGCACTGATATTGCGTGACGATCAAACGATCCGCAAAACCGACGAGGAGCCGAATCATTTCGGCAACTTTTTTATCTTTGGAGCAGGCGAAGATGATGGTCCGTCGATCGGCATCAAAGGACTTTTCCAAGGTTGCGAGCAGCGCGGTGATCGACGCCTCGTTGTGAGCTGAGTCGATGATCGTGAACGGATGCGATGCGACCGACTCGATACGGGCTGGCACTTGTGTTTGCGCAAGGGATTCGGCCAGAGCGGATTCCGTCAGACCCCAACCTTGTGAATTTAATTGCAACCAAGCCGCGACTGCCAAGGCTGCGTTGTCAGCTTGATGCGATCCCAGCATGCGCAAGGCCATCCCTTGGTTCACTGATGGTGGACAGGGAGGAACAGGAGGATGGCTATGGAAAGTGAAGAGCGATGGCGTCATTTCGGTCGGTTTGCGTAGATCCAAACATTGCGAAGATACGTGCCCTTCGAAATCCCGACCAAGTTCCCAGAGCGAGCAACCATGAGCACGGGCGACCGATCGAATCACATCGCGAGCTTCCGGCGCTTTGGCTCCATGTATCACGGGAACTCCAGGCTTGATGATTCCTGCTTTCTCTCCGGCGATCAGGTCGAGCGTGTTGCCGAGCTGTTGCTGATGGTCGTAGCTGATGCTGGTGATGATACACAGTGCAGGTTGACAGACGTTGGTGCTGTCGAGTCGTCCTCCCAATCCGACTTCGATCACGTTGGCCTGGGTACCAGCCTGTTGAAAGAGCAGCCAAGCCAGCGCGGTGGTCATCTCGAAAAACGTCGGGCCCCCATGCTCCGACTCAGCACATCGATCGGCCGCTTCTCGCAAGCGTGGCACGGCTTGGACGAGTTGTGCCGGGGAGACCGGTTCTCCCTGGATCACGAAGCGTTCCTCGAGGTGTTCCAGGTGGGGAGACGTGTAAAGTCCGGTTCGCAATCCTGAGCGACGCAGGGTTTCCGCGACCAGCCACGCTACCGAGCCTTTTCCCTTCGTGCCGGCAATGTGAACGATGGGTGCCGATTTTTGAGGGCCCCCGAGCAGATCCAGCAGATGGGTCATGCGAGCCAAGCGATAGCTCTTCTGGTTATACGGGACCTCGACCGACTTTTCATAGTTGATCCGGTCCATGAGGTATCGGACCGTATCGATGTATTCGGGATCAGTCCGGTCCATGCGGCAATTCGTCGAATGGGGCAACAGGCGAGCGGCTCGTCGGCGAGTTGGGAGCACACACTCGTGGAAATGACATGAAATTATAGGGATTTTTCGGACTTGAGTGGTCATCGAAAGGGAAATCTCACCCAGTTGGATCAGCCAATCCGTTTTGGGAATTGAACCACCGCGGAGGGTGCGGCGTAATCGACACATGCTCGACCCTTGAGTTTCTCGGGTCGCCGATCTTGTCCACCTCCCCCCAGTGTGTCCTTCATGTCTGCAATTTTGGCCCAGCCATCATCATCTGCGTCCAGCGATCCCACGAGCGTCATCGTCGAAACACGTAATTTGGGAAAGATTTATCGAGATTTTTGGGGCCGCAAGAAGGTCAATGCTCTTAAGAGTTTGGACCTTGAGGTGCGTCGAGGAGAGATTTTTGGGCTTTTGGGGCCCAATGGTTCCGGCAAGTCAACGACTATTAAGCTCATGCTCGGTCTGTTGTTCCCAACATCGGGGCGGGTGTTTGTGTTTGGAAAGGAGGCGACCGATGTCTCCAAGAATGAGCGAATTGGGTATTTGCCCGAGGAATCGTACCTGTACAAGTTCCTCAACGCTGAGGAGACCCTCGATTTTTATGGCCGTTTGTTCGATATGCCAGCTTCGGTGCGTCGAGAACGTACGGAACAGTTGATTCAGATGGTTGGACTCCAGCGGGCTCGCCGTCGACAACTCAAGGAGTACTCGAAAGGGATGACCCGTCGAATCGGTTTGGCCCAGGCTTTGATCAACGAACCCGAATTTCTGGTTCTCGATGAACCGACAACCGGTCTAGATCCGATCGGTACCCGCGAAATGAAGGATCTGATTTTGAAGCTTCGTGAGCAAGGAAAAACGATCCTGCTCTGCTCCCACCAATTGGCGGATGTTCAAGACGTTTGCGACCGAGTTGCCATTCTTCACCAAGGAGAGCTGAAGGAGCTTGGGCGCGTGGACTCGCTTTTGAAAGTTCAGGACATCACAGAGATACACGCATCCGGTTTATCGGACGAAGCGAAGCAGCAGATCAAGCAAATCATTGAGAGCCAAGGGGGGGCGATCAAGAAGATGGACAACCCGACAACGACCATGGAGGAACTGTTCTTGGATATTGTCCGCGAGAGCGATCAACGTCCGGGTCGTCGCGGAAGTGGTACATGAAAAGGTTTAGCCGCAGTAATCACCGAATTTTGAAACAACACCAAATCCATTATGCGACTTTATCCTGAACAGTTTTGGACCTACTGGGAATGGTTGATTGAAAACAATGGCCTCCGAGACGGCTTCCTTCTGGCCATCATTCTTTCGCTTATCGGGTTCCTAGTCGGCCTCGTTGTGGCCGTAATTAAGCACGGACCGAACGAAGGCTTTCTCAATGTCTCTCGGCTTATCGGACAGCTATTTACTGTCGACATCCCGAAGTTGTCAATTCGTCGCGTTTGGGCCGTTGCCAAACTCGCTATTAAGGAGTCGATTCGGAAGAAGGTTTTGGTAGTTGTCGGAGTCTTCATTGTAGGAATGATGTTCGCTGGCTGGTACTTGGACCAAAATGCTGATCATCCGGCCCGCCTGTATATTTCTTTCGTTCTGACGATGACCAACTATATGGTGATCGTTCTGGGATTGTTCATCAGTTGTTTCAGTATTCCTGCTGACATTAAGAGTCGCACGATCTACACCATTGTGACCAAACCGGTTCGCCCGCTCGAGTTGTTTTTGGGACGAGTTCTAGGATTTATGGCCATAGGCACCTTGGTCATTGCATGTATGGGTGTGCTTAGTTACTTCTTCGTTGTTCGAGGGCTCGATCACGAGCACGAAGTGGTATCGACGGACCCTGACGGGAAGAGCGGCGAAACCTCCCGCGTTCAACGACACAGACACACATTCACCATCAACGAATCCGGAGTAGGTCAGACCAACGAGGTCAAAGGCCACAGCCACCCGGTGAGGAAGGTTGGAGAAAAGTATGTAGTGGAAGGCCCACTGAATGACCTTACCGCCCGGGTGCCTATCTACGCAAAGCAACTCAGTTTTACGGGGCGAGATGGCGAGGCCAACGAGGGATACAACGTCGGCTACATGTCCGAGTATCAGAAGTACATCGAGGGTGATTCCCTTTCAAGCGCTGTCTGGAGATTTGAGGGTATATCCTCAAATCTGTTCGAAAACACGATCGGATATGACATGACCATCTCCGCGTTCAGAACCTACAAAGGAGACATTGTTACTCCGGTTGGCGGAATCATTTATTTCCGGAGCTTGGATGGCAAAGTCGAAACCGAGAGAGTCACCTTCAAGGTGAAAGAGTTTCAAACGGATCGTCGAGTTCTTCCGGTCAAATTAAAAGGGTTTCGCGAAGGCAAGCCGGCGGATCTGGATTTCTTCAAAGACCTCGCTCCCAACGGGAACTTTGAAGTCGTTGTGCGATGCCAAGACCGAGGTCAGTATCTCGGTATGGCGGCCGCCGATTTGTACCTGCGTCCCAACGACCTGTATTTCTTTTGGAACTTCATCAAGGGCTACATCAGCATTTGGCTGCAGATGTTCATCGTGGTTTGCTTCGGAGTCATGTTCTCATGCTTCCTGTCCGGACCGGTTGCGATCATCGCTACCATATCCGCGCTGGTGCTCGGATTCTTCGGCTTCTTCGTCGATGATGTTTTCATGAACAAGTCGGGAGGGGGCGGTCCGATTGAGTCGTTGATCCGCATACCACTTCAATCGGGTTCGGCCGTCGAATTGGACCTAGGCAATCCAGCCTTGGAGAACGCGATCCGCGTGGTTGATCGTTTTCTGGTATACGGCATCAGCTTGCTCAAGAATGCCGTTCCAAACTTCGGCCAGTTGGGAACCTCGGACTTCGTGGCATACGGGGTCAACCTGTTCGGAGGGTTGCTTGGCAGGCATCTGACGATCGCGTTCGGGTATTTTCTGCTAACTTGTATCGTGAGTTACTTCTTCTTGAAGACACGGGAGATGGCGGCGTGAACAATCGCAATCCGATTCGCAAGATCGCTTACATATTGATGATCGTAGCGATCCTGTTGCCCTTGTATTTTCTGGGCAAGCCAGCATCTAAGGGTTCAGGCAAAATCACCGAATTGAGAAGCCGTCACAGCATGGGACAAGCAGACCTTGGAAAGCTTGATCCAACCAGTGAGAGTATGCGTCTAGCAACCTTGGGAATGCGAGGTATCGCCTCCTCGATCCTTTGGATTCAAGCGGACTACTACAAAGAGGAGAAGTACTTCGACCGATTTTCCGCAACCTTGAATCAAATCTCCCTCCTACAACCCCACTTCATCAGCGTATGGCAACACCAAGCTCACAACTTGAGCTACAACGTCTCTCCTGAGTTTGAAGACTACCGTCAGCGATACGAATGGGTCAAGAAAGGCATGGATTACCTCGTCAAAGGGACCAAATTCAATAGCCGCAAGCCGATTCTTCAATATGAATTGGGTCAATACTTCGGAAACAAATTCGGGAAGGCGGACGAAAAGCGGCAATACCGTGAACTGTTCCGAAACGACAACGACTTCCATCAGTAC
>JBILVV010000318.1:0-5939 GCA_044370255.1 Pirellula sp.
TTTCTCTACAGCACCGACACGACCGGCGGTAATTCCGGTAGCCCGGTGATCAATGCACGCGGAGAGTTAATCGGGGTCAACTTCGATCGAACGTTCGAAGCGACCATCAACGACTTTGCTTGGGATCGCCGCTACAGTCGCTCAATCGGAGTCGATATCCGATTTGTTCTATGGATCATTAGTGAGGTCTACGGGGCGAAGAGCTTGACCGAAGAAATGCTGCGTTGAGTGATAGTGCCTGCTATCGTCTAACCCGTAGCTGGGGGTAGGGGATCATCGGAGAGGCTCCCCTGGCACGAGGCCTGCGGGGTGTTCGCGGTAATACCACGCGTTATGCCTGTCCTAGTTTGTGTTCTTCCATACCACGTTTCTCATTTCTAGGAAGGGTACTGTCAATAATTCACGAATCACTCAATGGCCGCAGCATCGCCGGACGATAACTCGGCGTTTGATGAACTGGAACTCGCAGCTACTACTTTGGAAATTGACTCTCGCAATTCCTCGTAGGATCTCGAACCAACGAAGCCATCTTGGATAACGCCCGACGAATCCAGAATGTAGGTAGTTGGGATAGCAGAGATGCGATCGAACGGAGCAGGCCAACCGTCTCCAGCAACAATCGGATATGTGATCCCCTTAGATTTCACGAATTCCTCAAGCGTCGATTGCGGTTCGTTGCTGATGCCGATGATGACGACCTTCTGGTCTTCCATCTCTACGGACAATTTCTGCAACGAGGGCATCTCAGCGACACACGGACCACACCATGTCGCCCAAAAATTCAGCACGACCGTCTTTCCCTTCAGAGATTCCAAGTCCATGGAATTCCCATCGATCGTCTTGAGCATGAGATTCGGGGCAGCCTTGCCGATCGCCTTATCAACTCCGGATCCGCCACTCGGCGAATCGAGCCCCATTTTTGCCAACTGCTTTTGCATGTAGCCTGGAGCTAACGAATAGTTCGCTGCGTGATAACCAGCATACGACAGGAGTACCAAGGCCCCGGGGATGATAATGGAGGGGCGGAGCAAATCGGCCGGAACGTCTGCCCAACCTTGGTCTGCTCCCTGCGTATCGGTTCGACTCGCGTTGAGTAAACGATTTAGGCGATAGACCTTTCGACTAAAGTTCGCGAGCATGAAAAGAAACACGAAAATCGCAGCCAACGGAAGAAGCATCGCGTATCCGCCCAAGGCTTGAAACAGTCCTCTCGGAAGCGCTGGTATGTACAGAAACATCAGTACGACAACCAGAAAGATTGTGCCGAACAAAAGCAGCGACCTGAATCCTTGGACAGAATCAGTCCACTTTCGAACGTCTAGGAAATCTTTTGCTTTTGCACCCGGTTCATCCGTCGTTCTCGGCGAATCGGATTGCTCAATGCGCAGTATCCATTTGGCGAGCTGGTGCAGCATCGCAGTAAACAACAGTGCCTGCACGAACGTTGGAATCCCTGTGTTGACGAATCCCAACCAAGTCAATGGCAGATCCCGCCAATAGACAATGATCGGCCAAAGGTTCGCGCAGAAAGAAACAGCCAGGGTGGCGAGTCCCCACGGTTCCACACGTGATTGCTGGGGTGCCGACATCGTGAGTACGATACCGATAATCAACGCGATCTGAAGAACGGGGTACAGCCAAGTCGATAGAAAACCCACGGCTTGCAGAGCAGGCATCGCATATGCCGGAAGGGAGAGCATGAACATCCCGGCCAGCATGGCGAGAATGATGATTCCTGCGATCAACTCAATGGCCAAGTGGCTGATCCAAATACCTCGACGCGTCAATTGGAGGGACTGGCTTTTCATAGATACCTTTCGAAACGGGATTCGACCAGCGGAACATAGATAGAAGCGTCACTCGAAGAAAACCGTGCGCAAGCGATTTCGACTTTTTCAGAAAAAATCAAAACTCCCTCTCGGCTCGGGGACCGGGGTGGCACGCCCAGAGGCTTTGCGATGGGCGTGGGTTTAGAATAGACACCTTACCATCTGAGCATCATCCGACGGGGATAAACCCGCGTCGTAATGGGGATCGCTTTGCGATCGCTTGCTGGTTGCGATTACCGTCCGATGGGGGCGAGCCCCATCGAAACGAAAAGCGTCAGGGTGGACCTCGAACACTCGGTCGCTTCCCCGACCTGGGTGGACTATCTTGCCACGATGCTCAGGTTGGGTACCTTAGACCATCCACTCTTGGATGACGCGGCCGTGGACGTCGGTTAACCGGAAGTCACGCCCCGCGAATCGATAGGTCAGCTTCGTATGGTCGAATCCCATCAAATGCAACATCGTCGCGTGCAGATCATGCACATGCACTCTATTCTCGACTGCCTTAAAACCAAGTTCGTCGGTGGCGCCATAAGCTTGCCCGCCGCGCACGCCGCCCCCTGCTAACCAGACGGTGAATCCGTAATGGTTGTGGTCCCTGCCACTGATCGTTCCTGCGTTCGCTCCCTTTTGCGGCATCTCCACCGTTGGCGTTCGACCGAATTCGCCTCCCCATAAGATCAACGTTTCTTCGAGCAATCCTCGCTGCTGCAAATCGGTCAGCAACGCTGCGATTCCTTGATCGCATTCCTTGGCGAGCTTGCGATGGCCGTCGAAGATATGATCGTGATTGTCCCAGGGTTGCCCCGCCCCGTGCCACAATTGAATCACGCGAACGCCGCGTTCAATGAGCCGACGCGCGATGAGCATCTGCCGTGCCTGAACCCCGGGTCCATACATGTCGAGAACATGCTTGGGTTCGCTCGAGACATCGAAAACATCCAACGCCTCCTCCTGCATCCGATAGGCAAGCTCCATTGACTGGATACGAGCTTCGAGCATCGGATCGTGCGGCCGAGCCCGAATGTGCTCGTCATTCATTTTTTGGATCAAATCCAACTCGCGTCGCTGTGCGGATCGCCCGAGCTTGCGATTGACCACATACTCGACCAACCGATCGACACTCTCATGTTTGGAGTCGATATAGGTTCCTTGGTAGATCCCTGGTAGAAAACCCGCTTGCCAATTCTGTGACTCTTGGATCGGATATCCATCAGGACACATCGAAATGAACGCTGGCAGATTCTGATTCTCGGTTCCCAGACCATATGTTAGCCACGACCCAACGCTCGGTCGCACCAATCGGGACTCGCCGGTGTTCATCAGTAGAAGCGACGGCTCATGGTTCGGAACATCGGCGTGCATCGATCGAACGACGCAGAGTTTATCGGCGTGCGCGGAAGCGGTCTTCTCAAACAACTCGCTGACCTCGAGTCCCGATTGCCCGTGCTTCTGGAACTTGAAGATCGATGGATAGACATTGCCAGTCGGTCGCTCGGTTCTCGGTGCGCCGCCGGACATTTCTTGGCCAGCGTATTTTTCCATCGCTGGCTTGGGATCCCAGGTATCGACGTGCGACGGCCCGCCGTTAGCAAAGATATGGATAAGGTGTTTGGCCTTGGCCGGGAAATGAGGTTGCTTGGGGAGCAGAGGGTTCGGCGAGGATTCCCCGGCCAGCAGTTCGCCGACGAGCCCTGGCAAGGCGAGAGCCCCGAGCCCCATGCCGCACCGATGCAGCAACTCCCGGCGCGTCCAGCGCATATTCAGCGAGGAGTCGTTCGGCGATTGCATAACTACGTCCCTCTTCGGTTTCCCAAAAACATCAATCGATAAAACAAAATTCGTTGGTCAGCATTAAAGCCTGTGCGGCCTGTTCCCATGCGCTCAAAGCGCGCGTCTTTTGCGAGGTAAAGTGTTTCTCGCTATTGGCGCGGACTCGGCTTTCGTCGTTGGATACGATGCGCACTTTCCATTCGAAGGTGTCATTGCTGCTGTCGCCGAGGCTATCGGTTGCAAAGTCGATCGTATCTCCCGCCTGCACTTGAACTTCATCGATTTGAGTTTCGGTTTCACCGTGAACCACGGTCCACTGTCCTACCTTTTCCGATCCTCGAATGATGATCGAACCCCGCACTCCGTTCCCTTGATCGCTGGGATGCTTCAGCACGCCGCGAACGCGAAGCTTGCCTTGGGTTGCCGCCGTCCAGCGGCGCACAACGGTTTGATCAAGCCGCAGGCCTGGGTGTCCATGCGTTGCCGATAGCAACGCCCAATCAGAATCGGGATCGGGCAAATCGTCTTTCATTCCTTGCCAGCGATTGTTGTGAAATCTAGGTAGAGATTGAAAGCCTTCGACACGCCCCGACTCGGGATCAAGAGTCGCGACTCCATAGGACCATTGATTTTCGGGCGCGGGGGGCAATTGAAGATCGTTGGCATCGATCAACTCGGCAACCCACGATCTCTCCTGATCGGTGCAACGCCGCGCAAGTACTTGTTCAAACAAGTAATCGATCCCCGCATCGCGGCCTCGTCGACTCGCCTCGTTCGCGAGCCCTTCGAGCATGCTCATCACCATCTCGCTGTTGAACAGGACCAGTCCTTGTTGCGGCACCGTGGTTTGGGATCGTTGGGGCACGTGCACGTCGGGAGTAGCAAAGTCGAAGGACCGGAACAACTGAGGCAGATTTTGACGGTCGATGTAGGCATACACCGTTCGACGATTCGAAAAAGGTGGTGTGGTGATCGGAGCACTTTTACCGCCTACTGCTCGATCCAAACGTCCCGTGGCATGAAGCAACGCATCACGAAACGACTCGAAGTCCATCCGCTTGCGATTGGTTCGCCATAGCAAACGATTTTCAGGATCGATCGCAAAGGCATCTTCGCGATGTTCGCTGCGCTGACGATAGGTTTTGAGCATCACAATGCGGCGAATCAGTTGCTTGGTGCTCCACCCTTTTTGGACAAAGTCCCACGCCAAAGAATCGAGCGCGAACTGCTGCGCCGGAGCCTCGGTCCGAAGTCCGAAGTCGCTCGGTGAGTCGACCAAGTGGGATCCATACAGCCAACCCCAGACTCGATTTACCCAGACCCGGGCTGTCAGCGGATTGCGGGGACTTGCGATCGCATCGGCCATCTCCAGTCGCCCGCTTGCGGTCTTCATATCGACCGGCGACTCCGGTTGTAGAAACGAGATGAAGCGACGGGGAACTTCGGGACCCTGATTGCCTGGGTTGCCTCGCAGCAAGATGCGGGTAGCACCTTGTTCGGGGCGATCGACCAACCGCATGGGCGAGGGATCGCCACCCGGCTCGTCGCTTTCCATGTACGCGCTAGCAAGCGAATAATAGTCAGCCATGCTGACCGGATCGAATTTGTGATCGTGGCATCGAGCGCAGTTCGCCGTGATCCCCAACAGCCCGCGTGTCACGACATCGATACGATCATCCACGATATCGTGTTTGTTGTTCAGGAATCGGCGTCCGAGGGTCAGCATCCCCATCGCGTCGAGATGCCCGGCCGCGTTCTGCGGATCCAACCGATCGCCGATGAGTTGAAACCGAAGGAATTGGTCGTACGGTAGATCCTGTTGAAACGAACGGATCAACCAGTCCCGATAGCGATAGGCATGGGCGTATTCGCGATCTTCTTGAAAGACGTAGCCCTTGTTGTCTGCGTATCGAACGACATCCATCCAACGTCTTGCCATCCGCTCCCCGAAATGTGGGGACTGCAACAAACCATCGACTAGCTCGGCATACCAGTTAGCGGACGTGTTGTTCGCGACCGCTTCGATTTCAGCGAACGTTGGTGGCAAACCGAGCAGATCGTAGTAGAGCCGCTTGACCAGTGTTCGACGATCGGCTTCGTCGGAGAGAGTCAGTTGCTTTTCTTCAAGCTTTCGTGCTACCGATACATCGATCGGATCCCAGTCAGCCATCTCGGATGAGAAGACAGAGGCAGCAGGTTGCTCGAGGGGCTGATAGGCCCAATGTTTTGCAGCGATCGCCATGCGATCGGCTTTTGGATCGGGTTTTCCGGGATCGGTATCGGGACGGGGATCGATGGCTCCGTCGGCGATCCATCGTTTGAAGTCGTCGATTTGTT
>JBILVV010000319.1:0-5921 GCA_044370255.1 Pirellula sp.
GGAATTGACCTGGATACGGTCTTGGTGCGCCAACCAGAAATCTCGCCAATCGGGAACGTCGTATCCCTCATTGCTCTGACCTAGTAGCCGTCGGGGAGTATTCAAATCTCCGATACCTTCGACGCCGACTAGTCCACCACCGCTGGTCATGATTCGAGCATCTTGAAGGTAATCGTAATGTGGCAAGAGCGCGGGGGGCACCTTGCCCTGTGGCGTGTTGATGCTCAACCACCTCGAGGCATCCAAGTTTCCATATCCAGTGAAGTTGGTTGAGGAATTATCCTCCAACCCGATTCCCGCATTGTTGAAGGCCGCGCCGTTGATGACACAGCGATAACCTTCGAAGATGTTTTGAGCTGGGTTATAGAAATAAAATAGATTTCGAAGAGCCTGACCGTTCGGAAGGGCAAGCCACTCGGCGATCGACCCACTGAAGGCTTCAACTTTACCCGTATTCGGATTGAACCATCGACCTTGCAAGACACCCTTCACTTCAGACAGATCGATGGCTACGGAGTAATCGTAATCGTATGCATTGGGATTCGCATAAGTGGGACTGCCCGGGTAGTTCGGGTCTGGAAAATTCCCGTCACCTACATAACCAACGTACTTCAAGATACGAAACGAGTGACCCGCTAAAGGCCCCTCGGTAACGGTCAGGACTCGCGTGTTATAGGAGTTCTCAAGAGCATTGAGCCGGAAGGTGGAGATGTTCGGACTCAGGCTCTTTGGATCCCGAGGATCCAACGACACCTTGACGATTTCAACGCTCGGTTGTGGACCGATCGGTGTCAGTCGCAGGCTCCATGCATTTCGAAAACTGCCGCCGGGAATCACGGGGGTCACCGATCGATGCCCAAACCGCACGGTGATAGCCTGCGAATCGTAGATATCCTCGAGCAACGCGTGTTGATAAAGCGCGGATCGCTGATCTTTGGTCCCCCGCAGGACTTGATGCATGACTTGCTTGCCCAGGTCCACGGTCGATGTCTTGGACTGGATCGCCCGGATGCGCATCGCCTGTGCACCCGCTCTCGAATTGCTGGCAGCGACGATGTACGTCACAGCCAGGAGCGAAAAAAGGGCCAGCATCCCTAGGGCCAACAGCAACACCAAGCCTCGACGACTTCGGTGCATCGATTTGTTCAACATTGATTTTGACATTTCCTCGGACCTCTCTCTCAAGTTTGTGTGTGTGGAGAGTGGTGGCTCTGATTGGAAACCGTTATTGCAATTCGATTTGGCGTTCATACACATGAACGACATCTTTCAGCAAGGTAGCATGCACTTCAAAGGGGGGCGAATTCGGCGGTACGACGATGTTGGGACCGGGAGGTCCGGTGGGTTGCGTCCCGCCGAACGACCTTGCCCACAAACTCACTTCGTTTTCTGTCCAGTTCCAGGGCGACCCGACAACGCGCACGGTAACTGGAAAAGTCTCTTCACCCTCGATGCCGATAATGCGGTACCAGCGATGAACTTGACGCCGTGTGAAGGGCGCTTGAGGTGACAAGTTCTGTGGCGGAAGATCTTCTTGGGTCCACCGTGACAGCATCAACCAGTCTCCGATTTTCACCTTTGGGTTGACGAACTGGCTTCCTTGAAGTGTTAGATTGAAGGTTCCCGAAGTCAAGGCTTCCGCGTTGATGTCCGACACGCGAAGGATCCGCTCGCTAGTCGGAAGATTCTGCGCCGCGGCGGACATATTTGCGTTGATGTCTCGAACATCTCGTTTGGAGAAAACAATGATCGAGGCGTCATAGAGCGTGGGGATTCTCACGGGTTGGTTGGATGCCCGCACATTCTGAGTGTAGTTTTCCTGGGTAACGCTTTCCGGTTGCAGCGGAGTGCTCACAGAAGGTGTCAACGTCATCATCCACGACGGAGTATCTGGGGCGACCGGACTACCAAGCAACGCGCTTCCCGATGCTGGAGGCGATGGATACATCGCCTTGAGCGGACCGAGTGCTTTGTTCGCCGATGGACTGATTTGAACAACATCGCCACCCTCGAGCGTTGCGAGTCTCGCGGCTGCAGGTCGGGGTAGACATGCAAGTGCAGGCCCCGGTGCTTGCTGAGTACCGGGTACTACTTGAAAGGATGGATTCCACGCAGAGACTCGCACCAACCTTGGAACGGAATCGGGCGGCGCAGGGGGATTGGGATCTCCGATATACACAGGGTTAAAACTTGCATCCAAACATGGAAAGTTGGTTCGCACGAAGGGCAAGTTCAACGGACTTGGTGATTGGCTCCCCCAAAACAGCGGATCTACACAAAACCCATATCCTGCGGCCATATTCTGGTTTACGCATGCTTGGATCGAAGTACCCGGGGCATTCAATCCTAAGCCTAGCAACCCATATGCATTTTGGAGCGACTCGACTCTGTAAGAAAGAGGAGGGTTACTGCCATCCTCACGGATGCACCAGGGCGATGCAACACCTGGTCGGATGATCTCCGAAGTGTTGAGCAATGCGACGGCACTTTCGCCTGCCGCCAAGCCTTGCGTGATCTGATAACTATCCGCCGCTTGTCGGCCCGCCAACGGAATGAGTAGCCCAACACTCACCAATCCCACTAAAATCACGACCATCGAAAAGATGACTTCGAGCATGGTGAGACCATAACGAAAGCATCTCCCGCGCAACCCTCCCTGCAACCGTCGGTTTTTTAGAATCACAAAAATCGGTTTCATCATATTTCGCTATCTTCTTATTGCGACGTGACATTCGAGTTGTAGGTACCTCGCCGCGACAACTCGATCAGGTCGCCCAACGTCAGTGTGCTGGCATCAAGACCGAGAATTCCGATCTGCGTATCGATCCCCACGGCAGGCGATGCGCTGATTGCACCCGACTTAGGGGAGAGACGCACGATGTAGGAGTTGAGATCCGAAAGATTTTGCTGAACCCCTGAACCGTTGACAGAGTCGAACGCAAACTTGTTGCGTCCCTTGATCGCCTGGTCCGGGTCGACTGGCATCACGATTTGATCGATTTTCCCAATGTGCAAAAAGATATCCTGCGTAGCATCGATTCGGGTCAGATTACCGGCGTAACTCGGTTCCCCTGGAATTTGTCTTTCGTTGGCCCAGACGTGAGAGAGATTGCCATCTGGTCCGAATGCGATGTACACCGGACGCAATTGATTCGGCAACAGCGGAGTCGAAGTATTTGCGATCCAATCCGAAGCAAACCGAACCCGGTAATCGGACATCGGATTTGCGATGGGAGCACTAGCGGAATCATAAACCGGTTGCTTGACAGGCGTTCCCGCTGAGGTGTTTCGAATCGTATCGTTCGCGAAACCGCTGAGAGATAAATCAATACACATGCCGCGAGGCAATTGAATCATCTCAGAGTAGATCGGTTTGGGACGCGAATAGATCTTAAATCGAGATTCGAGCGTGCCGACCGAAAGCGATTCCACTGGCTCCAACGAACGCTCACCAAGTCCTTCAAAACCTTCCTCATTCATAATCGAAAACCAGATTCTACCATCGTAATTCTGTGAATTAACATGCGCCCTATGGATCGACGGACTGCGTGGACTAACGATCGTGAATCTTCGCTTCGAGTTGCCAAAACTGATTTGCGACCCATTGACGAGATACTCTCCAAGCATGGCTGAAAGATCGATGTTATTCGAGATCGTACTGACCTCAAAAATCCGAACCTCATCTACTCCTGCAATCTGATCGGCATCGATTAACTGGTCCTTGCCGGAATACAATCCTGGATTAGGAATCCCAGGAGAAATCGAATCGCCCGGTCGACGTGCTTTGAAGAATATCTGCACAGGCATGACTGCGTCGGTAACCGGTATAGCTTCCTCGGCCAAGCTCAATCGTATACATGCGTTATAGGGAACGAAATTGGAATCAGGCGTGGCTATGACCCCAGACGCGGTCTGCGAGACGTAGGCACCTGCGCCATTGTTTGCCGAAGAATCCCACTGAGCGCGGGAAGATACTCTTTCCAGCACGACAGCTACAGTACGATTCTTGCCAATCGCTCGGGCACGCGCCGCCTCGATAAAGTTCTTGACCATGATTGCGGTCTGGCTCGACTTGCGATCCGTCAGCAACGTTTTAACCGAGGGCAAAACAATCGCCGCAACCACGCTGACAACACCAACAACGACCAGAAGTTCGACCAATGTCAAACCACTGAGCAACCTCGCCCGAGACCGTGTTGTTCGCCGTTCTCTCAGATGGCTCACAACGCACCTCCTACGGACTCTATGTTCGTGATGTTGTCGGTGGCATCGGCCCCGACGTCGTAGTAATCGCTCTGCAGTGGAAATGCAGGGTTGAAATTGGGACGCGATGTGTTGGTTCGTAATGCTCCCAGCCGCAGTGTGGCGTCGGTTGTTCGTGGATACCACGGGTCGGCAACATAGCAATCGATTGCGCTGGGACTGTATGGCAAATCGACCTGAGGCGCCACGCCTAATGGCACATCTCCGACGGAGAAACTTTCGCGATTCGAAGGAAATGGTGAACTGAGGGGGATCGGAGCGTCCACTTGCATTTTCAGACCAAATCGTCGGTCCTGGCCAGGGGACACGATCAGGGGACGCAATCCGAACAATTGTCGAAACGTGGAATACGGAGCATATCCAGGATCTGCCTTGACGCGGTCCATGGGATCACCCTGAATATCAACCCCGACGAGCGAAGGATCCATCAGGTCAGGATGCGATCGAATCGATATATCTGTACCGGAAGGCCACCGAATCCAACGGATAGGGTTCCCATAGGTATCGATAAACTCGTTCAGTCCATCATTGTCCGTATCTCGAATTTCGGATTTCCCGAACAACTCGATTGCGGAGGAACCGTTGTAGGTACTGTCTTCGACGATCAAGTACAGAAGTTCAGCATTGGCATTGGTCGTCTCCCAACCTGGGATCGGCGAGTAATTACCAGTTCCTGGGTCCAATACACTCAGACGGCGAATCAGTTGCCGTGTCCGCATTGTGATATCTGTTACCGCATAAATCTGATTGCCGAAGACAGATGCCTTGCTTTGTGAAAAAAGACCTGTCGGAACCTGATGCGAGAATCGAAGCCAACCTTGCAGGTGCATTTCGGGTGCCCCGCCTGTATACCAGGAGGTGGTCCATTTGAGATCATCGGGATGGTCTGGCATTTCCTGCACGATGATTTGCCGGAGGCCAAACAATCGCAATCTCTCTAAGAGTATTGTTGTGGTCTCTTGGTTCGGATTAGGAGGAGCAGGAAGAACGATGGCTCTCGCATCGGTTGGGATCGAACTCGTCTGAAACGCGGGTAAAACAGCCTTCGGTTCCACGCGAACCTGTTCGTACTCTTGCAACCGGGAGGTGAGCACTTCATTGATCTTTCGAATCGTCGCAGCGGTTTTGATGTTGTTGGCTTCCGTTGCCGCGCCTCGATAAGCGATGACGAACATACCAGCGACTGTGGCCATCACACTGATCGTGACCAGCAGTTCGATGAGCGTCAAACCACTGCGGTTTCGCAATTTTACTGCCGCCACGACAGCACTCATTACAATGACTCCCCTAGCGTAGGAGCCTCGGTGAAATTCGATGTGTTGTCATCGACAGGACGCAAGTTTCCGAATTCTTGTAAGAAATAACGCAATGGGGGTGGGGAAAGGGGAGCAAAGAAAAGACCATTGCTCGTATTCAACTGGCAAGGTATCCCGCTCGGGCATGCGAACAAGAAGAGGTTGCTGGAACTGACGACACTCTGAACGGATTGACAACCATACAATTTGTCATACCCAGCGTTCATGATTTGGAACGTTTTGTTGTTAGCATATCGCTGGGGTTTGGGCGTTCCTGCGAAGCTGTTGTTGACTTCGGTCCCCAAAAACGGTCGGGCACAATTCGGGCTCGTCGCGACCGGACCGGGAACGTAAAAGTTGAAA
>JBILVV010000320.1:0-5915 GCA_044370255.1 Pirellula sp.
GTTTCGCAAACTGAGGCCGGGAGACTATGGCCGGCGTCTCAATCAATTGATTCGTCCCCATGAACCCGATCGCGCGGTCGACCGGTTGCTGATCGCAGGATTGATCGAGGCTCGTTCGTGCGAACGATTCAAATTACTCCGTGATCATGTGGCGGATGCAGAGCTGCGCGAATTCTATGGCTCCCTCTTTGAGTCGGAAGCCAGGCATCATACGACTTACGTTCGTTTGGCTCGTTTGTTTCAGGATCATGATCTGGTCCGGAATCGGCTCGAGGAATTGTCGTCGGCCGAAGCAGCGATCATCGCCGAGGGGAACGCTCTTCCTCGCATGCACAGTTGAGTCCCGCGGTGACATCGAGCGTCTCCAACCGCAAGATCGCCTTCATCACCTTGGGCGCGAATGTTCCCTCGACGAGATTTCGTTTCTTACCTTATGTGCAACCTCTTCGGCAACGCGGACATCGCTGCCGAGTGTGGACTTCGTATCCGAGTGTCTATGACCAGTTGCCCTACATCGGTTGGCGAGCCAGCCAGTGCGTCAAGCGCACGACCCGGTGGTGGCAGGTTGCTCAGGGGCTCATCTATCGACCCGATACCATCTACCTCGAGCGAGGTTGCTTTCACGATTCCTCCACCGCCATGGATGCTCGATTTCGGAAACTGGCCAAGCGTTTGGTATTGGATGTTGACGATGCAATCTTTCAAACGTTTCCCGAAAAAATTCCCGAGTTGATTCGATGGAGCGATCACG
The DNA here is from genome assembly GCA_044370255.1 of Pirellula sp. Taxonomy (GTDB): domain Bacteria; phylum Planctomycetota; class Planctomycetia; order Pirellulales; family Pirellulaceae; genus JBKCUI01. Next base: position 752 of record JBILVV010000320.1, read on the forward strand.
TAGTGGTCAGCAATCGGCCATTGCGAGACTGGGTTGGGCAATACACCGAGAACATTACCGAGATACCGACGTGTGTTCCGTTAGCCAGGTATCCTCGACGAGTGGCCAACCCGGCCGAGTCGAGTCCGTTGGTGGTGGGCTGGATTGGCACGACCTCCAACCTCGGTTTCCTGAGTGTCTGCGCCGAGGCGCTCCGACGTTTGGCGAGGGAGTGTCCATTTACTTTATTGATCGTTGCACCGACCGACGCACCGCTCAAGGAGGTCGATCTGACCGGGGTAAACGTCCGGTTTGAGCCTTGGTCCCCGGCAACCGAAGTGGGTTGGCTGCAGTCGATGGATATTGGGATGATGCCTTTGCCCGAAGGGCAGGAATGGATGCGTTACAAAGCGGCCACCAAGTTGGTGCAGTACATGGCTATTGGGATTCCAGCGGTTGCATCGCCTATCGGTGTCAATGCCGACATTCTTGCGGGAAACCAGGTTGGCTTCGCAGCGAACCGACCCGAGGAATGGTTCGAAGCTTTGCGAACCCTGGCTCGCGATGGGGAGTTGCGAATGCGGATGGGGGACGCTGGCAGAGCTTTGGTTGAATCGCGGTACTGCATCGAGGCGAATCTCGACGCTCTCGAGCGGGTACTGGCTCCTTGAAGGGATGTTTGCTCGCGAAACCTTGACTTTTCCAGGGTCGCCAAGTGTAATTAGGCATGTGGCGATCAGCCTCCGCCACCCGTTTGCTATAGAATCTCGTATCCGTTCATTTCCAGACTCCCGTTCGGAAAGTCATCTTATGAAGAGGCTCGCCATTCTCCATCCGTCTGCCGCTCGGTATCGTCCGCAGGTTCGTTTGGGCATGACCTTGATCGAGGTCTTGATCGCCACGGCATTGACTCTGGTCATCATGCTGGCGCTGGCACAAGGTTTCAAGACCCTCAGCCAGGGTGTGACTGCTGGACGATCGCGATTGACTGGGAGCGACCAGCTGCGGGGAATGTCATCGCTTTTGCGAGCAGACTTGGCCGGGATGACAGCCAATGTACGGCAAATGCCGAACACCCAGCAGGCTGCGAATGGTTATTTCTTGTATTACGATGGCCCGCTGAGCGACTCGACGGCCATGCTCTACAACTATTTGCCGACTGCTGCGACCCCCGAGGAGAAGCTCAGCGCTAGCCGTTGGTCGGACATTGACGATGTGCTGATGTTCACCGCAAAGGCCAAAGACGGCCAATGGTTCCGCGGCCGCGTACCATTGGCACTGCTCAAGATTCATCAACGCAATGTCACCAAAAATACGAATATCCAACCGACGCTCCAGGATTGGTTGACCGATGTTTCTGTCGCATCCGAATATGCGGAAATCGTCTGGTTCATGCGACCGCTGAACGAGGTTGGGGGGCTTAATGTGGACACGTCAACTACGCCTCCCTTGCTTGCCAACACACCAGTAATCGATTTAGCACCGGGCGTCGATCGCACAGGAGACGGCGTCCCCGATCCAGATGGAATGCCGGATCGGGTGGCGCTTTGTCGACGTGTGTTGCTGATCCGCCCCGATCTGAACATCACTCCAGATTCGAACGTGGCGCTTCCAAACGATTTACAACTCAGCTGTAGGCCTGGGCCTGTTGATCCAAATGTAGTCAATTCTTTTCGAACGCACATGCGTTTTCCCTATCAGCGCTGCGACTTGTCGGTTCGATCCGTGTTCGATGCAGATCGTCCTCCTGGTTTTCTATTGCGAACCAATTCCTTGGCTGATCTGCAAAATCCCGAGAATCGCTTTGCTCATTACGTGATTCCCTTCGCTCATCCACAACTTGGTGCGTGTGCAAGTCTTCCCGTGTTGTCGCTTACGACCGAGGACGATTTATCTGCACCCTCCACACACTTCGCACGCATGATCGCCAATGCGTACGGAAGAACTTTTACTGGCAGCTTGATGACCCCCATCGATCATGGTTTTGTTCCCGCTCAGTTTTTTCGTACTAAGATCGATTCTGATTCGAATGGAAATATCATCTCTGTCCGACCAACTTTGGAGGAAATCTTAGCTTCCAACATTGTCGGTTTTGATGTTCGCGGATACGACGGAATGGCAACGCAGATAGCTTCTGCAGGAGTAGACGGCGGTTGGGGAGTTTCTGGTGTAGATGACGACATGGCTAATGGTACGGATGATGCTGGCGAAGCAGGTTGGCCAGGAACAGACGACCTGGTTGCAAGCCCTTCTGATCCAGGGTACGCGGTCCAGATTGCTACTAATTCCGTAGTTCCACTCAACACAGGTGCGTTTGTTGATCTGTGTTGGGGTAGACGCGTTATGTATCAAATGAATAGTTTTTCCACGACTGTTCCTTCGGATACACCGCCCCCCAATGTGTTCGTGTTTGGAGCTTATGGCGGTTACACAAACGGTCCATCTGACTACAAATCCAATCCGCGCACGGCACATTTCGCCTTATGGAGCACTCCTCTGTCCGGATTCGATCCGCTACTCGCGGGTGTTCTCTTTCGTGAACTTTCATCCATGAATCGGTCTGGCCGCTTTAACCCGAATGCTTTTGTATACCAACCTACCTTCGATACCTTTACCGATGCATATGAGTCCGACGGCAATCGTCAGGACCTGGGATTTTCCCAAAACGGCCTCATTCGTTACAGTGGATCGAATCCGATCCCTAGTACAAATGCAGACCAGGGAATCAACGGCAACGACGACAACGGAAACATAGCCGTTGATGACGAGTTGGAACTTGAAACCCGGCCGCCGATTGTTTATCCGATGCCAGCCATTCAGGTGAAATTCCGGATTCAGGATGTGCCTGCTGGGACTCTTCAAGAGATTTCCATGGTCCATGATTTGATGGGCAACTAGCGGGCGGTCGTGACAAAACGCCCGGTTCGGTCTATGATGCCTATCGCTCGAAACGACCGTATTCGCAGAGGGGCTTTCGTAGCATGCCACAGGACAATTTCGTAGAGTCCGTCATCTTTGTGTCCTCCATCGGGGCCTGATCGGGTATGGATTTTCTCGGCCTAGAAGGTCGCCGGGTCATTGTTTTCGGCGTGGCCAACAAAAAGAGTGTGGCCTATTTCATCGGGCGTACCCTTCAAGAGGCAGGGACGGAGGTTGTTTACGTCGTTCGGAGCGAGAAACGTCGCGAGGAAGTTGCGAAGCTATTCCCGAATCAGACCGTTCTGGTTTGCGATGTAGAGAACCAACAGGAGATCGACGAGCTATGCAGCCGACTGAAGTCGGATGGACGGCCGATTTCTGGGATCGTGCACTCGATTGCATTTGCGGACTACAGCGAAGGGATGAAGCCCTTCCATCAAACGACGCGCCGCCAGTTCTTGCAGGCAATCGATATCTCTTGCTTCTCATTGATTGCGATCAGCGAGGGGCTTCGGGATCAGATGGCCCCCGATGCTTCCGTAGTCACCATCAGTATCTCAACGACACGCATGGCGAGTGAGAGTTATGGCTTCATGGCACCGGTCAAGGCGGCGCTCGATTCGAGCCTGGCCTTTTTAGCCAAGTCGTTTAGCTCCTTCTCGCGAGTCCGATTCAATGCGGTGGGGGCGGGGTTGCTAAAGACCAGCGCATCGGCTGGGATACCAGGATACGTCGATGCATACTTATTTGCCGAACGTGCGATCCCGCGCAAACAGGGTTTGACCACGCAGGAAGTCGCAAACGTGGCGGCATTCCTGATCAGTCCCCGTTCTTCGGGCATCAACGCCCAAATTCTGATCGTCGACGCAGGCATGTCGATCAACTATTTCGATCGCGAGATCATCGCTCGGCAGGAACCTTAAAGAAATGGGTATCACGTACAAAGACAGCGGAGTCGACCTAGAACTCTACGAAGAGTCGATGCAGCGGCTCCCCCGTTTGATGCATCGGACCTTCACGCCGCGAGTGATGAGAAATGACGGAGGTTTTGCAGGGCTATTCGCTTTGGACTTCCCGCACAAACTTTTCGCACGCAATTATGAGGAACCGGTCTTGGTTTCTGGCACCGATGGTGTCGGTACCAAATTGAAAGTGGCGATATCCGCCAAGCGACACACCACCATCGGCATCGACTTGGTCGCGATGTGCGTGAACGATGTGTTGTGCACTGGTGCGGAGCCGCTGTTCTTTCTCGATTACATCGCGATGGGGAAAGACGACCCAACGTTGCTCGAGCAACTGGTTCGTGGCGTCTCGGACGGCTGCATTGACGGCGAATGCAGTTTGATCGGTGGAGAGACCGCCATCATGCCGGACCATTACGACGTTGGGGATTACGAACTGGCGGGATTCTGTGTCGGAGTGGTCGATCGCAAGAACTTGATATCGGGGAAAGGAATCGTCGATGGGGATGTGATCCTCGGAGTGAACTCGTCCGGCATCCACAGCAACGGCTACAGTCTCGCTCGCAAGGCGATCTTCGATCGGGGTGGGTTATCGATCGATTCCTATGTTCCCGAGCTGCAGCAGACCGTGGCCGATGCATTGCTCGAGCCGACCCTTATCTATAGCCGTTTAACGCGAACCGTTCTCTCGCATTACAAGGTCAAGAATGTGGTTCATGGACTGGCCCACATTACCGGAGGCGGCTTGCTCGAGAATACAGAGCGCATCCTTCCCGCCGATGTTGATCTGGTCTTCGATCGGGGCTCATGGGAGGTGCCGCCGGTATTTCCCTGGATCGCCAAGCTGGGAGACGTCGCTCTCTCGGAGATGGAACACGTCTTCAACATGGGAGTTGGCTTCGTGTTGGTGGTGAGCCCGTACTATGCAACCAAGATTCAAGCGATGGTCCAAGAGCTTGGGTTTCGCTGTTGGTCGATTGGCCGAGCAGTATCGGGAACCGGCAAGAGTCGCTATTCCACCTAGCGTTGGCTATCTTGGTAGCGAGTATATCGAATAATTCTTGCGCCGATTTCGAAGCAGCGTGGGCCCAATCGACGAGCTCGCATGATCTTGACGACCATGTCTCCGATCGCGAATTGAAGTTTCCCAACTTCTTCCGGAAACCATTGGCAGCTGGTGAGAATTCCGATCCCGGTCTTCGATAGATCTCTTACGATCACTTGGCGAGCAACTCGCGGGTTGTTGATTGCTGCAGGAGAGCTGTCCCATGTGAAGATCGCCGGACCATTGGTGCGAAACC
>JBILVV010000321.1:0-5867 GCA_044370255.1 Pirellula sp.
GAAGCTGTTTCTTAGAACCCCCGACACACACTGTTTTGGAAAGCGTAACGCCAGTGACCTCCGTCCCAATCAACTCCATGATTCCCAACCGCGACCGCTTGTTGGAACGCTTCCTTCAATACGTTCGGATCGGTTCGTCCGCGAATCCTCACACCAGCGATTACCCCAGCAGCCGCGGCCAGTGGCTATTGGGGCAGCTTCTCGTCGAGCAACTCAAAGGGATGGGAATCGACGATGCCGAACAGGATGAGCATGGATTGGTATGGGGTACGGTCCCGGCAACCGTAGACGGTCCGGTTCCGACCATCCTATTCAACGCCCATTTGGACACTTCCCCGGAAGCACCTGGAGATCGCTGCCAACCGCAAGTCATCGAAAACTATCAGGGTGGCGATATCCCACTTGAATCAGGTGAAGTCATCCGCTTTGCCGAAACCCCAGAGTTGTCCGATCTCATTGGCCACACACTGATCACTACCGACGGAAGAACGTTGCTCGGTGGAGATGATAAAGCAGGGGTGGCAGCCATCATGGAATTGGCCCACCATTTCATGGAGCGACCCAACTTGCCACACGGTCCGATCCGGATTCTTTTCACCTGCGACGAAGAAATCGGTCGAGGAGCGAAGCACTTTCAGACCCATCGAACCAAGGCGATCGCTGGTTACACGCTCGATGGAGGTGGTGAGGGGGTTCTCGATATCGAAAACTTTTCGGCCGATATGGCTACCGTCCAGTTCCGGGGCTACAACATCCATCCCGCTTTGGGCAAGGGACGAATGGTCAACGCCATACGCGCAGCATCGGAACTGGTGGCTTCCCTCCCGGTCGATCGCCTATCTCCGGAAGCTACCGATGGTCGCGATGGCTTCATCCATCCGTATGAAGCGACCGGCAGCGTCGCACAGGCTAGCGTGCAGTTTCTGCTCCGCGATTTCGATACCGGCAAGCTCAAAGAGTACGGGGCGATGATCCATCAGTTGGCTCAAAAAATCTGCGAGCGCAATCCCAAGCTCACCTACGAATGCGAAATCGTAGAGCAGTATCGAAACATGGCAGATCATCTGCGATCGTTCCCAATCGCCGCAGACTTGGCAGAACAGGCTTACGCGAAGCTTGGGATCCCTTGTACTCGAGGTTCGATACGGGGTGGCACCGATGGGGCGCAGATGACGGCCATGGGACTTCCCACCCCGAATCTATCCGTCGGCCAATACAACATCCACTCGGTCAAGGAATTCGCCTCGCTCGATCAAATGGCCCGTGCCGTTCAACATGCCATTGTGCTGGCCGAATTGTGGCAAGCCCAAGGACGATCGTGATGCCACCTTGGTCGGTCTTGTTTGTGAAAACAGCTAACGACCAACCAAATAAACCGCGAGCGAACCGTAGCCACGTGCCAAGTCGTACACACGAATCGCATCTCTCGCCGGCACATCGTCGCTCGGATCGATCACCAGCGGGAGATCGGGTCGAATGCCGACGATCGCTTTCACCCTCCCCGCCAAGACATCCACCGATTCGATCTGTTCGTCGTTCAGTCGATAACGGATGCGATCCCCTTCGATCGCGATCTTGATAACACAGTCCGACAAGTCCGAATCGGTTGGCTTGGGAATGTCATCCGCCTTGTTGCCCGCTTGAGATTGCGATTCCGCTGAAACGGCACTGGGCAAAAGTTGTTCAAGCTTTTGGAACGAAGCTGTGGTCAAAAAGAAGATCAACAGGAGAAACACCACGTCGATCATGGGAGTCATGGTGGAATCGAACCCGGAGCGGTCCTTTTGAGATGAGAATCGCGTCTTCATCGACTCGCTCCTTCGTAGACAGAGAAGACGACGTCTGATTGGCCGGTCAACGCAATCGTTTTCAACAATTTTGAGATCGCTGCATACGGGGCGGTTTGATCGGTGCGGATCCTGATGCGAATAGGCTGATCTCCCTCGGCCTGAGCACGGTTCAAGATAGCCGACCGCAGTTGCTCCAAATCCGCGGTTGCGCCTCCGATTTGATAGGTGCCATCGCGGGGAACCTGGATGGTTATGGTCGGTCGATCGGAGAAATCTCCGATCCCCGAAGTCGCCGATGGCAAATCTAAGGGAAGGAAATTCTCCTGCTTCGCCAGATGGCTACTGACCAAGAAGAAGATGATCAACAGGAACGTCACGTCAATCATGGGGGTCAAATTGATCGCGACACGGCCGGTACCGCGGTACTCTGGAACTTTCATCGTACGACCATTGTAGCCTTTTCGGAGGGCAGACCAAGTAACGGGATAACGAGCAGTGGCATACAAACCTGTCGTTTGCGTAAGGATTGGCGGATTGCAGGGATCTCCGGCGGCGGGATCTGGGCAAGGTCAGAGAATCGCCCTTTGTGAGCTGTCACTGGTAGCATTTCTGTCCGCTGGCGAATAGACTCTCGGGGTCATTTAGGACGTGTTGTTTTCCTCTAACTCCTTCCATCAAGCGCATTGACATGAACTCTACGACAGACAATTCAGGGGCAACGGCCCCTAACGCCCATCGGCTTTTGTGGGCGGGATTCATGGCCATTCTCGCCGCGGGTGTCGGTTTTTCGATCCGAGCCGGTATTTTGAGCCAATGGGCAGAGAAGTTTGGTTTTACGATGACCGAACTGGGGCAGATCACTGGAGGTGGTCTGACAGGATTCGGAATCATCATTCTTCTGAGTTCGTTTCTCGCTGATTCGCTCGGTTATGGACGATTGATGAGCTTGGCATTCTTGACCCATTTGGTTTCAGCGATTCTGACTTTGGCAGCAGGCTATGCGTTTGCTTCTGGGGGCAAGGACGCAGCGTTCCAATGTTTGTTCTGGGGAATGTTCTTGTTCGCTATCGGCAACGGTATTGCCGAAGCGGTGGTCAACCCTTTGGTTGCAACGTTGTTTCCCAACAACAAAACGCACTACTTAAACATTCTTCATGCGGGCTGGCCCGGGGGATTGATTGTAGGTGGATTGGCTTCTTACTTCATGAATCCAGACGGTGGCAAACCGGTTTCTTGGGAAGTGCAGATTTCGCTATTTTTACTTCCGGTGGTTGTCTACGGTGCCATGCTCGTCGGGCAAGCCTTTCCGAAGTCTGAGGCCAGCCAAGCTGGAGTCAGTTTGAGCGAGATGTTCACGCAGGTCTTCGCACCACTGATGTTGGTCTTGTTGTTGATCCATGCTCTCGTCGGATATGTTGAGTTGGGAACCGACTCGTGGATCACCAAAATCACGGGAGCGATTATGGAATCCAAGCAATCGGGATTGTTGCTGTTCGTGTATACATCGGCTCTTATGTTTTTGCTGAGATTTTTTGCCGGACCCATCGTGCATCGAATCTCCCCTCTAGGTTTGCTGTTCGTGAGCGCTGTCCTTGGTTTTATAGGCCTAAACATGCTCGGCGCAGCCACCACGGTCCTCGCATGCGTCGTTGCCGCCACGGTCTATGCCATCGGTAAAACGTTCCTCTGGCCAACGATGCTGGCGGTCGCCTCCGAGCAATTTCCCAAAGGAGGCGCAATCACCATCGGTGCCTTGGGTGGCGTTGGCATGCTCTCGGCAGGCTTGCTCGGTGGACCAGGGATTGGATTCAAGCAAGACTACAATGCGACGGCGAATCTCAAGGAAAAGGGGCCAGCGGTTTACGAGCGTTACAAGGCTCCGTCTGAGAACTCCTTCTTTGGTTTCAAAGTTCAAGGGCTTGATGGAGCCAAAGTCGGCGTCCTGGAGGATGGCGGCAAGGAGCTTGCACGAGCATCGGAATTGATCAAGAAGGAAGGACGCGTCGATAAGAATAACGAAGAGTTATCGAACTGGTGGAAGCAAGCCTCCGAGTCGGCAGATGCAGACAAGAAACTTGTTACCGATGCTGGTCTCTACGGAGGACGACAAGCTTTGAAGCTCACGTCGTTTGTGCCGCTCACGATGGCTGTTCTTTACCTGCTCCTGATTTTGTACTTCCGAGCAAGCGGTGGATACAAAGCCAAGAATGTCGAGGCTCAGGAATCCTCGCACTGACAGCAATAGATGTCCCTCGAGAGTCCAGTGGCGGAACAGTGGCGGAACGGGGAGCGTGCGACAGTTTCGATGGATATCTTCCTCTGCAAATCGAGGAAGAGAGCTAGGTCGCGAACCTACTTTTTGAAAGCATCCAGCGCGATTGTCATCGTTCTTTCGACTGCATCGGAGATCATTTGGGAGGTACCCCAGCGGCCTCCAAATGACGGGATGATCAAAATCGTGATCAAGGCTGCGAAGACAATCATCAACGGCATCAGCGAATCGCCTCCTGAGAGTTTGACCGTTTTTGGGATACTGAACAAACTCCATGGTTTGCGTTCGGGCCGGATTGGCTCGTCGATCTGCTCCATCTCCAACTGCACCTTGCCGTGGTCTAGCAATCTCTTTTTCCGAACCGCGACCTTGCAGTCTTTGTCCAGGATACGGATCCGAGCATAGCCTCCAACCCGCACCTTCTGGGATGGTTTGTGATCAACGATCGCCGTGAACTGGCAAACGCTCATCTCGACAACGTTCATCGGGTACTTTCTGCGCCCAATTTCCAGTGTCCCCGGCTGGTTCTCTTCGATGAGTTTGAATCGTACCGCGCTGAAGCTGATTTGCTCTGCGGTGGCTATTCCGGGTTCTTGCGACTGCTGATTGTCGGTCATGCCAGACTTGCTCCATGAAATGAGTCTTTCAAGCCTAGGTTTCAGCATATGGCCGGCGGAAAAACGGCTTGAAGACGCCGCATGAAATCTGCTGGTGCGCCGAGGAAAACCGGTTGTAGGGGTCGTAGCGAGGGGCGGGATTGCAAAACTGAGGGAACAAAAAACGATTGTCCTCTAGATTTTGCTCCTCGGTCGAAGTTAAAACTTGGGAATCCTCTTGCGTGAATGTGTGGCTTCAAAATATGCGAGCCTGTGTCCATGGACAGCGAAGCGGTGATGGAAAAAGGTTTCGATCCTCTAGGGATTCGAACGTATAACTCTTTGGGATTTTTTGACGAAATGTTCTCTTCTCCGGGCCAACCTCGCCCCGGTGTCGAGTTCTTGGTCGATCGTTTGGAAAGTCTCCCACTGGGTGAATTGCAGCGCCGCCAAAGGGCCGCCGACCACGAATTGCTCAACATGGGGATCACCTTCAACGTCTACGGGCATGCAGCCGGGACCGAGAAGATCTGGCCATTCGACTTGATCCCTCGCGTCATTCTGGAGAGGGAATGGCAAGTCATCGAATCGGGGCTCAAGCAGCGGATCCGAGCGCTGAACATGTTCATCGACGATATGTACCACGAACAGCGCATCGTTCGTGATGGCGTGATGCCGGAGTACATGGTCTCGACCAGCAAAGGCTACCTCAAACAACTGCACGGCATGAATCCATCGCGTGGCATCTGGTGCCACATCACGGGAACGGATTTGGTGCGAGGCGCAGACGGTCAAATCTATGTGCTCGAGGACAATCTCCGATGCCCTTCAGGTGTGTCGTATGTGATCGAGAATCGCGAGGTGATGAAGCGAACATTCCCTCAGCTATTCGAAGGGCACAACATCCTGCCCGTTGAAACCTACCCGGAACAATTGCTGAAGATGCTTCAGTATGTCGCCCCAGCATCCGCTCGCGATCCCAACGTCGTTGTGCTGACGCCCGGTATCTACAACTCGGCCTATTTCGAACACTGTTTCCTCGCACAACAAATGGGAGTCGAGTTGGTCCAAGGCCCCGACTTGGTTGTCAAGGATGGTTACGTGTGCATGCGCACAACCAAAGGGCTGCAGCGCGTCGATGTCATCTACCGACGCATCGACGATGATTTCCTTGACCCCGATACCCTTCGCCCAGACTCCACGTTAGGT
>JBILVV010000040.1:0-19723 GCA_044370255.1 Pirellula sp.
TTCCAAATTCGCAGGCTCAAGCGCCTCGCGGACCGCGCTCTCGGAAAACCAAAGACCGACCGGAAGGGAACTCTGCGCAAGCGATTGTCGAACTGCATATGCGTGAGTCCTAAGACTGCCGAGTATCGCATCGACATTTACTCCAGCGTGGACATTGGTGCAGTAGCCGACGATCGGCGTTGATTCACTCATCTTCGCTCCTTTTACTCCTTCTCCCATCAGTTCGTTTACGGTCTTCTTGCTGAGTGGATTGCCGTCCCGTTTGTCGCGAGACGTTCCGTTGAAAGTCGCGAAACTCTTGAGGCCAGGGAGCTTGAAAGGAAAGCACTTCACCCGAAGTTGGGTGCGTTAGCGAGAGGGTCTCCGCGTGCAGAGCGATGCGTCGATGTGGCCATGCGTTGTGCATTGCTGTCTCCTTGCGATATCGCGGATCACCTAGAATCGGATGGTTGGCTTCCGCCAAGTGGACACGGATCTGATTGCGGCGACCTGTCTCCAAGCGAACTTCGACCAAGGAGGCATCGTTCCAAACAACCTTGGTTATATAGTGCGTGATCGCCAATTCTCCCTGGGCGGGATCCTGGACCGAGAAGCGATTCAAGTCGGCATCGGTTGCGAGGTAGCTGGTGATGGTACCGCTTGGAGGCTCCATCGCCCCCGCAATCAAAGCAATGTACTTGCGCTCTGGTTTGCGGGCCGCAAACTGATCGCGGATCGCTTCGGCTGCTTGCAAACTCTTTGCGAAGACCAGAACACCCGATACGTCTCGATCCAAGCGATGCACGCAGTAGACCTTGGCCTTCGGGTCGGAGCTCTTGAGGCGCCTTTCCACCGACGAGATCAGTGTGCGAGCTTCGCCGTATTGAGTAGGGACCGTCAACAAGCCTGCAGGCTTGACTACCACACACAGGTCCACGTCATCGTACAGGAACTCGATCGCCGAACGACTCGCCTGGCGTTTGGCACCGCGCGGGGGAGCGACCGGCATGGGTACCCAGTCGATGTCGAGCACATCCCCCGGGTCGACACGTTCCCGTACGCGCCGGCAAATACGCTGGTTGATACCAACGCATCCGTTTTCTATCAGCCACTGGCTGTGGCTAGCCGGAATCCCCAGTAAATTTTGAAGGACGCTTCCCAGCGAACGTGCGGGAAACGGAATCGAAGCTGGAACAGTAAGCGATTTGTGAGACATATCGACTACTAGGATAACTCATGATGCCGAAATTGGCTCCTGGAAAATGGTCCCTTCCCAATCCGCCGATTCTTGCAAGACCGTTCGTGCAACGATATCGTGATGGGACCATCACAGTTGTTTACCACTGGCTGTTTCAGCTCTCAGCTGACTCTTTTCTAAGGTGCTCGATCGTGTCCAATGCAGATGATCCGGATATCAACGAATCGCAAGCCGCTCCGGCTTCTACAGGTTCCACAACAAGAGGCAAACCCTCTAACAAATCTCTCACGATTTTGGCTGTCATATTTGCACTCGCTGGGATTTCCGCCTTCGCGGTCCCCCGTGTACTTCAAGAGATTTACTATCAGGAAGAGGAAGCCAAGCGAGACAAGAATCCGCTGATTGTCGGAAATGCGATCGACACCCCACCCCCTGAGGGAAAATCGAATCCCTATGCGGGAATGCCTTCACGACAGGGTGGCAATGCTGCTCAGGGTGAAAACGATTCCAGGGCAGCAAAAGATGATGAACCATCCTCGAAGTAAATCCCGAACGATAATTCCATAATCGATCGGATCTCGGCAACAAAAATACACCCACCCCACGGAGCATCCTATGGCAACAGTTCATATCCCCGAGCAAAATCGCAACTTGACGGAACACGATGAGATCATCGATTTCCTCAAGCCGTTCGGAATCTGGTTTGAGCGTTGGCAAGTGGCCGGTCGACTCGCTGAAAATGCCACCGATGCCGATATCCTCCAGGAATATGCGACGGAAATCGAGAAAGTAAAAGCCTCTGGTGGATACGTCACCGCCGATGTGATCAATGTCCACGCAGGGACACCTAACCTCGATGCCATGCTCCAGAAATTCAACAAAGAGCACACACACTCCGAAGACGAAGTTCGATTCACCGTTGAAGGCCGTGGAGTATTTCATCTTCATCCTGAAAATGGACCTGTCTTCAGTGTCACTGTCGAAAGCGGAGACATGATCAATGTTCCCTGCGGCATGAAGCATTGGTTCAACCTGTGCGATGATCGGCGAATCCGCTGCATCCGTTTCTTCGAAGATCAAGCTGGATGGACACCTCATTACATCGAACAAGGAGTGCACAGCGACTACAGCCCCATGTGCTTTGGAACATCCTACGTTTCGGGTTCCAACTCCGACGCTAAACCCTTGATCAAGACCTAGTGCTCGATGGTTCATGATTCCGCGGAAACCGGAATGATTCATCGCACAGCACGATGCGTACTTCTCGATATCGAAGGGACGGTTGCCGATGTGCGATTCGTCTACGATGTCATGTTCCCTTTCGTGCGCCGCGAAGTGGCCGAGTTTCTCGCGGGCCATTGGGAGGACGATTCTCTCAAGGAACCCCTCCTCAACATCGCTGCTGAAAGTGGCTTTCGCCCCACCTCAGACCCGTGGAGTCAACAAGAACTAGGTCGCCAACAAGCGATCGATAACGCGGTCGATGCAGTCAACCGACTGATGGATAGCGACAGCAAGACCACCGGTCTCAAGGCTCTGCAGGGCAGAATCTGGGAGTCGGGCTTCCGCTCCGGCACTCTAAGATCAGAACTCTTTGACGATGTCCTGCCTGCCCTTCGCAGATGGCAAGAGGTCGGACTCGAACTCCGCATCTATTCCTCCGGCAGTATCCTCGCACAGCAAATGTTCTTCGAACACACGACCCAAGGGAACTTGACGCCGATGTTCGCCGCTCATTACGACACGACTATCGGCAACAAGAAAGAATCTATCAGCTATCGAAGAATCGCCGAAGATTGCAAACTCGAGCCGCACGACATTCTTTTTCTCTCGGATGTCGCCGCGGAACTGATCGCAGCAACCGAGGCTGGCATGCAGGCTATCGCATGTGTTCGACCTAACAACGCTCCATTGCCCGAATCGTACCAGGGGGCATCACTTCAAAGATTTGATCAGCTTGAGATCTTACTGCCCGACGTGCGGTTGTAACGCGGACTTCCCAGTCCGTGGTGGTGATAGACGACCGACTAGGAAGTCCGTCGTACGGATAAGGATCCGCTAGGGTGGCACGTCCCTGAGTCTTCGAAGGGCGTGCTTGGTGGCGAGGATCTCCACGCTCTCCACGCCCTTCGCAAAGCCTCAGGGCGTGCCACCCTGTGAAGGGCGTGCCACCCTGTGAAGGGCTCGCCACTCCGGGCGCGTCGGATGATGAGTGCCCCTCCCTCGTAGGAAGCTTCATGCGATTGCTAGCATGTGTCCCTTCCCTTGCCTCGGTGCAGTGGTTGGTTAGGATTACAAACGCAACGGAAGGCCTTACAAAGCTGATGGCCCAGATCGCATCGGGCCCGATCGGCAAAACACGGATTTTCCGAGTTTAAGGAATCTTTTTCCAGGTAAGGAATCTTTTTCCAGGATGGAACGATGGTTGCAGTATGTGACTTGGGCTGCACTCATTCGGCTGCCGCGCGAAGGGTTTGCATAGCAAGACCTCAGGTGTCACCTCCATCGACGATGCAAGGAACTAACCCCGCTCGTTCATGATGTCAGCGACAAGGAGTTCCAACTACAATCATGCCACTACCTTATGTTTTCAAGCGATGCGTTAAGTTCATTTTAGGATCACTGGTCCTCGGTTGGTCGATTGCTAGCCTTGGCACGGCCTATTCTCAGGTCGTCTTTGACGTGAATTCCGTTGTCCCGGCGCGGAGTGCCGATTCGATTGGAATCATGGCTCGTATGCCGCAATCCCGGTTTGTCGAAGTCCGATTGGAAACTTCTGCCCTGTTTCAGCCTGCATGGGCCAACGCTATCCAAGAGATCACGGTCAGCGCGATCAGTCGGCATGACGATGTGAGGGTCGCAGATTATTATCCTCGGACCGAAATGCAGACCGATGTCTTTGGCCCGATGCAGGTCGCTGTCGATTCGGAACGACTTCGCGAAGGGGGAGTCCAGGGACTTGGTGGCTACCCAGGAGTGGGATCGGTTTCCGGATTCGCCTATCAGATGGAGAGTGGACAACAGACGGTTCATTTCGCCCAGAAACCCGCGCTCGAAATGGTGACCACCGCAGGCACATTGCAACGACAGCAAGGGGTCTACTTTAAGCAACGACAATCTTCGCAGTCAACACTCGAGGGGGCGCGGACCTTCCGCATCATCTTCGAAGTCCCCGAAGCTTGGCGCGCTGATCTGCTCGATGTCACTATGGAAGCAGTCGGTTACGAACATCCCAAGTCGCGACGTTCCGTAGTCCTTTCCAGCCAACATTTCGTCGTGGCGGTCTATCAAGAGCGTGACGAAGTTGCTGCACGAGCCGCGTTGAATTATCGCAAACACCACAGTGATCTACTGACGACGGTCGACACCCATGCATGGGAAATCAAACATCGCGCATTCCCCACACCCTTTCATAAACTCGGAGCCAAACTCGATATTTATGAACCGGAACTTCCATCCAATTGGTTGGAAATCATCATGCATCAGCCCGGTGTTGCGTATCCAACCTACAAACTATCGATTCTGCCGGTCGATGTGCGAGTCGCCATCATGAACTACCTAGACCAAAAAGTCCGAATTGAATCCCTTTCCAACAGCCGCGATCTAAAGAACATATCGGGGGAGGAGTTCGTGGCGAACCATGGGCAGGTCGCACGCAGATAGCGAGTAGATCATCGAGCAACCAAACTCAGACGCGAACATCGGCTGAGAGTTCGGTATCCGATTGGCCTTGCATGCTCTTTAACAGAAGCGGCGAGACAACTTCATCGAGGAACTCTCGGACCTGTTCCGGTGCTCGGCCTACGTATTGCTCGGGAGCCAAGACATCGGATACCGAGACGTTGGCAAACTCCGGATCACCAGCCAATCGCTCGAGCAGGTCGTTGGGCAACCCTTCCTGTTTGACACGATTGGCGGCTGCTTGGCTGTGAACCCGAATCACTTCGTGCAGATGTTGTCGGTCTCCCCCGGCAGCCACACCGGCCATCAGCAGCGACTCGGTCGCCATGAATGGCAACTCCTCGCGCAAATTCTTCTCGATGGTCTTGGGATACACCACCAAGCCTTGCGTGACATTCTGCAGTAACACCAAACATGCGTCGATTGCGAGAAATGCTTGCGGGATGACCAATCGGCGATTGGCACTATCATCGAGAGTCCGTTCCATCCACTGAGTCGCCGCAGTCATCGACGGACTCGATTGCAAACTCATCACGAATCGAGCCAGAGAACAGATTCGCTCGCATCGCATCGGGTTCCGCTTGTAAGCCATCGCGGAAGATCCAATCTGCTGTGCCTCGAAGGGTTCTTCGATTTCTTTTTTGTGGGCCAGGATCCGAAGATCGGTGGCTAGCTTGTGAACCGTGACCGCGATACCCGCCAAGGTGTCTAGCAGGAATGCATCGACTTTTCGCGAATAGGTTTGTCCGGTCACGGCATACGATTCACCGAATCCGATCTTGCGCGCCACACGGCGTTCCAATTCGCGAACACGCTCATGATCACCATGGAACAACTGCAGAAAACTGGCCTGCGTGCCTGTCGTACCCTTGGCACTTCGGGCTTTCAGGGATTGCAAGCGATGCTCGACTTCGTGCGCGTCCAACACCAGGTCGTACATCCAAAGCGTCATCCGTTTCCCCACCGTGGTCGGCTGGGCTGGTTGTAGATGCGTGTAAGCCAGGCATGGCAGATGGGCATGCCGACGTGCAAACTCCCCCATCGTTCTCAGGCAGGTCAACAATCGCCGATGGACCATCCGAAGTGCATCTCGCATCACCATCAGGTCAGAGTTGTCGGTTACATAGCAACTGGTTGCACCCAAATGAATGATCCCGCGAGCGTCCGGACACTGATCGCCATAGGCATGCACCTGAGCCATCACATCATGCCGCAGTTCCCGCTCATAGGCGTTGGCTACATCGAGATTCAAGTCGTTCCGAAATGCTTTCAATTGATCGATTTGGGAATCGGTGATCGGCAAACCGAGTTCCTGTTCCGTTTCGGCCAGGACGATCCATAGTTGGCGCCACAGCCGGATGCGGTGCTCGGTTGCGAAGAGTTGTGCCATTTCCCGAGACGCGTACCGGGAGATCAGGGGGTTGTCGTAAACAGGTTCGGACATCGATCGTTGAGGGAATGCTATTCCGCTGATAGGGAGGATTTTGTATGGATAAACGATGCAAGAATATAGCATCCAACGAAGTCAACGTCGTTGCCAACAGACCGATCGACCATTCCTTCCGGGTGAATCTTATTACTCGGCCGTGATGGTTCGCAGTGGCGAGTTGCGCCGAATCGATCTGTGTGCGGATGCTTGGAACGGGCCTCCCGAGGGAGCGATCGGCTGGTGGCAGAGCCGGGCCCCCGAGGAACGCAGGAGCCCTGCAAAACCCGCTCCGACCCATGTCCTGCTCTCCACGTTGGAAACACTCTTGATGGAAGGGACACAGCCTGTCTTAGCGACGATGCTAGCCCTCCTGCTGGTTCGCCGTCGAATCTTGAGTGAACCCGCCATGCCACTCTCCGAGGCTGCCAAGCCACTCCAGCTCCACGAGTCCGAATTCACTGAAGTCAATCCCGCCGAAAGCATGCTCCACTTGGTTCATGTCCCCACCGATCGGGAGTTCCATATCCCGCTATGCGAACCTCCGCTCGAAGACTGCGACACCTATCATGATCAGTTGACCCAGCTCCTGTTCTGCGAAGATTGAGGAGCCTGTGAAGAACGTAGATCCTGACCAGAACCCAAAGATTCATAACTACCCCATGGCCCGACAAAGCGTTGGGTGGCTTGCGATCCTGACGCTCTTTTTCGCGACCTCGGGTGCAACGTGTGTGCCCAAACGAAACATACCTGAATTCCAACCGAAACCCATTTTCACCAGCACGCCATCAGCCGATCAGATTCTCGAGGTATTGAATCGCTCACGAAACATCCAATCGCTGCAGTCGAATTTCGTGACAGTGAATCCGAACAAGATTCGAAACCTCGATGCAACATTGGTTTGGCAACGGGAAAGACGATTCCGCGTTTCGGGTGGGATTTCCCGAATGATGGGAAACAACTTCGATGTCGGCAGCAACGATGAATGGTTCTGGATGGCGGTCCGCGATGGGATGAATCCACAGCTGTATGTCGCTCGCCACAGCGAGTTCGATGCCCAGGCCCAACGCCGCATACTCCCCGTTTCCCCCCTCTGGATCGTGGAAGCTCTGGGAGTGATCTCGGTCGAGCCCCAGCAATTGATGGGAGCCCCGATCGAACGACCTGATGGGATGATGGAAATCAGTACTCTGGCTCCATCTCCGACCGGAACCTATACCCGCACCGTCGTCGTCGATCCCAAGTTCGGTTACACGCGACAATTGGTTTTGCGGGATCCATCGGGACGCTTGGTGGCGACCGCGAATCAACTTGATCACGAGTACTATCCCTCAATTGGGATGTCCCTTCCGCATCGCGTGGTGATCCAACTGGTTCCGGCGCTGGACCCCCCGACCGAGATCGACATCACTGTCGGCAAGTATGCCGTCAATTCCCTCGATCCCAATCAAGTTACGGGCTACGATCTTCCTCACAGCGCTGGTTATCAGATCATTAACTTGGTTCAGTACAGTCAAGGGTTGCCGCAAGCCGTCACACCGGTTCAGGTCGCTCCCGGTAACACTCCGCCGAATACCGCTTATCGCGGCGTTCCTTGGGAAGGTCCGCTGTTTCGCTAGATCTCGGTTTTGAATGCATTTCGATCGATGTTGATTTTAGATGCCGTGCCCGAGTACAGTCTCGGACAAAGTGTCGAAGCCAACGAAGCAATCGAAGTGAACGCGCGACGAAACATGCGCGTGCATTGATCTGCTCCGGGCTCGATGAGAAAGATTCCATCATTTGGACCGATCCATGTTTGCGCGCTGGACCATTCGCAAGAAGCTGCAGATGACGATGATCGTCTTAGGGATGGTCATTGCCGTGCTGGGTTACAGCAGCTTTCGCGGTGTCTACGCCTACAAAGAGCTAGCCGCTTCATTGAGCGTTCGAGCAGCCGAAATTCCGATCACTTCGGAGTTAACCCGCGCCATCGATGAACTCCGGATCGACTTCGAGAATCAACCGTTACCGACTCAGGAATTGTTCCAGATATCGGCGGGTACGACGAACGATCCCTCGCAGGATAATTTCCTGAAACATGTTCAACGAGTGCGGGAAGTTCTCGCTGGCTACAAATCCCGGCTTGAGAACACTCATGCGGCCGAGCAATTTCTATCCGATCGGAGCGAGGAGTTAGGACAGGCATCGCAGATTAGTCAGTTGCTCAACGAAGTCTCGTGGCGCTGGCAACAGAATGAAGATACGTTTCATCCCAAGGCGAGATCGGAACAGTTGCAGGACTTGCGTGAATTATCGGATCTGGCCCATCAACTCCCGATCCTTCTGACCAATCGGATGGTCAGCTTTCGTGACGAAGTCCGCATGCGTTATCGCACATGGATCGTGATGACCTGGAGCAGCGCTTTATTGTCTGGCATCCTGCTGGTCGGTTTGATCATCTATGCAAGGATTTCCGTGGTCCGACCGTTCAAGGAGTTACTCGAAGGCGCTCGCCGAGTCGCCGACGGCGATTTCCACGTTCAGATTCCCGCTTCGCAATCGGACGAAATCGCCGAGTTGGCTCGGGCCATCAACCACGGAGTTCAGAGCTTTCTAGCGATCGAACGCGATCTTGAGGAGCAAGTCCGTCAGCGATCCGAAGAAGTGATTCGCAACGAGCAGTTGGCCAGTGTTGGATTTTTGGCAGCCGGAGTGGCCCACGAGATCAACAATCCGCTTGCTTCCATCGCGTGGAGTGCCGAGGCTCTGGAGGCCAGATTGCACATGATCCTCCATCCATCGGCGAACGATTCCTCGGATTCCACCTCCGCATCGGAAGATACCGTCTCGGCAGGTATCGATGTCGGGACATTGAGAACCTATCTGCGACGAATCCAGGACGAAGCGTTTCGTTGCAAGGGGATCACGGAGCGGCTCCTCGATTTTTCGCGACTAGGAAACATTCAGCAGCGGCAATCGATCAACATGTCAGAGATCGTTTCCGATGTAGTCGACATGGTCAGGCATTTGAGTGCCTATCGGCGTCAGAGAATCGAGTTTCGAGTCCCCTCCGAACCGATGATCGCCTGGGCCAGTCCGCAAGAAATGAAACAGGTTGTCCTGAACTTGTTGACCAATGCGCTCGAATCACTCGACCCAGAATCGGGGGATGGGTGTGTGAAAATCGCCCTGCACCCGCACCCTAACGGAGTCCGACTAACGATCGAGGACAATGGCTGCGGCATGAGCGAAGAAGTGCTCAAGCGCCTTTTCGTGCCATTCTTTACTCAACGCCGCGATGGCCGCGGGACCGGACTGGGCCTCTCGATCACCAATCGCATCATCACCGATCATGGCGGTCGGATCACTCCTCGCAGCGATGGACCTGGAAAGGGTTCATCCTTCGAAGTCACATTACCTTCCCAACCATCCAATAACGCATCGTATGACAACCACCAAAAGCTCACCGCAGCATGAACCATTATCCATTCTGTTTGCCGACGATGAGGTATCGTTGCAGGAATTGATGCGGATCGAATTACCGCTTCTGGGATATCGTGTCACCGTATGCCCCGATGGTTACACCGCAATCGCTGCGCTCGAACGGGAATCCTTCGACTGTTTGATCGTCGACCTCGATATGCCGGGCATGAACGGTATTCAAGTCATCGAACGGGCTCTGACGTTATCGCCCTCTACAGAGGCGATTGTCCTGACGGGTAAACAGTCGTTGGAGTCGGCAATCGCGGCCCTTCGATTCGGGGTGGTCGATTACTTGAGCAAGCCATGCCGACTATCGGACCTTCATGCCCTTCTCGGCCGCGTTGCCCAGCGTCGATCGCTCAAACGCAAAACGGCGAGCATGGAACGCGCGGAACGCGGCAAGGAACCCAAGGCACCCCAACTGGTCGGGGCCTCCCAGCCCATGAAAATGGTCGCCAAACTGATTGCTAAGGTCGCGCCGACACAAAGCACAGTTCTGATCCGAGGCGAAACCGGATGCGGCAAAGAACTCGTTGCCCGTTCGGTGCACGAGCAGAGCCTTCGTCGCAATCAACCTTTCATCGCGATCAACTGCGGTGCCCTTCCAGAACACCTGATCGAAAGCGAACTGTTCGGTCACAAGAAAGGTGCCTTCACCGGTGCCGATATGCAACGCAATGGACTGTTCGAAGTTGCCAACGGCGGCACGATCTTCCTCGATGAAATCGGCGAATTGCCCCTCGCGATGCAAGCCAAACTGCTTCGCGTTTTGGAGAGTGGCGATATTCGCCGCGTTGGTGACAACGAAACACTCCGAGTCGATACCCGAGTTATTTGCGCGACGCACCGTGACTTGGAAGCCATGGTCGAAGATGGCCGATTTCGCGAAGACCTTCTGTTCCGAATCAACACGTTTGAGATTCATGTCCCCCCGCTTCGAGAACGGCTCGAGGATGTCATGCCCCTGGCCCGCCACATGTATCTTCGGCATCGGCCCGAGCATTCACAGATTCAAACCCTCTTCTCCGAAGAAACCGTTGCGGCCTTGATGCAACACCCTTGGCCCGGCAACGTGCGCGAACTGGCGAATGTGATTGAGCATGCAACCATACTGTGCGAACATCCGCCGATCCTGCCCGACCATCTGCCTCGCCATTTCGTCGATCGTCGGCTCCGCAAAGAAGTTCGATCCGGTAGCGGTTCGACTCCCCTGGTCTCTACCCCCATGAGCCTTCGGGAAATGGAGGTCCTGGCCGTTCAGGAAGCCGTGAATCGGCACAATGGCAACAAGCCAGCGGCGGCTGAGGAATTGGGGATCAGCCTCAAAACCCTCTACAACAAACTCAACCAGTCCGATCCGGCCAACAAAAAAGCCGCCTAAGAAAATCAGCCATCCCGCGAAGGGTGTTTAGGAATATACTAATGCCTTCCGTTTTGGGCTTCATCGACCCAACGGAATACATCGATCCTTTCCCTTCGATCCTCGACCAACGATTGGAGTTTCCTTATGAAGTACGGGATGAATCTGCTCCTCTGGACCGGCGAACTCAACGACGGCTTGATGCCGATCTTGGAAAAACTCAAGAGCTTTGGCTTCGACGGGGTCGAAATCCCGATCTTCAATACCGAACTCGATTACGCGGCATGGGGCAAGCGTCTCGATGCCATCGGCCTCGAGCGTACCGCTGTCACGGTTCGAAACGTCGATGATAATCCGATCAGCCCAGACGCTGCCGTGCGACGCAAAGGGATCGAAGGGAACAAACGGATGCTCGACTGCTGCGCTGCCGCAGGTGTGCAGACCGTCGTCGGTCCCTACCATTCGGCCCTCGGCCACTTCACCGGCAGTGGACGGACCAACGACGAATGGAAATGGGGCATCGAATCGATGCGAGAGACAGCCGAGCACGCTGGCAAGGTCGGCGTCCTTCTGGGTATTGAACCCCTGAATCGATTCGAAGTCTACTTCCTCAACGCCCAGGCCGATGCCGCCGAGTTCTGCCGCCAAGTCGGCCACCCCTCCTGCCGCATGATGTACGACACCTTCCACAGCAACATCGAAGAGAAGAGCATCCGCAAAGCAATCCACGACATCAAAGATATGGTTTGCCATATCCATATCAGCGAGAACGACCGAAGCACTCCCGGCGCTGGCAACGTACGCTGGGACGAAAACTTCGATGCCATTCAGGAAATCGGTTACGATGGTTGGTTGGTCATCGAAGCCTTCGGACTCGCGCTACCTGAATTAGCCGCTGCCACGAAGATCTGGCGTCGTATGTTTGACGATGAACTCAAGCTCGCTCAGGAAGGCCTCGCCTTCATGAAGGCTCAAGTTGAAAAGCGCCGCAAATAGGCTGATACCAAGAGGGCTTATGGTGCGCAGCGGTCTCCCATCGAGAGCAAGAACGATATGCATCGCGATCGGTGCGACTCTCGGATCGTTGACCGGTGTGTCGGCACAGCAACCTACTTCGAATCGAATAACGGGCGAGACATCGCCGCACGCTTCGGTCATCGTAGTTCGGCCTTCACAATGGCAGTCGGCACTCGAACGCTGGACTGAGTATCGCAGCCGTGAATATCGCATTGTCGAAATCGACTCTCAGAATACGGCTGAACAACAGATGCAAGCCATTCGCAAAGCAGCCAAAGGGTGCAATCCACCTGCCGCCGCGATCCTTTTGTGCGGCGATGTGGTCCGCGAAGTCGATGCGAGTGAACCCGGTCGCAACAATGCAACGTCCATCGGGAAAGCCAAACGTCGCCTCGAGGTCTTGACCCCCGGCATCGTCCTCGACACGACCGTACGTCTAGGTCCGATGACAACACCCTCCCTTTGCACCGACGCGGGTTTCGGAGATCTCGACGGCGATGGCTGTCCCGATCTGGCGGTCGGGCGACTCCCGGCAAAGACTCCATCGGAACTCGAACGGATGCTCGAACGCAGTATCCTCTACGAGTCGGTTGCGCCGGGGCCGTGGAACGATACTGTGCATGTCACTGCCGGCGTCGGAGGTTTTGGCGTGTTGGCGGACGCAGCCATCGAGACCGTCACGCGACGATTCCTCACCGAGGGAATCCCCGATCATTTTCGATTGCAGATGACTTATGCAAGTTGCACCAGCACGTATTGCCCCAGCCCCATCAAGCTGCGAGACTCGTACATCGAACGAATCAACGGTGGCGGTTTGTTCTGGGTCTACATCGGACACGGATCAGTCACTCATTTGGATTACATGCAGGCTGGAAATGCATGGCTCCCGATCGGCGAAGCGGAGGATGCAGGACGATTCCGAATCCGATCGCGGCCGCCGATCGCCATCATGCTTGCCTGTTATACCGGTGCCTACGATGCGAACGTCGACTCCTTTTCCGAGCGACTGCTGGCTCAGGAATCGGGACCAGTAGCGGTCATCGCAGGCTCGCGTGTGACCATGCCCTACGGCCTGAGCCAATTGGCCAGCGAAATGATCAACGGTTGCTTTCGCGATCGGATCCCGACTCTCGGCGAAATCGTCCTGCAAGCGAAAAGAAGGATCTGGATCGACGACGAGCAT
Source organism: Pirellula sp. (assembly GCA_044370255.1). Classification (GTDB taxonomy): domain Bacteria; phylum Planctomycetota; class Planctomycetia; order Pirellulales; family Pirellulaceae; genus JBKCUI01. Next base: position 13,310 of record JBILVV010000040.1, read on the forward strand.
GCCGATCAAAATGCGTCGACCGCTTCATCCAATTCCGGCGATTCGCGTGTCGACATCCGACAGCGTTACCGCAAAATCATCACCGATATGGCCACGGCCCTCAATCCCGGCGAGCACGATCTTTTGGCGGAACGCCGCGAACATGTGCGACTGATGAATCTGCTCGGCGATCCCCTCCTTAAACTTCCCTATCCAGATACCATCGAACTCGAGACGACGGAAACTTTCGCGCCCGGGTCGACCGTTCCGATTCGTGGCACGACTCCCATCGGCGGCAAACTCGTCGTCGAGCTCGCACTCGTGAGGGACCGTCTCCCCGAGGGCGTCGTCCCTCTGTCGAATTATGATGGAAGCCCGGCACAACTCGAACAAATGCAAACCACCTATGACACCGCCAATGATTTGCGGGTCGCACGCCTAGACCAAATCGTTGCACCTGGGGAATTCGAGGCTCAAATCGCAGTCCCGGCAGATCTGAAGGGACGCTGCGTGATCTCTGCCTACGTTTATGGCGATGATCGCTGGGCAGTGGGCTCCGGGCGAGTGTCGGTGCGAAAACCCAAATGACGATTCATCGAATCGATTCTCTACAAGATCGAAGGCTCGATCCCTATCGGCATCTGCGAACCAGCAATCTCACACGCTTCAGCGGACGATTCATCGCCGAGAGCAGACCTCTTGTGCAACGACTTCTCGCCAGCCCGGTCGCAGTCGAATCGGTTCTGATCGATGAAAAGTTCCTCGATGAAGCGATGGTCTGGATCCCTGAGACTACCTCGGTATTGGTTGTCCCCACCGATGCGATCGAGGAGCTTGTCGGTTTCCATTTCCATCGCGGGTATCTGGCCTGCGGAATCCGGCCCGCCATGCGAACATGGCCAGAACCAAGATCTGTTTCCGAACTGCGTCACACGGAACCCCAATATCCTTGGACCGGAGCCTATCTCATCGGTGTTCAGGATCCCGAGAATATGGGATCCATTCTCCGATCATGCTCGGCCTTTGGAATCCAGGACGTGTTGATCGGTCCCGAATGCGTCGACCCATTCGCCCGACGGGTCCTGCGAGTATCGATGGGGAATGCGTTCAAACTGAAGTTGTTCGAAGCTGTGGATCCCAGAGAAACCTTAGCTGCAATGCACTTGCAAAACATTCAGACCGTCGCGGCATGTCTCAGCGACGACAGCCTGGAACTGACTCGATGGCAACGTCCATCTCGAGTCGCGGTACTGCTCGGCAACGAAGCGCATGGTCTCCCTCGATCGGTTCTCGATGTGGTGACGCAACGAGTCAAGATCAGCATGGAGCTAGGGACCGATTCACTAAACGTCAGCGTTGCTGCTGGGATATTTCTCCATCATGCTCGACCAAGCCAGAGGTTCTAATCTAACGCCTGTCGCAGCAACCACGAAGAACGCAAAATCCTCAAAGAAGAACGGCGCGTTGGGTCCGTTCTTCGTGGTTTTCATCTCAGGGAAATTATCTTCTCAACAAAGGAGTTGGGAAGCAACGAATCAATTCAACGGTATGTCGAGAGTCGACTGACCCGAGGACACCGTGACGGTACGATCCATGCTAGCCTGTCGGAAATCGGCAGGAACCTTGTCGATTGCGCCCGGGTTATCCTCGTTGGCAGTAACGAAGTAGGCGTATTTACCGGGGATCACCTTTCCGCTGAAACTACCATCGGTCCCAACCTTCATCGGGACCATATGACCGTTATCCAACGGTTGAAGAGTGAGAAGCACATCCCCCACCGCTCCACCGGAGACGGTCAGTTTACCGGACACCGACACGGGGTCCGATTTCAACTCGATTTTGGGGCCGCACCCAGCCAGCAGTACCAGCCCCAACATTGCAAAACATAATCTACACATGGAAAAGCCTGCCTTCATTATTCAGGCATTTCATAGAGGTTGCCGTCGTTGCGCCCGACCATCCACTTGAGCACAACACCATCGATGTTGGCCGACAGGAACTTGACCGCGCCATCGCCGAAGGAAGCGTTAACGCCAGCGCCATGGAAGGAAAACGGTTCGTCATTGGGTCCGCAGTTATTGACTGACCAGCGACACTCCACAGGTCCGCCGGTTGGGGCTGCGAAATTGTTGATCTTGGCCAATCGACTTCCGGGGGCAATTGCATTGCTCGGCCCAGAATACCCATTCGTCGCGGCATCTGCGTCTGCCCATGCATACATGTGGCGACCAAGAGGACCGTTTTGCATGTTCACAGGGAAGAGTGGGGACGAAACCGGCGTGAAGCGAGTAGAAAGTGCCCCGAACAGATTAACGGAGGGATCAGCCCGACCTGCGTCCTCGATCAACATGACAGTATTGGATGTACCATCCGTCGTCGAAGCCAACTTGCTTCCTTCGCAATCGAGCATGCCAAACACTCGCATCGAGAGATAGGCCGGGTCAGAGGTTGATGTCCGCATCCCATACGTCGCTGAGCCAATACGATGGTCGACATCCGAGACAGCGACGAACATGTAATCGATACCACCGAGTCGGTGCATGGGAGACCGGGAACCTGTGTCAAGCGGTGTCGAAGGACAAACGTAGGTCGGGATGCTGGTTTGAGCGGCTAAACCGCCAGAAGGATGAGTCGGATCATCGAAAGACTTACCTTTAGAGTTCCGGTGAATAATGCAACCAGAAGGAGTTATAAAGTTCGTACCGCTGGGCGATGCGCCGTAATGAGCGATCGAATTGGTATTGAGATCGAACATTTGGAAAACGGTTTGTTGTTCTATGTACGGCAACAGAAGGGTTGGCGTAGATTGAGGCATGTAAACCGTCGTGGCACTACCAGTCGAATCGCACTGACCGCTGTGTGGCAACCTCTTGTAAGCAGATTCGTGATTGTGGACTGCCAATCCGATCTGCTTAACGTTGTTCGAGCAACTCATTCTGCGGGCTGCTTCGCGAGCAGCTTGCACAGCAGGCAATAACAGCCCAACCAAAATGCCGATGATGGCAATCACCACCAACAGTTCAACGAGCGTAAAGCCTGCTCGCCAACGACGAGAAAAAACATGCGACATGACAAAACTCCGGAAGGATGAATACGATCCATGGCGTCAGGACCTCTTTAGACGCCTCGATGCCCGAAGAATATCAATGACCGGCAAATTGGATAGCTTGGCGAAGTCGAATTCCCCAATACTTAACAGAGCGTAAACGATCCTGGGGTTTCTTAACATGAACCACACGTTTTCTGCTGTTAACTCTTAACAATCGAAGAATCATAGCCCCGCGATTATCAGTCGAGTCGGGTGGCTCGCCGTTCTTAGGGTGGCACGCCGTTCTCAGGGTGGCACGCCCTGAGGCTTTGCGAAGGGCGTGGAGGACCTCTACGCCGCCAAGCACGCCCTTCGAAGACTCAGGGACGTGCCACCCTTGTTGAGGCAGATACCCTTGTTGAGGCAACCATCCTTAATAGGACAGGCACCCTGATTGAGACAGGCACTCCTGTTGAGCCACTTAAGGGTGGTACGCCCTGAGGCTTTGCGAAGGGCGTGGCCATCAAGCCACAACATCTTTGATCACCGTTCCATAGACATCGGTGAGTCGAAAGTTGCGACCTGCATACCGATAGGTGAGCCGCTCATGGTCCAAGCCGAGCATATGCAGGATCGTTGCATGCCAATCGTGGACATGGCACTTGTTTTCGACCGCTTCGCCACCATGTTCATCGGTAGCTCCATAAGAGAATCCGCCGCGAACGCCTCCCCCTGCCATCCAGGTGGTGTACCCTTTGTTGTTGTGGTCGCGGCCATCACCGTTCTGCGCATCGGGTGTGCGGCCAAATTCGCCTCCCCAAATCACCAGAGTCTCCTCAAGCAATCCTCTTTGTTTGAGATCTGCCAACAGACCTGCGATGGGTTTGTCGATCTCGTTGCACTTGTCCGGTAGTTGGTCGCGAAGGCGCTGATGGTGGTCCCAGTTGCCATGGGATAGCTCGATGAATCGCACACCTGCCTCGACGAAACGTCTAGCCATCAGACATTGACGTCCGAAATTATCCGTCGAGTTGTTTCCGATCCCATAGAGCGAGAGTGTCTTCTGCGACTCTCCCGACAGATCCATCAATTCAGGAAGCTTGTCTTGCATGCGGAATGCGAGTTCGTAAGACTCGATGATTCCTTCCACGTTCGAATCCTCGCCGTCCCGTTTGATTTTCTGTTGGTTGAGTTTCTGAATCAAATCGATTTGAAGTCTCTGAGAGGATCGCGATACGCGCGGGTTGGTCAGATCGGGAAGAGGAGAACCGTTATTCCCCGCGCGATTCATACCAGGGCGAGGCCCCGCCTGACGTCCGACCTTGGTCCCTTGATAGATAGCGGGCAAGAATGCACTCCCGTAATTCTGCGCAGCAGCCGCTTGTGGATTGAGCGCGATATAACCGGGCAAGCTTTCATTCTCGGTCCCCAGGCCATATAGCGTCCACGCTCCCAACGAGGGGCGAACAAACTGCGCGTTACCTGTATGCATCTGAGTCATTGCGCGCGGGTGAATCGGCTGATCGCAATGCATCGAACGAATCAAGCATAGCTCGTCAGCATGCTTGCCGATTTCGGGAAGCAACTCAGAAATCCACAGACCACTCCTTCCTTGTTTACGGAACTTCCATGGCGATGCCATCAGTTTGCGCATCCCGCCGCGAGCACCCGAACCGGTCTTGCCCGAGTCGCCGGCCAACTGCGGCTTATAATCAAACGTATCGATGTGCGATGGACCTCCCTGCATGCACAGAAAGATCACATGCTTGGCCTTGGCAGGGAAGTGAGGAGCTTTCGGCGCCAGTGGGTTGCCCGACTGTTCTTCATCGGAGCCCCCATAAAAGCCACTCACACGAGATGCGTGGAGCGTGCTTAGGCCAGCAAATGCGAGGTAGCCAAAGCCTGCCGATGCGGTTTGCAAAAAGGATCGTCGTGAATCCGACATGATGTTCTTGTTTCGTAATAGTTTCGGTTTGCTTAGTTGAGGACACGGAATTCGGCCGAGCCGAAGAGCGCTTGGCAGAATTGGCTGAGCAGTTGGAACGCGATCTCATCTCGTTTGGCATCGCTCGACCGAATGTTGCCAGTTGCCTTGCGGAAAAACTGGTTGGCCGCATCCAGTTCCGCCGAGGTGGCTTCGCGACCATAGACGAGTCGAAATGCGTGGGCAACTCGCTCGCGCGGATCCTTGGTGTGCTGAATCAAACGCCGAGCCGTGGCATCGCTCAGCTCGAGCACAAACGGGTTGTTGAGCATGTACAGTGCCTGCTCGGCGGTATGCGATACCTCGCGCGTACCGATCACCAGACTGGGTTCCGCAAAATCAAAGGCATCGAGCGCTCGTGGAACCTGGTTTCTGGCGATCGGAAGATAGATGGAACGATGATAATTCGCGGTTTCGAGGATGTTGACGTTGGGATTGCGCAACCCGCTACGCATGGCTTCGCGCATCATCCCTTCGCGTTGCTCGGGCCTCATGTTTTCTCTTGCTGCAGGATTGAGCAAGTTCAGGGCGATCAATGGCACCGCCATCGGTCCATTCGGTCCGACATCGACCGATCCAAACGCAGCGATCGGCGATCCCTTCGGAGGCTTCGTATCCAGTTGGCCACTGACCGCCAACATCGCATCCCGAATCGCCTCCGCGGAGAGCCTTCGCACATTTCCGCGAGCGATCAACTTGTTCTCGGGATCAGCTTCCAATCGCTCCTGGTCGCAACGCGACGACATGCGATACACTCGAGACTGAACGATCGATCGGACCAAGTGTTTGACCGACCACTGATGATCCATGAACTCGAGAGCCAAGTGATCGAGTAGTTCCGGATGCGTTGGTTGCGGACCCGACATCCCGAAGTTATCCGGTTCGCGAACGATGCCTTGGCCGATCAAGGTTTGCCAAACACGATTGGCCATCACTCGAGCCGTGAGCGGATTGTCTCGCGACGTAAGCCACTTGGCGAGAGCCAATCGACCTGAACCTTCCTTGGGAAGTTTGTTGGAGCCGTGATCCAAGACTTGCAAAAACCCGCGCGGTACTTCCTGGGCTGGTGAATCGATTTCACCTCGCACCAGGATGCGAGCATTCCGCGGAGCATCCCGATCCTGGACCCCCATGCAAAAGGAAATCGGGCGACCGTTGCTATCGACACTGCTGATTCGCGAAGCGATTTGCGAAACGATTTGATCGAGCAAGGCAACATTCAGCAGCGGATTGTTTCCTCCGTTGTTTCCTGTACGCTGGGCCCGTCGAGCCTCATCAAGCTCCTTCTCTTTCTCCGCAAGCTCCTTTTTGAGCTCCTTCAATTGTTCGGCAGACAGGCGCGGTTGCATCGGCTCCCGATCCTGCACTGGCAGGATGATCAAGTCCGAGGGTTGGCGATTGCGCTGCGAACGTGAGCCGCCAA
>JBILVV010000322.1:0-5837 GCA_044370255.1 Pirellula sp.
ATCGAATTTGATGTACGCTGCCATTTCTCATTCCCCTTCAAAAAAACTGGAAACTACATTTCTGTCAACTTGGTTGCGTCGTTCGCTGCCCCTGACACAAGATGTTCTCGTAGCGAGGCGTGACTGGTTGCCGGATTTTACTCAAAAAATCCTGCGATGTTGTCCTTGACCTCGCAATTCCTAGAGCATGCTCTAGGGCAATTGCAGGCCGCGACGAACGGCGTCCCGGGTTTTTTCAGCGATTGTCTTTTTGGGGAGTTCAAAATGAATGGTTGCAGTGGAGTGAATCGCAGGGTCCCCTGCAATGGGGAGTCGCGGCTCGAGAACCACCTGGTAGTGCGGAACGTCGAATTGCATTTTGCCCCGCTGGTCGCGAATTCCAGCGATGCTTGGATCGCCGACCAGTGTTTCAGGCACTTCGCGAAGCGGTTCAGGTGCGATTCTTGTCACCGTGCATGGCCATCGGCGATGAGGTTGCGAGTCCAGGATAGCCTCGGCAGCGCTCCCGAGGTTCAACCAACGGACATCGTTCTCTGCGACTGCTACCTGAAATACGTATCCATCATTTGAGGACAACCAACCCACAACCGTTCCTCGCTCCAAAGACGCTCCGATTGGGGGGTTGTCGAAAATCGGTCGTCGCACAAATGTTGGTTCCCCTGTTTCAAAGCGCATCATCAAGGGAACCGATACGGGGGTAAGTATTCCGGGTTCCTTGGCCACGAACCTGAGAGCGTCGACTTCCTTCTGCTTGATTGCGAATCTTGCTTCCAAATCCTCCCGAACTTCCCGCAACGTGGGAAGCTCAAACGCGGCTTCGTCGGTATTGATTTTTGCGTTTTCCAACAGGTTGATGCGAACTCCAACCTCTTCGAGTTGTTGTTTGAGTTCCAACCATTCTTTGCGCAAATCAAATGACTCGGTGTCGAGGAGTGTTTCCCCAGCGGCAAACGGACCAGCGAGGCTAGGGACTGAAACAAGGGTCGCCGAGTCGTGAATAAATACTGGCTGACGAATTTTGGGTTCCAGGTAGCCTCGTGAATGCACATACGCGGGAATCGGGACATAGAATACGCCCCAGATCAAGCCGAGAATCGCGACCATCAATCCAGCGACCCGCAGAAGACGTATAGGCCGAGGGCTGAACGATTCGAGAATCAAACTTTGCGAGAAACGCACACCGGCGACAATCAGTCCCAAGCCCAGAGACCCAATGATCAACAACGCGAGAATACCGAAACCATGAGGAACCAAAAGGGTCCAAACCAGAAAGACCAGGAAGACGAGCACCACGCAACGATACAGGCTCGATACCAGGGCAAAGAGCATCAATTGCCAGACAGGTTTGTCAAAAGCTTGGTTCTGTGGTTTCCTTCCCCCAAGCAGATAGACCATACTTTGCCACAAGGCAGACTGACTCTGCGGTCCTAGATTCGGTACGCCCCAAAGATCGGAAAGTATGTAATAACCGTCGTATCGAAAACAAGGATTGCCGTTCAACAAGAGAGTTCCAACCGTACAGGTGATCCACGCGCCTGCCCCGAGAGTCCGCCAAAATTCCTGGTCGGAATTCAGGAAGATCGCTCCTCCGATGATCGCCAGCCAGAGCTCTACATAGATTCCTCCAGCCGAGATCGCAGCTCGCTCCCATCGAGACCTTAATTTCCAAGCGTTGGTCGTATCGCAATAAAGACACGGAGAGAAGCAGAGCAACATAAAGCCCAACTCTTGACAGTCCACCTTCCACTTCGCACAGGCCAGATAATGTCCCAACTCATGCAAGGTCTTGATTCCCATCAACATCAGCAGGAGCGCTAGCCATCGATCTCCTTGCAGTCGAGAAACATCGAAAAAAAGCTTTTCCGGCTGGGATAGCCAATATGAGAGGAGAAGGAAACTGACAATTGCTAGGCCGATGCATCCAGCGATGACCACTGATGGGTGAAAGAGAATCGCCCCAAGTATCTGAGCGATTCGAAGGTGTCCGGAAGGTCGGATGAGTGGGATCCGGATGGCCAAGGGGTTTGCCAGGATCTGCAACAGCGCTCGCTGCCATGTACCGGCACGCGCGCTGGTGCGCGAAGCATGTCCGGTAGGCATGAGGAGGCCTGCAACATAAAGTCGCTGCGTCAGTGATTCCATCCAAGGAACTTGGGATGCGATGGCTCCAGGCCATCGACCTATGATTTCAACGACCTGTTTGATGCTTCTCGAACCATCGAGCAATTGAACGGCTCGACGCTCGATGTCATTGAAATAAAAGAACGCATTGGCGATAGGATCGTGAAGTACCCATCGATGATTGCTTGCGTAGGATATCCAGGTCAGGTCTTTCCGCAGAGCAGGTTGAAACGAATCCGGGATGCGTGGGGATCGTTCTCCTTCTTCGCTCATGGCTGCCCCTTGAGATAGACCATGGGCCTCAAGCCGGGACGTAGTTTTTGGTCTCGATTCTCGACTTCTATAAAGACTCGGACTTGACCGCTCACAGGATTCGCATCCGGACTAATGAAGACCAATTCTCCCTCGACCTCTAATGGCTGGCCGGCGATTTCCACGCGGACAACCGCCTTGGTCCCAATGTATGCCGGGTCAGCATCCGCGGCATTTAGAAATCCCTCCACTCGAAGTCTATCGATCTCGACGATCTTGGCGATTACGGTCCCCGGTTCCAACCATTCACCAACTCGCTTTTCCACGGCAACAACCATACCAGCACATGGTGCCATGACTCGGTGCCTGAGGAGAAGCTCTTGGGTCTGTTTGACCTCGACCTCTGCGAGTGCGGTCTCAAGGCTCGCAATCTGCTGCTGGTATTCGGCGCGTTGAGTTTCCAGAATGGAGCGATCAAGGATCAACTTCAGACGGTCCATTTCATTAGGCGGATATACGTTATCGACTCGTGAATTCGCATCCAAAGCTCGCTGGTACTCGTTGGTGGCGACCCCTTGGTTCTTCTGCGCGATTTGCTGATCGATATCGCTATTCTGTTTTCGCTTGGCCATCTCTACCGCAGTTTCAGCCCGTTGCAGTTGCAACCGCACTGTCACATCGCGAATGCGAGCTATCTCCTCACCCTGACGGACACGAGAGCCCTCTTTGATATTTAGATTCTGCATGACGCCTGTGACTTGGGACGCAACGGCGGTCGATTCAATCGTCTTCAGAATGGCTGCCTCAACGACGACATTTGAGGTCGGCCGCTCTTGCGATGATTCCGAAGATTGGTTTGGGGAATCCTGATCACCGCCGCTTGCATCAGGAATTGAATCGGAAAGGAAACTGACCCACACCGCAAGTAACGCGGGAAGGCCAAAGTGCAACCAACGGCGAATCGAGATGGATGAAATGGAATGGATCATGAAACTCACTTGGTATCCGATGGTGGCCAACTAAAGATCCGAAACCTCTTTTGAAGGAACTCGATCAACGGACGACTCCAGACATAACCGAAGGGCTCGCGGCCACAAGAGAATCGAACGCGAGCTGTTGCTCCCATGTAGGCTTTGGATGCGTCGGCGCGCTGCACACGAACCAAAACCTCTTGGAAACCTCCAGCCCCATCGCGGTTCTCTATGACGCGGGAAATTTCGAACACTTCAGCCATGAATTGCTCGCTCGGCAGGCTGTCGAAGGTGTACTGAACTTCTTTCTCAAGCGGTGGTGCATTGCGACCACCGTAGTAGCGACCAACATAATCCGAGTCCCGGTCCGCAACTTGGACCCTCAATTGCCAATCCCCGGACAAGTCAACCACCTGAAGTATAGGATCCCCTCTTCGTATGGGTCGGTTTTCTAATTCCTGCCGCAGTTGTTTCGCTACCACGACCCCATCGATCGGTGACCGAAGAACCAATCGAGATTCCTCAGCTTGGTAAAAAGACAACATTTCACGAACATGCGTCTCGTTCGAATCCAACATCAGCAATTCGGTCGACAATCTCGTTTGGTTTGCAAGAGCATCTGGTGCATTAGGAGAGAGTTGGTTGATAGCGATCTTGAGTCCATTGCGTTTCTCAGCGATCGCGCGAAGGCGCCCCGTGGCTTCCTCGATCTGCAAATCCAGATTGGGAGATCGGAGGCGAGCGATCGCCTGCTGGGCAACCACTTGATCCCCATCATCAACCAGAAGTTCCTCAAGGTAGCCATCCGCAGACGCATGTATTATCCGGCGAGATGTCGGCTCCAGGATCGCCTTGGATTCGATAGTCATCGGAAATGGAACAAACATACCCCAAAGCAGTCCGATGGCTAACGCCATCCAAACGAGTCTTCGCACCCATCTACTACCAATCGCCGCCATCGATGCCGATCGCTGCGTCAACCGACTCTGGATCCTGCTCGGAAGCCTCACCCAACGATCCTGCTGCAACCAGACACTATGAATGGTATTGCACCAAGAGGATAAAAACGGGAGCGATTGCTCCATGGCTGTGGGATCCGACCATTCCAGGATCAACCAGGAGACAGGAACTCCCCCCTGAAGGCGATCCCATGCCAAGACGATACCGTTAGCGAAAATGCCGAAACTGTCGCGACTGGGCTCACCAACTTGTTGAGAACCCGATGGGAGTTCTGTTTGGTGGATCGGTGAGCGATCGCTCCACTGAATCGGAGCCTCTTTACCAAAAGACATTTCAGCCAATTGCTCCAACCGTTTGACGGTAGGACTCATCCGATCGACAAGGGAAGCGCCGCTCGAACTAACCAATTGGAAGGCTTGGTTACTCCCGGAATCCCGTACCACCATGGAGGCTCTATCCCCCCCCAGGACCAAGACCATCTGATCGACCAGTACTTGTCGAAGATGTTGTTGCGACGAGGCGTGGGCAAGGTTGCGAATACACGCGTCCATCCGCCGACTCCTGTGTCGATCCAATTCCGGCCGAGTTGCCCCCAAACGCATGCGTAAGATCTCGCAAAACGGATCCAACAGCAGACGGCCGCTATCGATCAGAGCAGGAGTGGCAGTAGGAAGATAATCGATCAGCAACACCCCGCTGTCGACTTTGTCTATTTCGATGGCCGCTGCGATCCAGGTACCTTGGGCATCCGAACCTTCCAGGCATTCCTGAGAGATTTCGCGCAGATGGTTTCCGGGGAGCTCACCAGCAACAGCGACGGTCACCCATTCCAACTGGGCAGGGAATAGAACCCCGACACTACTTGCCCCGGTTAGACCTCGAACAACGATTAGGAACTGACGCCAAAAATCCTTGTCCGATTTCCCGCTCTGGGCCAGTTGCTCCAAACCCTCGAGCAACTGATCGGCTTCAGCAACGCTAGCAATAGAGCCAACAGGGGATGGAGGCACGACATTCTCAATTCACAAGAGTTTCTTACTTTGGCAACACTAATACTCCACTGTCGCTACAAGCACCATTCAAACAGTGTATGCAAGGTTGCGTCAAGCGATTGTTGAGGGAAGTAGTCAAGAATTCCGTTGGCAGCTTACATATGTATCAAGTGTGCGGGGTTTGCTATCCGAAAAGGTAACAGGAGCGCCGCTAGCTCCGTTTTTTACGACTTCGCAGAATGTGGCTAGCCATGAGAGCCCGACCTATGACCCGCAAGAATTCGTATGACGAGAAACTCCGAGGACTCCGCTTTGCGGCGGTTTTGGCTGCAACCCTGACAGGCTGCAACCTTTCGGAACATCGGCCCAAGTTCCAAGCCAGCCACTTTGGAAGTGGCCCTATTTCCCAGATACGGACATCCGATCCGCTGGACACGGCGAACATGCCAGCGTACGCGGAACCTTTATCGCCGTTTGACCTGCAGGAATCGGATTTAACGCGAGATCGCTTTCACGGGATGTCGTTGGAAGCTTGCATTGC
>JBILVV010000323.1:0-5819 GCA_044370255.1 Pirellula sp.
TCCACAGGTTGTTGCGATGACTCCTGGTCCACAACTCTGGGTGCCGATGGCTTGGCAGGCTTATCGGGATCGTTGGTTTCCTCGGATGCAGATCCCTCGGATTCATCGCGATTGGAACCAGCCATTTTTGCCCCTTTGGCTCCATTGGAAGCGGCGGCCGCCTTGGCTGATTTCGCGGTCTGCTTGAGCAAATCGGCAACCGATGGCATGCGATTGGCTGCGATGTCATTGAGGATGCGTTGCATTTCCGCCCATTTTTCAAGATGTCCGACGCCGATCTCCGGATTGCGGGCTGCCTGGCGGATCAAGTCGGCACCTTTTTGATTGAGGCCGCTCAGTCGACGCGCGTTAGCTTGTTCCGCGGCAGCTTGTTGTTCGATTTGATTTCGCACTTCGTCTCGGGCGAGGTCATCTGCAGAGTACTCTCGCAATTTCTTGTTGTTCTCGAGCAATTGCAGTTCACGATCTCGGACTTCGAGCGCTTCGCGTTGCCAACGATTGAGTTGTTGCAAAACCCATATCGCATGATCATTCGCGTTCAAAATATAGAGCAGGATAGGCGAGGTGTAGATCCGTCCGCGATTGGGGAAATAGTCTTCGGCAAAGAGTCGAAGCTCGATCGGTTGCGGCGGGATCTTCAGTGCCGTCGCTTGGAATACAGCATCCGCATCAAGCGTCTCTGCATTCGGATTCCCGGACACGAGCTTCCATTCTCCTCGGACCGGATCGGGCACGGACGCACCCTCTGCCGTTTGCCATTCCATACCCACCTCGCGCACTCCGAAGTCGTCGCTGGAACGCGCTCGAAAAACGATCTGCTCCGAATCAAGAATCACTTTGGTCCGCGGCAAACCGTCGGCAAAGATGGTCGGAGGCTCATCGGAAATGGCCTGTATCTGGAGCGAAAACGGAACCTTGCCCGTCAATCCATTGGTATCTCGCCAGCGGAGTTCATGGGTCTGTGTTTCAGCGATCGGCATGCCATCGTGTTCAAAGACATTTTCACGATGTGGCAGTCGACGATTATCGAGGAGAACTTCGCTCGTTTCGCGATTGATCTTGCCGCTCAACGAAATCATTGAGCCAGCGACAACGTTGACGGCACCACTGCGAGCGTCGAGTTGCAATCGGTCTGAGCGGCCCAAGTATTCCGGTAACAAGACATCCGCCTTGAGTTCCGCGAGTTGAGGTCGAAGCATCGGTTCGACCGATACCGATGGCGTTGCATCTCCCACCCTCAGTTTCATTCGCGAAGGTTCGATTTGCGGAGGGAGTTCGAATTGGTAATCGTTGTTTTGCAGAGGTGATGGAATGGGTTCCTGACCTCGGATGGTGAGCGACGCGGTTTGCGGACGCCAGGGTGTGGACGAAGTCAGCGCTACTTTCATGGCAACCGGTTCGCCGTGAGGAACGATCCAGGGATCGGGCAGTTTCTCGATTTGTGCGAAGGTGTAACGCGGAGTGTTCGACCAGGGCTGCGAGAAACGCTGCCACGCGTTCCAGGCAGCCATCGGATAACTCATCGCTGCAAACGCGAGAACTACTAAGGTTGCGTTAGCGATCGACCACCAACGCCCAGGGTGTGCGTCCGGCGCTGATTCGCGAAGGTTTCTGCGACTGGTTTCGCTTGCTACTTGCTCTAGGGCCGCGCGGCACAAGCCTGGCGAGCGGGATTGCTCGTTGGGGTTGCCAGCCAATTCGATCGCACCGAGCAAGGCATCGCCGAACTGAGGCGACTTGCGAGCGATCAAACGGGCGAGAGATGAATGGGTGCGGTAACGCAAAACCCAACGTTCGAACCAGACGGGTATCGAGGCGATTCCGAACAACGCCAGGGCAAACACGCACCAGCGAAACCATGCGGGAACATCCATCACGCGATCCAAGGCAAAGACCGCCATAAAGCCGACCAATACCGCCAGAACAGCGATGCCAGTCGCTTCGAGCATTTTCCGCCAGCGAACATGCGCTCGGAACTGCGTCAGTTGCCGATCGAGCGATGCCGGAAACTCTATAGGTGTCTGCCTTGGGTCGGGGATCATCCTCGAGTTCGTCTCCGAATTATGGAACAAGTTCTCGATCCAAAAAACCGGCCTGGGCCGATGGTCACTTGGAGAACCCTATCTAGTATAACGGGGGAATCTTGGTGAGTCTGCCGTATAATTCGGCGATCAGGAGGAAAGGCATGAACCCATATCCAGGACGTTGGTGGCATCGCGAGCCGGAAAGCGATCGAATCGTTTGCGATTTATGCCCTCGCAATTGCAGCATGAAGGAGGGAGATCGCGGGTTCTGTTTCGTCCGAAAGATCGAAAACGGGGAAATGGTGCTCGACACCTATGGGAAAAGCACCGGGTTTTGCATCGATCCGATCGAGAAAAAACCCCTCAATCATTTCTATCCGGGAACAAGTGTCCTGTCGTTCGGGACCGCGGGTTGCAATTTAGGTTGCCAATTTTGCCAGAACTGGGATATCAGCAAATCGCGCGAAGTAGCCCGACTGAGCGAACAGGCTGGCCCCGATGCGATCGCTCGGGCTGCACTCGAACTCGGTTGTCGCAGTGTCGCATTCACATACAACGATCCCGTGGTATGGGCGGAGTATGCGATCGACACGGCCCGCGCGTGTCGAGAAGCTGGGGTAAAGACCGTTGCGGTCACCGCTGGGTACATCACTCCCGAAGCTCGTACCGAATTCTATGGTGTTATGGACGCGGCCAATGTGGACCTTAAATCGTTTTCGGAGGAGTTTTATCGCAAGATCACCTACTCGCGACTCGAACCGGTGCTGGACACTCTGAGATATCTCAAGCATGAGACGAACGTCTGGTTTGAGATCACCAATCTCGTCATACCGGATGAAAATGACTCGGCGGATGAACTGAAGAGGATGTGCGAATGGATCGTCAAGGACTTGGGGCCCGATGTCCCGGTACACTTCTCAGCGTTCCATCCCGATTTCCGCATGCGAGACAAAGCGAATACGCCCCACGAGACACTGCTACTGGCTTACAAAATCGCTCGCGAAGCGGGTATTCGATATCCTTACGTCGGAAACGTTCATGACACGCGACATGGATCGACCTACTGTCATGCATGTGGAGCGATGCTGATCGAGCGGGATTGGTATCAACTGAATCACTATGGCATGGTCGAAGACAAGTGCGGCGCCTGCGGTGCACCCCAGGCAGGCCGTTTCGATCCCGCGCCCGGCAACTGGGGACGACGTCGAATGCCGGTTGATATGCGACGCTTCCAAACGTCGCAATCGTTACCATTGGTATCTTCTACTGCTGAGCTAGTCCGATTAAGTAAACCTTCCGGGCGTGACGCAAAGGATCGGGTATCTTTAGACAATGCAACTCCGTTTAAGGAATCTCCAACTATGACTTCGTCCACAGTTTCTACACCGAACATGTCACAGCCTACGAAACTCGAGGTTCTCAAGATATCGTCGTTGTCGCAAGGGGAGAAAGAACTCATTCAGCGCATTGCCCAGCAAGTGGTGGCGGCGGCAGTATTGCGTCGACCATTACACGAGAGCATTTTTGAGCCACTCGGACAACTTGCGACTCAAACCGTTTTCGGGCTGTTTACGACACTCAAGCGGCTTTCTCATCTGCGCGGTTGTTGCGGTTTTTTGGGTCGGCCAACCCCGCTTCGAGACGCAATTATCGAGTCCGCCCAACGCACGGCGCTGGAAGACCACCGGATGGCGACGATTTCGAGTATTGAGTTACCTTATTTGTCATGCCATGTGAATTTGCTTTCGCCCCCACTCCCAATCGATGGACCGGCATCGAAACGCGCAGAGTACGTGGTCGTAGGTCAACATGGTTTGAAGATCTACGGCAAACGCAATGGTCGATTCGCTAATCAGGCAGGATTGCTTTTGCCTAGCGTCCCAGTAGAGCAAGGTTGGTCGGTCGACGAGTACCTATCCGGAGTGTGCCGCAAAGCGGGATTGCCGGAGGATGCATGGAGCAATGAGGAAACGATCCTCGAGCGATTTGAAGGTGTTGAGATCGACGGTGGCTTTGATTCGACCTTGTTGCCGGACCCCATTCCCTATGCGACAGCACCGGGTGATCTGACAAGTTTGCAGCGTCTGCAACAGGCCGTCGTCCAAAACCTGATTGCAATGTCTCAGGGTGGAACCCCGAATTACTACGTCCTCGATGCGATGGACGGCAATGTCAATGGAATCGTCGTTACCGTCTACAATCACGAAACAAACGTTCCTCTCGGGCATTGGATCCAAACGTCCCTGCGACCCGGTGTTCCCTTGCAATCGACGTTGTTCGAATTGATCAAGATGGTTGACCAAACGCTTCGTACTACAAGTTTCGAAGCAAATACAAAAGTCGACATCGCCCTCACGGTCATGCATGATCCTGCTCTCCACGGAGTGACTGCCGCCGAGGATTGGGATGGGCAGTCTCTTCGCTCCGAACTGTCGAAGTGCGATCTGCGCGGGGTGGATCCAACAAAACGCGGAGTACTTGCTCTGTGTGGACAACGGGTTGCAGTCGCTATCGACGCATCGAAATCGGTTCAGGAACTAGTTGCCGATGCAGCTTCTTTGGTCAAGATTCGCAACCAGCCAGTCGCCATCTTTTCTATGGGATGCGTATCGACAATTTCGTCCTTAATCGCAACCAACACAGTCGGTATAGACCAGCGCCCCAATGCTCGGATACCTGCTGTTGCTGATACGTTTTATCCTGCCGATGCTACGGCCCGCGCAGAACTGGTCGAATCCTTCGCGGGTCTTTCCAAAGTCAAGTCGATGGATTCGACCCTCGCTATCATGACTCCCCATGCGGGCCTTCGGTTCAGTGGCAAAATTGCGATGGATGCTTGGCGTAGCGCACCGCTCAATCGTTCGATTGTGATTATCGGGCCCAAACATACCAACCTTGGTGCAGATTGGGCTGTCTCACCCGCCACTCGATGGCAACTGCCCGGCAATTGGAGCGCGGAGTGCGACACCGATCTAGCTCGACGGATTGTCGATGGAGTGGACGGCATGGAATTCGACGCGGCCGCTCATCTCCGAGAGCATGGTGTGGAAGTGCAGTTGCCGATTATCGAAAACCTGAGCCAATCCTCGTCGCCACCCAAGATGGTTTGTATCGCCATGGGAAATGCCGGTTGGGAGGAAATCCAGATCGCTGCCAAACAGTTGGCGGATGTTCTTCGCTCCTGCGAAGCTATGCCGCTGCTGGTGATTTCGAGCGATATGAATCACTTCGCCGATGATGAGGAAAACCGAAGGCGAGATGCACTGGCTCTCAAAGTTCTCAAATCGAAAGACGCAAAACGACTGATCGATACCTGTCGCAGCGAATCGATCAGCATGTGCGGTGTGATTCCAGCCGCGCTCGTGTTGGAAACTTTGAAAGCGCTCGAGACACCTTTCAAGGTGGAGCAACTCAGTTACGATACAAGTGCAAAAACTTCGCAGGATACTAGCCGTGTAGTCGGATACGCTGCCTGTCGTTTCGTCGCAAAATAGTGCTTGGCCCTCAATGGGAGGGGGCGATCGCTAAGGGGCCTTTACGGCTACGAGGATCATATTGGTAACCGGGTATTCCAACGGTTGCAAAGCTTCGTCATAAAGCTCCACTTTGTTTCGGTACCTGTTTTCGATGATCCACGGGTTTCGGTAATCCGTTGAAGCATCAAGCACTCGGAAGCCCGCTCTCTGAACTGCCGACAGCCAATCGGGGAAGTCCCAGAAGCAGAAGGTTTCGTGCATCTCGCTCGACCAATTATCGGTGTAGTCTTTCTTGCTGAGAAATTCGCAGGCATTCTGA
>JBILVV010000324.1:0-5815 GCA_044370255.1 Pirellula sp.
CATGGGATCGATGTTGTTGAACAGGTCGTCGTCCTCAGAACTCATGGATTCGATGAGTTCCAGCATTTTTGTGCGGGCTATTTTCTCATTAGGCGATTCGATGGCAATCAAACATCGCAGCGCATCGAGAGCGTGTTTGGCTGGCGGGTTCTTTTCTTGGAATGCATCTATGGCCTGGAACACCACGCCGCTCATGTTGTTGCGATGGGCACAACGGGCCAGTTCCACAGCCACGCAATCCATCTTCATCGATGTGCGTTCAGGGTTCGGGTCGCTGGTGAGCGTGAAAGACAAACGAGGATAGGTTGCATTGCCCGGCAGCACCATATCCAGAAGTGTTCGAACACTCCCTTGGTCTCCGGTGGTAGCGGCTTGCTCCCAGTCGCATGGGAACAAAGTATCCGCGGCGTAATAGAAGGACGGATCCGTCGGAACCTTGTTTCGGAAACTTGGGTTCCTGGCATTGGCGTCTGCAATGAACTCATCGGTAAGAGTCTTTGGCCATGAACCAGTGAGGAAAGCGTTGCGGATCATGCTCTCTTGATGTTGGTAGCGAAAGATGCCGAATCGTTTCAACGCTTTGGATTCGAGCGGCAGAGAATAGACAAGGGTTCCGTTGACCGTTAGATCGATTTGGTTTTCCCGATGCGTCAGGGATACTTGGTTCCATGCTTCGTCTTGAATGGGCAACTTGCCCACTTTGAGTTGACTTGACTCCACAGGTACCATGGTTTCGGTATCGAGATCATAGAGCGTGCGGGACGCTCCGTTGACTGGAACGTAATGCAGTTGGAGTCCCTCTGGCTTTAACATGATCGCTACATCTCCGATCGTTGGATGCGCGACGAACCGATCTGAGCTCGAGAAGAATTCGTATCGGAATGTCTCGCCGGGAGCCAGAGGACGCTGATAGATCAGCCAGCTCTCTTTAGACGACGACTCATTCTTGGGAAGAGACTTGCCACGAATTTGTCCTTGTTCCACCGTCCAAGCAATCGGCTTGGCAACCGGTTTTCTATCGTAACGAGCACTTTCCATGCGATTTTTCTCGTCGATCTTGCTCCGGACAGCGTTGAGTCGCGGTCGATTTTGCTCTTCGCGAAATCCCCTCGAACTCCATCCATCCATGGTGTTGCTTGCGATGAGAGGCACCTCCGAGGGGATCGATGGATTGCCGTCGATACGGAGATTTCGCCATTGGTTGCCGGATCCCCTGCCACAGAGGGCCAGCCACGGCGATGTTCCCCATGTTGATTCGGTTGTGATCGGCTGGCCATCGACTTTGAAGGTTACCTGATCGCCAGCAACTTGTATTTCGGCCCGCGGGTTGGTTGTCAACGTTCGTACGGCCGGAACGAAAGTCCTCAAATCGCTGGAATCGGAAAGTTTGTAATCCCGGGTATTGATGCGAGCTCCCCCGTATTCAAAGGTTGAGTAGCCTGCCGGGCAGTCCCAGGAAATGGAGAAGTCGCCGACGAGAGGGTATGGCCACCAAAGATTGCGGGTGGCGTACATACCGGAAATTTCGAGTTCGTACTCATCGTAGGACCGGGGGCCGTACTCGGGTGGGCCTTCTTGATTGTCGTAAAGCCAATGCGCATCGTCGCGAACCGAATCGGGTTGTGATGCAGTTGGGGAATACGATAATTTTCGAAACTGTTTGACTTCTCGGTCGTAGCCGAACTCGCTACAAGTCCAGGAGATGAGGGAGTTTTCCAATCTTTTCTTCACAAGGATATTGTAGTTGGTGTTCGAAGAACGGTTGTTTTTGAATTCCTGGAATTGGGTGATACGATCCGCGACTCGCTTGGCAACCTCTTCGTCGTTTTTCCGGTGGATGGATATCAAATCGAGAAGTACGTTCACGGCCGGGTCGCTCTTCGAATCGAGGGTTTCTATTTGTTGCTTGAGAGCATCTAGCTGATTGCATTGAGAAGCCGCGCTTACCAATTCCGCGAGATTGGAGATGACTCTGGATTTCAGCTTTTGTTCTCCGATGAGTTTGCCTCGGTGAGTGTGTTGTAGGAACACGCTCGGGATTTCGAGTGGTGGAGCAGCGTTGCAGATGATCGCTCGCACCATCGATCGCTCAGCATTAGGCATCGTCCAATCGAGCCACGCTTGATACCGTTCCTCCGCGGGTCGAGTGCGATACCAACGGATCAAATACTCCGTGGGAAAATTTGCTCCGTTTGCTTCATCGCTGTAGAAGTTTTCGGTTGGCTCGGGGATATCTGCGAGCCGTCCGAGTAATTCGAGGCTGTAGTCGGTCAGATCCAACTGCACCGCGTTTTCAGCAAGTTTTCCGAGATCCATTCGCTGGATGACCCGGACGTAATCGCCTCCCCCGTAGCGTTGATAAAGGCGCGAACGCGCCTGCAGTGCGGTTTCGAAGTTTTCCTGTACCGACTTGGAATCCCCGATGCTCAGCAGATAGCGATTGAAACCCATGGCGAAATCCGTCATCGGGGGTTGTTCCCTCAGATCTGAGGAATAGTCGTCATCTGATTCCCGGTCCCTTGTCAGGGAGCTTTTTACCAAGCGAGTCATGATCGGCACGGATGCTTGTCTCAACTCGGGTTCGGCGAACGCCCTCAGCGCGGCTAAGCCCATTGTAGGAAGAGCGGATTCGTTCACGAATTTTTCCGATAGTTGGGAGAGTTCCTCGAGTTGCGTCTTCGCTGCGGTCATGTCCTCCGATTCGATCGCGATCAAGGCTAAGAGAGTTTTCTTCGCCAGGATGCTATTGGCCTTCGTATCGCGGACCTCTACATCCCTTCTTAGTTCGTCGAGTTTCCCGGCCTTGGCTGCAGAGCGGACCAAAGACGATGCCAGCGATTCTTCGCGGCCATTTTCGACGGCAGAGGCATTGACATAAAGTCGTATCTGATCGGGCCGATTGTCAGGGAGTATGATGAGATGCAATGCCTCGTACAACTCGGCGGGGGTATCCGACGAACCTTTCCAAGAGGCAAATGCCTTTTGGAGCAAGTCTTGAACCTCCGTTTCGATGGGGTCATCTACCGCACCTTGGTTGCCCATTCCCAAACCGCTAAACTGCGAGTCGTTTGCGTTGTTGTCTGGATCGGGGACAGGCAAGCCGCCACGGAGCGACATCGCCAACGCCTTTCTCGCGATCTCTGTGCGACCACTCGAAGCGGCCAAAGTGTAGACTCGAATGACAAACCGGAACTGGGAGATCGTCAATGGAGGCTCTAGATTCGGCCTGGAGGGCTGAGTCGGCCCAGATGATTGTGGATCATTCGATGGTCTACCAGCCTTCGCCGTCGCCAGTCCGAGGAGTCGCTCCCAACTCTTGTCGGCTAGCTCCCAATCTTTCCGTTGTCGATGCACATCTGCCAACTCCAGCAGAGGCATGATTTGCTCGGGACCCGCGAGTTGCCGCAAGCTACCTTCCATCGCTATATCGGCCAATTGAAGGGCTAATTGACGGCACGCAGCGTGCGAGGCATAGGGTCGGGATCTCGTTGTGGTCGCGGACTCCGCATCCGTCGGAGTTGGGTCGCTGAGGATTTCGCGAGCGAGGATCCAAAGTTCCGAAACGACCTTCGCTTCTTGTCGTTGTCGGTTGTTGGCTCGCCGCCCGGGAGCTATCGGTTCGAGTTTTGCCAACTCCAACAACCGCGACAGTTCCGGCGCGAGTGCGTCACCTTGGCAATCTTGTTCCATCATCCAAAGTGCACGGACAATGTTCACGGATAAATCATTGGGTTGCTGTTCGGCCAGCAACTTCAAACGATCGGAAACAATTTGCATGCTAGCTGGGTCGGACGTGATGAGCCTGAGAACATCAAGCAGTCCGGACTCGATCTCTTGATCCGAGGGTCCGGTCAATGAAGGATAGGTAACCATCAGATCCAATCGCTGTTTTTCTGGTAGCAATCGGTCGATAGATTCGAGTATTGCGCGATCCGACATCGCGTTCTTGGCTGCTCTGGTTTTTTCCTGCAGTTGCAACTTGAGTTGCTCGGGACTGCCCCAGTATCGACTAGCGAGTGGAAGCCCAGGATCGTTTTCGAGAGAGCGAACGGCAAGGTAGGCATCCATCGGGTAGTTGAGCGAAATGAACAGATCGCTGGTCGACATGGCTTGATTAATGCGTTGGTATGCCTCGTATTCGTCATTTCCGTACGATTGCCGATTATTCTTCTGATCTTTGAGGCGTTGATCGATCCGTTTTTTAATATCGACGCGTTCCTCGGGGCGTTTGGCCGCGATTTTTGCGAGAGTGACCAGCGGAGAGAATTGCAGTTCTCGTCGGCCTAGCGTGTTGCTCGATTCCGCATTCTTCAAGAGTCCAATTGCCAGATCGGTCGATTGCTCGAACGCGCTGAGCTTCTGGCCTAGGAACCAGCATGCGTCGTTCGGAATCTTTTTCCACGAATCTTTATCCTGCAGCATCGCCTCCAATGCATTTCGTCCCTTTTCGCTCGTGGGCCCGGGACTTGTCATATCGATCAATGCCAACATGGCTGGTCCAGCACGCCATTTTGGATAGCGCTGACTTTGCTGTTCGATCGAGGTTTTCAAGTCCTCCGCGAGCGAAGGGGTGGATTTGACAATATCCAGTACGCTGCTGAATACCGTTGTAATTACACCGTCTTGATTATATCCCGTGATGTCATCGATACCCAACCATGGTGATGAGGATGCGATCGCTTGGGACTGAGGAAGAATGCTCCGCTTCACCAATTCGAAAAACTTCTTATTTCTGGTCAACTCGGGCTGATCGAGAAAGTTGCGTACGACGTAGCTGCGATAATTCGGATTGCCGTCAAAGATCTTTTCGATAATGGGTAGAAAGCTGTCTGCGGTCCCCGGCTCTTCGCGGATGCTATTTTCGATGAGGTTGATCAGGCCCCACGGATTGCGTAATTGCTTCATTTCGATGGTCTGGCACTTGGCAATCAATTCCTTCTGTCGCTTGGCCTGCGAAAAGGCATTGGAAATCTCGTAGAGCTGCTCCACGATCCAATTGGGTTGCACGTCGAGCAGAATAAGAAACTGATCGCACGCTTCGTTGCTTTTGTTTCGGGCCATGAGATTGTTGGCAAGGTTCCATCGCAGAATATGCGAGTCGGGCCGAAGCGAGATCGCTTTGGTCAAGTATTCGTCGGACTGCTCGTTTTGATTCGCGGCTTTGGAGTACTCGATCAATTGTTCCAGCGTATAAATCGAGTCGGGAGATTTGGCTAACTTCTCTTTCAATCCATCGATCATTTGCTTGAGCATGCCCGAGCTGGCCAGCTGTGCGAGAGCGGCTGTTCTCTCTGCGGAAACGTTGTTGCGGCTGTAGCGAGGGTTCATCTGGCTATTGTTCTGTGTAGCCGCGAAAGGAGATGTTGTTCGCCGAAGGATAGCCAGAGCTGTTTGATTCGCGTTCTCAACCCGTCCCTGAGATTGGTAGAGCCCCATCAGGGTCGACATCGCGTTGGGTTGCCGTGCCGATGTCCGCTCAATTCTCGCGAGCAATGCGTCGCTTTGGGTTTCCATCCCGAGCCGTTTCATTTGCGAAAGCAATTGCAATTGTGCTTCGTTCGTCAAACGCAAGCCAAACAAACGTTCCGCGGATTGTCTAGCGCGGTCGATATCACCGATACGCTCGGCCAGACGCAGTGCATCGGTTTCCCGCTGGATGAGCTGATTTTGATCACGGGGTGAGATGCGTTCGATCACCGATAATGCATCTTCAAAGTCTTCGCGAGACTCCAACAACGCCGCCCATCGAAACTGCATTCTCGGCTCGCTGGAGTGTTCCGCCATGATCTTGGTGACAATCTCCATCGCGTCTTCC
>JBILVV010000042.1:0-19560 GCA_044370255.1 Pirellula sp.
GGCGAAATCGGGAAAAGGCCCGTCGGTACTCGTGTGCGAGGTCGACCGTCTGTGCAGCCACACCAGCAGCGACGACCATCGCGTGTATCGTCCGCCTGCCGAGATCTCGGAAATGATGGAACGAGATCCGATCGATACCGTGGTCGCAGAACTGGTGGAAAGCGGCGAATTGACATACGAACGATGGGAAGAGATTCGCCATACGATCGACAAACAAGTGGACGAAGAGTACCGCAAAGCGGAGACGGAACTCGATCCGACCCCCGCAGACTTGATGAAGGAACTGCTCGGTCCCGCTCCCAGCGCCGTTGCCCCTCCGATCGAAGGTGGTCGGAAATGGCGCATGGTGGATGCGGTAAACGAAGTCTTCAAAGCTGGGCTGCGACAGAACCGCGACTACGTATTTTTCGGAGAGGATATCGAGGATCCGAAGGGAGGCGTATTCCGCCTCACCGCTGGCCTTTCGACGGAATTCCAAGATCGCGTGTTCAACTCGCCACTCGCAGAGGCCACAATCGCAGGGGTTGCGGTTGGGCTCGCCTGCTACGGTATGCGACCTGTTTTTGAATTGCAGTTTGTCGACTTTGTTGGACCAGCATGGTCTCAGATATCGCAAAACATGTCGACCATTCGATGGCGCACTTTCGGCGATTGGAAATGCCCGGCGGTGATTTATTCTCCATATGGAGCGTATCTACCCGGTGGCTCGATCTGGCACTCTCAAGCCAACGAAGGAAGCTTCGCCCATATCCCTGGGTTGCGAATCGTGGTACCGAGTACTCCGGAGGACGCAGCAGGGCTCATCTGGACAGCGATGCACAGCGAAGACCCGACGATTTACTTGATCCCAAAGCACTTATTCCGTCAGCAGATGGATATGCCCGCCAAGCCCGATCCTGTGCCGTTTGGAAAGGCACGTGTGAGACGTTCCGGTCGTGATGTTACTGTGGTCTCATGGGGCAACTGTATCGAACAAGCGATGGAAGCTGCCGCAAAACTAGATGGCGACATATCTGTCGAAGTCATCGACCTGCGATCGATCGTCCCGTGGGACTTTGACACCATCGCCGATTCGATTGAGAAAACAGGGCGACTCGTGGTGGTCCAAGAAGATGCCGAATCTTGCAGTGTCGGCCAGATGATTCTCGCAAAGATTACTTCGAGCCCTGAAACATTTTCAAACTTGCTCAGCCCACCTCAATTGGTGTCGCGCGCCGATGTTCATATCGGGTACAATCCGATTTATGAATATGCAGCGTTGCCCGATACGCAACGTGTTATCTCGGCCATTCGATTAACCATGGAGGACTAGGGTCCGTGCCAATCGTTTCTGTTCGTATCCCACAGATGGGAGAAGGCTTGCAGGAAGCGCTCCTCGTTAATTTTCTCAAAAAACCCGGCGACCTGGTTCGACGCGATGAACCGATTTACGTGATGGAGACCGACAAAGCCTCCACCGAAGTCGAATCCCCCTACGCAGGACGTTTGGTCGAATGGCTCGAAAAGGAGGGAACCGTCCTACCGATCGGAACCGAGGTCGCTCGGATGGAAGTCGATGAGCCGGTCGGCGAAACCGCACCGTCGCACGGTTCGCCTCACTCATCGGTAGCAACCAGCAGCGTCTCACCATCATCGACGCCAGACTCCGAAACCGACAACGAGGATGAAGCCACCGGCGGAGGTGGCGGCGCGATCCCGCCTCGGACACGAAAGCTCCTGAAAGAGAAAGGGCTGCTCGACATTGCAGACCAAATACCGCGTCGCGGCAATAAGCTGATGCCTGAAGATGTGGAGCGGTATCTGGCTGCCGCATCGTCTGCGAGCAATGCCCCCTCTGCGGCGAGTTCACAGTACGACGAAAGCCCCGTTTCGAAGCAGCAGATCACGCTCAACTATCGACTCCACCGCAGCGTGCAAACCACCGTGCCGGTCACGGTGATGAACGAAGTTGATTGGACCGCCTTGGCTCAAGCGCGACAGCACGTCAAGGAAGCGGGTGGTAAGGAGACGAGCTTTGCGATGATGCTGTGGTGTGTCGTGCAATCTCTGTCTCGGCATCCGAGGTTTCGAACCAGCCTGGTGGGTGATGGAACCATCTTCCGCACTTATCGCCATGTCAATCTCGGTGTTGCAGTCGCACTCCCCGAAGACACCCTGGTAACCGCCTCGATCCACGCGGCGGACACCATGAGTCGAAGCGAGTTCTTTCAACGCCTGTCGGAACGCATCGACCTGGCCAGACAGGGTGTCGATCAAGCCGATCCATCGATCACGATCAGCGTGTCCAATATCGGGACGGCGAGCATGCGGATGGGCATCCCAGCGATTGTCGCTCCCGCAGTCGCAACCCTCGCACTCGGTGAAGTATTCGATGCTCCCATCCCGAGCGGTTCGAGTTTCGTTTTTCAGAAACGTGCCCAATTGACACTCGCCTTCGACCATCGCATCATCAATGGTGTGGGTGCTGCATCGTTCATGAATGATCTCAAGGAAGAGATCCAGAAGTTTCATTTCTGAAACTTTTCGCTCAAGGGTGAGTTACCTCCACCGTGCGCCCTGAACAGGTAAATTCCTCGTGAATTGGTTAGCTCACGCGTTCCTCTCCACGCCCGATATAGAATTCCGTTTAGGAAATCTTCTCGCGGATATGATTCGAGGCCGTAGGCGAGCCGCCATGCCAGAGAGATTTCTGGAAGGTGTACGGCATCATCAAGCGATCGATGCCTTCACCGACACGCATCGGATGGTATTCAGGAGCCGCGGCAGGATTGGAGGCCGATTCGGGCATGCGAGCGGTATCCTGATCGATATCTTCTACGATCACTTTCTCGCATTGAACTGGGACCAGTATTCGAACGAACCCTTCGAAGCGTTCACGTCGAAAATTTACGACGACATGCGATCCGGGCTCGAGTGTTTTCCCGAAGATGCTCGTCAAGCCATGAATCAGATCGCAGACGATGATCGGCTGGGTGCCTATCGCAGACTCGATGGGATCGAGGATTCTCTTCGACGCGTTTCCCGCCGACTGGCGCGTCGTATTGGACGCGATCTCGGCTTGGAGCGAGGAGTCGAGGACTTGGTCGATCATTTCGACGGTTTGAGGGACGATTTTGCTGAGTTCTTTCCTGAACTACGCCAGTATTCCGACGAGCGACTGCAAGCCAGTAGGTGATCATTCCGGTATCCTAGGGTCTGTGCAAAAACCATGAGCTGCGTAGGCATGAGCAGCGGTATGTTGGTTTTTCAGATAAGCTCTTGGTACTCGGCCCCCATTGGACACATCTTGGAGTTATCGATGAGAACATCTGCATATGGCAGAACCCTGATCTGCTTCGCCCTGATCTGGCTTGCCCCCCTCGCGACTGCCAGCCAACCTCCGAACATTATTTTGATCATTTCCGATGATCACGCCTGGTCCGATTATGGATTCATGGGACATCGAGCCATCGAGACCCCGAACCTGGACCACTTGGCTCGGCGTAGCGCCCTTTTTGAAAGGGGTTATGTTCCCACCGCCCTTTGTCGACCGTCATTGGCAACACTATTAACCGGCAAGTATGCGCATCAGCATCGCCTCACCGGTAATGACCCCGCACCGCTGCCTTCGATGATCGGTCCGAACGCAAGCCGCGAGGAGCCCGAGGAATATCGACAGGCTCGCAGTCGACTCATCTCTCTTGTGAATCAACAAGCGACCCTGCCCAAGCTACTTGCCTCCAAAGGTTACGTCAGCTTTCAATCTGGCAAGTGGTGGGAGGGTAACTATCGTCGCGGAGGCTTCACGGAGGGGATGACACGAGGGTTCCCCGAACCAGGTGGAAGGCACGGAGATGATGGCCTAAAAATCGGGCGTAACGGCATGCAACCGATCACCGAATTCATCGATCGCGCTGCGGCATCCGAGAAACCTTTCTTTGTATGGTATGCCCCATTCCTGCCACATACTCCGCACACACCACCCAAGGCCCTTTTCGACAAGTACAAAGCCAAGGGAATAGAATCAGACCATATCGCTCGCTACTATGCCATGGTCGAATGGTTCGATGAAACATGCGGTGAACTCATGCAACATCTCGACCGCAAGAATCTGACCGACAATACCCTTATCATTTACATTGCGGACAACGGTTGGATTCAGCGAGAGGATTCCCAGGAATTCGCGCAGCGTTCAAAGCAATCACCCAATGAAGGGGGAGTGCGTCAGCCCATTCTTTTCAGCTTGCCCAGTAAAATCCGTCCCGGCTCGAGGGGAAATCAACTTTGCTCCAGCGTCGACATCGTGCCTACGATCCTACACGCGGCGGGGGTAAACATTCCGATAAATCTCCCTGGGTATGACTTAATGCCGTGCTTGATATCTGGGGATCCCACACCAAGACAGGACGTTCTCGGAGAAGCCTTTTCCCATGATATCGTTAATATCGACCGACCAGAAACGACGTTGCTTTATCGCTGGGTGATCGAGGATCGCTGGAAGTTGATCCTGTCCTACGATGGTCTCGCAGGGCGATCCGCGAGATACCACTCACGTGATGACATACGTCCACAACTCTACGATCTTCTTTCAGATCCCATGGAAACAAAGAATGTAGCCGCCGACCATCCTGATCTGCTAAAACGATTGAGTGAGAAGTTGCAATCCTGGTGGCCGGTCACCGAGCGGAAGGTGCAAACCGAATACATCAAGTGAGAGTCCGATTTTTTACCCAACGGCTACGTACCGAATAGATGCATCCAAGGAACCGCATACCATGAGTAATCCAAGAATTCAGACCGCCATAAACCGAAGGTCCATACTGAAGATTGGTACCGGTTCACTCATGGCCGGAATGGCGGGTACTTTCAGTGGCTCAACCGCCAATGCGTTGGGTAACCAATCGCGTGAAACCAAATCGGTAGCTGCCGTAATCACGGTTTACTTTCAGAACTCCCATGCAGATGTGCTGCTCACCAAGATCATGGAGGGCTGGAAACACGACCAAGGGCCAGGCCCCGATCTGAGATTAGCGTCTATCTACATCGATCAACGCGAAGGGAGTGAATTCGGCCTTGAGGTTCTTAAGCGCAACAATATTCCTATTTTTGAAACTATTGAACAAGCGGTCACCGTTGGTGGCAATTCGATCCCGGTCGATGGGGTATTAAGTATCGGTGAGCACGGCAAGTACCCAGTCAATGAGTTGGGGCAGCAACTCTATCCGAGAAAACGCTTCTTTGAGCAGATTACCGATGCCTTCAAAAAATATCAGCGCGTCGTTCCAGTGTTTAACGACAAACACATCAGCACGGTTTGGAACGATGCGAAATGGATGTACGACCGAGCCCAGGATATGAAGGTTCCGTTCATGGCAGGTTCCTCGCTGCCGCTCACCTATCGCACTCACCCGATCGACTTGCCACTTGGTAGCGAGATCGAGACGGTGGTTGGGATCGGGTACAGTGGACTAGACATTTACGGTTTTCACGCCCTGGAATGTTTCCAAACGCTTGTTGAACGTCGCGCGAATGCTGAACGGGGCGTGAAATGGGTCCGATGCTTGGAGGGTAAGGCAGTGTGGGAATTGGTCGATAGCGGTTGGGTCGATGCCGATGTCTTGCAAGCAGCTCTAGACATTGTTCCTCGATCGGTTCCGAACGTGCGTGATGATCCAGGGGTGGTTCTGTTTCAATTTGAATATGTCGACGGATTGCGAGGCGCGTTGTTCATGATTCCGAGTGCCAGTCGCAACGGAGTGGCGATTAAGCGAAAGGGTTACGCGATTTCGGCAACGGGGTTCGAGGAACGGCCAGAGCCGAAATATCCTCATTTCGCATATCTGCTCAAGGGCATCGAGCAAATGGTGCATACCGGTCGACCACCGTATCCAGTCGAGCGAACACTTCTCACGGGCGGCATCCTTGACCGTGCGTTAAAATCGAAGTTCGAAGGAGGCACAGTGCAACAGACGCCCGAACTACAAATTGCGTACAAGCCTGTGGATTACCTACATGCCCCCCAGCCACCCTTGGTTTTTCATACTGGCCGCAAGTGATTCACAAAGCGTCGACCGAGACCGCGCGATGCTACTTATTGAGCGATGCTTCCGCCTCGGAGAGTGTTTCCTGAAGAACTTGAGAGTCGGGGAATTTCGCTGCAACGGGTTTGAGAAGATCAATGGTTGCCCCAAAATCCCCCTTCGCAATCAGAATCTTCCCTAGTACGACATAGAGTGCTGGCTCCTGTATCTGACCGGCAATGGCCTGACGCGCGAAAAGTTCTGCTTCCTGAAAACGTTTCGTATCTGGTTGGGCAAGAACACTTGCAAGATTGCTGTAGGCTAGAGCCATTGCAGGCTGTAGCGATTGCGCTTGAGCCAGATGCCAAGTCGCGGAGGACGAGTCCTCTGGATTCGTTGCGGCCAGGAACCCGATTGCAAAGTGAGCAGCAGTCGGATTGAAACCGGACACAAGCCATCGTTCAAAGATGGCCTGAAGTTCTTTTCGGCTAGGCTCTTCAATGTCGCGGCTAAACAGCCCTTCCAAGCGACGGTAGACATCTCGGCTGCTTAAGTCCAAGGTCATTGCTTGCATCAAGGGAGAGAGTTTCTCAACAAAGTTGGCCTTTTCCTTCATACCGTCAAACTGCAATACAAACAATTCGGAAAGTGCACTGCGCATATCTTGGTCTTGATGGTACTCAAGGCCGGCAATCAATGTTTTCTCCGCTTCTGCGAATCGTTTTAGTTTCGCAAACGCTGAGGCTAAACGAATGCGGGAAGCTTTGTCAGCAGGCCTCTCTTCGACTTTCTTCGCGAAGATCTCCACCGCCCTCTCAAGAGCCTGTTTGGATGCGACTATGTTTCCTCGATTCAACTCCTGTTCGGAAAGTGCGAAGTAATGCAACGGATTCAATCTTGCGGCCTGTTCAAGCGTTTCTGCGGCCTCAGCTTCATTTTTTCGAGCTTGATGCAATTTCGTCCACAGGAGCAGTCGTTGCTCTTGATCTCGAAAACCCGCTTGCTCTAAATGCCATTGGAACGCATCGAGACTTGCCTCACTCGGATTGGATTCAAAGCCCTTGATCAAATCAATCGCTAGAAATTGGTGAGCAGGTGGATAGCCAATCCTCTCCATGGGAGCGATCATCGCCATGACCTCCTTCGCAATATCCATCCGCTCCAAATTGGCATTTGCTAGCCCGTATAGATACAAGTTCTCGCGGTGCTCATTCGTATGTGTACCGACGAGTCGCTTTGCGTGGAGCAACCCATCGAGCATGTCTTTCTTTCCGAAGCTCGTAATCGCTTGAGAACTGTAGCGTCTCGAGAACCGATCACTGAAATAGGAATGCCCCACCACGACAGCAAGCACCAAGCAAGAGCAGAGAAAAGCCGGTAACCCTCTTAGATAACTAACCCGATTTTTTGGGGAGAGAAACCAACCTCGTACCGGAACAGTGACCAACCAAAGCGTTGCGTTAAACAGCCAAACCACCATGTGCAATGGGAGGAGCAAAAGCCTTCGTAGCCAATTGCTGTCAGGAGGGGCGTCTTCATCCAAGTCCGTAAGCGCGAGCCATCTACCTGTCACCCAATCGATACCGAGCGCGATGATATGAAGAATCCGAAACGGAAGTTCCAGCATGAATTCACGAAGGATCCGCCACATATGGCTCCATATCTATCTCGAATTTGCCCGAAGAAGACGGTTTTCGATCAACGGATAAACAGAAGTCCATGCCTGTTTCAGTTCATCGAGTTTCTCCGAATCCAGAGGCTTACTCGAAACCTCGGAAAGTGAAATGGTGTGGGACGGAGCCAAAATAATTTCCTCATCTACCGAATCCGAGGTACGGGCACCCAGGGAATGAAGCAAATTTCCCTGCAAGATCTTTGGCAATTCATCCCATGGTTCCAGGAGTGAATTCGCATACCCAACCGAGCCGTATTGATCGGTACCCAACGCGATCACCGTACAAACCTCGCCCGGCAGACGCCCCAATTGGGCGACAATCGACTTACCCCTCCCCACCCTGGTATCGAGCAAACTGGGGGCCATCTGCAATCGCCACCCAGACAACAACCAAGGGTACAAATACGGCTTGGGGGCAGCTTTCCAGGCCGCAATCTCCAATACCATCGACCGCCCCTCTCGTTCTAGACTCCAAGCATTCACATGGATCGCCGATTGCAAGACACCGCGGCGCTCCTGGGCATCCAATGCATCCACCTTCCACCCATCAATCTCACCCGGGAGATCGATCCTTCCGGCGATTGCATCTGCTTGCCAAATCCCAAGACGATATTGATTAGACAATCGAAGCGATAAACCGCAAACGGCAACAAGCCCAATCAGAAGTGCGAATTGCAACCCCCGCAGTTTCCAACGCAGGGGAAGAAGATCTACCCCTTTTACTGCTTCGGATTGAACGAGGTTGGTGTCCTCAGACGTCGATCGAAGGGTGCTTGCCAGAAACTGATCACCGCTCCAGGTGAAGAAGAGGATCGCGGCGAATTTCATATAGTCCAAAACCGTTAGTGCCGTTGGAAAATCGATCCATGATCCTCCGCTTTCCTTATTCGCTAAAAGAATGGTTGCCCCTGTAGCGTTACCGACAATTACCCAACCAATGGCCTGACACACGTTGACCGTGGTGCGAACCCAACTGTAACGGAAATAGATACCCCAGGCGATCACGATAAACATCGTTGGGAAGAGCCATGAAACCCCTTGGAACAATTCTGGGTAGAGTTTCCGCTGACTAATCAACCCTAGAACGTTTCCTTCCGAATAGAAAAAGATCCTCATGAAATCGAGCATCATCATCGTCAAGTTCGTGGAACTCGATTGAAGGGCTAAAGCGGACCAAGGCTCACATAGTGTCGGTATCGGGTTGAGGAAGATCAGCAGGATGAGGATCGGGCGAATCGTGACGGCCCCCGGTTTCCCAAACTCTGCATATGAAAGTAACCCTAGCCAATAAAGAAAGACGAGCCATCCTAGGTATGGCCAATGAGTTAGCTGAGCAGTAAAGGCCAGCCCGACCCCGATAATCCCCGCCAAAATGATTGCTTTTGGATCACCTTCGACACGCTCCTTCACTTCCTCGCGATCGTTGACGATCGATCGTCGAAGTAAATCATCTCGTCGGATCCAAAGCAGCCATATCGCCAAAATCAGTCCCGCGACGACCCAGATCCAACTTTGGAAAGCAATCGATGAATACCACAGATGTTCGAAAACCAGCGTTCCTAACGCTGCAAGCAATCCGATGGTAAGTAGGACAACGCCTTTCATAGTGGAATTAAGCTCTACTCTTCAATCCGCTCTGAAAGTATCAGGACTACGCTTTGCTGGATTTCCTACTAGAGGTTTGCTTCCCTACAGCGTCGGAATAGTTGGAGTACTCGCGAGCGTAATACCTGGAATACCTGTAGCCGTAGTAATTCGACCCGTAGTAGGCACCACGGTAATACGTTCCATACTCGTTGTAGTACAGGTTCTGGTCCATGCCATTGACGATGACCCCCATCAAATTGCCTTTGACCATGTCAAGTCGTTCTTTGGCCTTGTGAGCTGAGAGAATCACGCCACGACGAATTCGCAAAACCAAGATAATCCCATCCACCACAGAGCAGATACTGGTAGCATCGGCAACAGGGATGATTGGCGGACAGTCGATCAAGACAAAGTCGAACCGATTCCGCAGTTCAGCGATCATGTCGGCATATTTTGGTGAAGAGACCAACTCGCCAGGGTTCTTTGGACGACCACCCGTTGTGATCAGTGTCAAATTTTTCTGGAACTCGCAAGGCCGCATCGCCTCATCAAGCGAAACCTCGCCGGACAGATATTGCCAAGCCCCCAGATCATCCTGGACTCCGAAGTTCTGTTTCACGCGTGGTCTTCGAAGGTCCGAGTCGACCAAGCAAACTTTTTTTTCGGTCTGGGCGAGTGAGATTGCCAAGTTAGCGATGGTGGTCGATTTTCCGTCCCCCGGCGAAGGGCTGGTGACCATGAAGACTTTGTGCCCGGTTTGACCGGCAGCAAACATGATGGACGTTCTCGCGGCACGGAAAGTCTCCGATGCCGAATTGCTTGGACTCCTCGCCGTAATGAGCATCGGAGAGCCGGCAAAGTCCTTATCGGACCGACTGGTTTTGATCCTCGGAACCTTACACAGAACCGGTGCATTCATACTCTCTTGAATGTCGATGGGGGTTCGATAAGCAAGGTCGGAGTGGTCGATGAGAACTGCTAGGGCAGCTCCCAAAAGTCCCCCCAGTAATGTACCCATGAGTAGGAAGCGAGACAGGATCGGCGATACTTGCTGTGGGGAGGAGGGATCGTCGATGATCTTCACGCGAGTTGCTGAATAGTTCTTCTCATTCGAAATCACCTCGAGCGCAGCGAGTTTCTCAAGGACTTGGGCGACCGAGGCACCCGAATCCTTGATCTGATCTCTAAGCATATTTACTTCGACGACATCCTCGAGAATATCCTTCGACTTTTCCGTGAGAATTCTTATATCTTCCTCAGTCTTCTCTAGATTGTACTTCGCCTTCTCTCGCTGACTTTGAAGCGATGCTGTGTAGAGACGGACCAACTCCGTTTCGCGGGTTCTTGCGTTTTCCGCTGCTACCTCAACCCTTTTTGTTTTCTCGGATTCATTGTCTGAAATGGAACGCATGGTATCGATTTCGTCCATCAGACGGTTCTTTGCCACCACGGCAGTTCTGTACTTGGAGTTGATGAACTCGACTTGCGGGTGATTCTCACCAAATCGTCTGGCGGTTTCGGTTCGCTCGGCTTCGAGTGCTAACACCTCCGTGTTGAGCAATTCCAAGCGTTGTTCATAACGAAGCAAGCGTTGCTGATCTTCGGATGCAACCACCGAGTACCCATCTTCGCCCCCGATTACATTGAAGAACTTCCTGGCTTCGATGACGATTAGCTTTTTCGCGTCTTCATTCGGTTGCTCGGCATTGAATGCTTGCTGAACTTCCTGGAGCAGTTGATCGGCTTTGCGATAATCCCGTAGATGATCATCTCGTTCCAGCTTCAATTTCGCCAAATCGTCCAGATAGGGGCTCTCAAAACTTCCTCCATCCGATTCAGAGACTAATCCGAGTTCTTTGACAAGCTGGTAATAACGGGCCTCGACGGCGGTTTTGTCTTTCTCAAGTTTGTCCTGCAAGTCTTTGATGAGCTCGACTGACTTTTCGCCTAATTCTCGGTAGTCCTCGGTGGTGGCTGAGATAAACTGAGTGACCACTTGGTTCAGAATTGGTTCCAGATCCTCCGGATTTCGACCTTCGCATCGGATCTCCAGCGCATCGGACGAAGCATCCTTGCCAACTGCCGTCACCGTCAGCATTCCACGCAACTCCCCGAAAGGGGAAGTCGATTTTTCGAAAGTTTTAAGGCTACCGAGACTTCCGGAATCGAACGCTGTCTTGAGTACAGAAGTGCTCGAAATCAGCGTCCGGTGCTTTTCCAGGGCTACTCTTTGCGGGATGATATCTCCGTCAATCATGCTAGGCGGAGCCTGCATCCACAACATGATGCGCATCCGGGACATGTAGGTGGGCACCTGCTGCTGGCAGTACAACCACCCCAACCCTGCTCCCACGGCTGCCAGAAGCAAAACAACCGACTTTCGCCGCCACAACCCGCCGACGAAATCGATGTTGGGAACGGCTTTTTCCTCGCCGTTGGAAATCTGGGGCATGGACCGATAACCCGGCAAGCCGTCCTCGGAGTCCTGACTCGCGATCGCTTGATTCATAATGTCCTTCGAGATAGGGGCGTTAAACTCTGGGCTATCCTTGATGTTCCGTTAAGCGTCAGGGATGGTCAAGTGTTTAGCATGCCGAATACACCGAAAACTAACACAGTAGCCGCTAGTAACTCGACCTCCCCTATTTGAAGGGGATGCACACTCGTAACAAATAAGCCGTTCGTAGCGCAAGTGTCGATAATACCGCCGCTCAGAATCTGCAGGGGCCTAAATCAGCCCCCAAGCGATTTCGCAAGTTCGTCGCGAATACGTCGCAAGTCAGGATTGCTCGGGTTAGCAAGCAGAAGTGTGTCGAGCATCCGCATTTGCACCGCATGATCGACGATTCCTCGCTGTCGAATCAGCCGAATGGCGACGATGGCCCCCGGAATCAGTGAAGAATCGAGCACAGGTATTCCACTCGAATCGGCCACGTCGCTTTCGGCCACGTCGCTTTCAGCCACCCTCGCGCGCCAAAATCGAAGCCAAGCGATCCAATCGGAGACCCCCGAATCGCACTCTGCTGTCACTACCTTCATCCATTCCTCTCGCTCTGGCTCAAGATGATCGTTCAAGATCGCGTTGATGGCACGAATCATTTGCGGCGAATCGGGGGCGAATCGCAACGCAAAGCCAAAAAGCATAGCAGCACTCCGTTTCCGTTGCGGTTCGTCGTGGTGGAGTTGGACAACCATGGATCGAAGCGCACTTGCGGCGGCGTTCCAACGGAAGACCTCTCGCTCGGAAGCCGGCAATTCGGGAAGACTTTTCCAAGCGAAATCGAAAGCCTCCGAGGGGTTGCCCATATGTAGTCGCAATCGAAAGATCGCATCGAATCCTCTCCAATCAAGATGGGAAGATCGGGGATCTCGAACTGATTCGGAAACGAACTTGATAGCTTCGGCCCTCGCTCGAGTTGGTTCCAAAACCGCGGAAATCTCTACGCGCGAGGCGTTTATCTCAAGCGATGAATGGCGTTCCTTATCAAGCAGATGACTAGCTCTTTGTATTGAGGCACGAATTTCGGTCCACTCATCGCACTCGGGGAATCGAAGTGTGCGGTGGATCATCATGTCCGTCAACAAAATATTCGCCGGCACACCCATCGCGACTAGTTCTTCGCACTGTTGGATGGACGCAGGACTCACCACTCCGAGTTCGCTGGATCGGTCTCGCATATTGCGAAAACTCCAATCCAGAAGCCAATGGCGTGCTTCTAAGGCATCGGCCCCATCAAGTTTCGCTGCGCGTTGCATCGACTGGATGGCCCGCGACTTGGCGTGAATGGCAAGTTCATTCCATTTCGCAATCTTCTCGGGATGCCCGTCGGCTTGAGAGGCGATGGTGCTCTGGATCTTGTCGTAGGAGGCGAGCTCAACCTTTGCAGATTGCAGAATCCTTTGCGCTGAATTCGGGTTCTCGACCACAAGACGTTTCACGGCAATTTCCGCCCGCCGCATGTCGTTCTCGTTCCAAAGACATGCTGAATCCGTCATTGCTTCCAAGTATTCAGCAACCACCTTTTCGTAACGCGGGATGACACGTTTCTGAGCAATGGAACTGGCGATGGTGAAGATTCCTGCGATCATCGCAAGAACCAACGAGGGAATACTCCATCGCAAGTATTTGCGACGGTTTTCAGAAATTTCGATCAGCGATTTCGGGGTCTCTTTCATGCTCATTCGAACTCGCGTTGCATAAATTCGAACACGGGCTGCATCTCAAGCAAGAACCGCTCGCGACAGGCTTGATACTCCTTCCGCGTCTCCTCGATCTCATCTCCGCTGGGAACCTCCGCCCCCGTTGTCAACAGTTGAAATTGCACCGTGAGAGGCAGAACCTCTCTCTTGGATGAGAACGCAAGAAACCTCTGCCTCAAGGCCCGCGAAAACTCACCCAGCCACCTCGTGCGATGCTCTGTATCTGTGACCGAATCGACTAGTCGCGTAGCACTGTTATCAAACGGTTTCCCGCGTATATCGGCGTGGACGAAATGAAGGATACCCCACTGACCCTCGGGCCCGCGCATGATAATCTCCTTTATCGGCCAATTCCTCTCCAGGTGCTGAGAGAACAGATCAATCGTTCGTTCACTCGTCAGCTTCCAACCAGTTCCGGAATAACAAATCCAAAGTGGATGGCCGCCGCGAAACGGCAAATCAACGGACAACAGCTGTGTACTACCAATACTGGTTACTCGCCATGTTCGAGAACATTGCCCCTCTTGATGACCTTGGTAACGGCGAGTCGTTTCAAACACGATTTCGTTCGATCCCAATAGTGTTGGTATCGAAGATCTTTCGCCAGGCAGGGATGCGATAAATCCATCGACCAATAGCGGAACGTTACTACGAAAGTAAGAACTACCTATCAGGAACCAACCCATGGGAACAAAGACGAGCAGGCCACTTGCGATTGTCATTCCAAGGTTCGATACGGAAAGGGAATCATTGCTCGTGTATGTCTTGGGAATTGATTGCTCAAAAACGACAGCTTTACTCAGCGGTGCGATCATCCACTCAAGCCAATTAAGAAACTGAACGGAACTCCAGTGTGCCCAGGCAGCCATCGCAAAAGCAAACAGCCCCAATAATGTGTGCTGCCAGCCTGTCGACAGATCGATCCCAAAGTGCTCCACCCCCAACACGATGGAGAATATACGAAGGATATTTCCCAAGATCGCCCAGATGGGAACCGTGATAATCGTCAAGACCGAGACCCAAACACTAGCTCGCCCAAAGAGCAATAGGACTCCTGCAACCGCCATCAACGCATACTGACTGTCAACTCCACTGCAAGCCTCCTCCACCAGTAGTTGCTTCTCTGTTAATTCGAGTACATTTCCCATTCGTACGTGCATGATTCCCAATGCATCCATCATCCGGCTACAAGCAAATGAAGATATACGCTGCAAGGCCAGAACCAATTCCTGATCACCATTGAAAGGAAACGGGAGAGTGATGAGTGCTAACCCTGTGATACCCAGCATTCGAGTCATCGATAAATTGCCAAACTTCCCCACCATCCAGAAAAAAAGTGCCGCGACGCCGGTTAGATGTGCAAGCCATGAACTGTGGATGACAGAGGCGATCGCCGCGACGAGCAGGATCATCCAAGCTCCAAATCGAGCCACCAGGATTCGGAAATCCGTAGGCCGTTGCGCAATCCCTTCTTTCACGACGAACCAAGCCACTGCCGCAATAGCCAAAGGGAAAAACTGCATATGCTGTTTATTCCACAGCATCCGCCCCCCGACCAGCAAAAGCGGTGAGAGGGCAAGAAGCGGCAAAACCAGACAAAACCAATCCCACCGAGTCCAGCTTGGAACCCAGCCAAGCCGATTCCATGATGAAAACGAATCGGAGGCAGACGCAGTGTTAACGACTGGTTGGTCTTGCAGTTCAGAAGCGGTGTTGGGCAAAGCTTGGCGTTTTACGAACGTAATGAAAGTGTGCCGGGTCGGAGAAACCTCCAGTATAAATACAGGGTCAAATCGGTGAAGTTCAGCGAATCGCTCAACTCCTACTTTCAGCAAGCTTTTGCTGAATCTTCGTATTTTTCCGATGGTTCTGGGTCGTGACCCTTCTGGTCGCCGAAACCATATCGCGAGACAATGTAGTTTTCTTTCCTTAGACAGGCGGTCCGATGACTCTTCTTCAAGCGTTAGATTGGTTAGAGCAGCAGTCTCAACCAATGGCTGATGACCTAGAGACCTTATGCAATATCAACTCAGGTTCCGATTATCAGGAAGGGTTAGAGGAAGTTTCTCTTTGGCTTGAAAAGTACTTTCGCCCCATAGACACTCCGTGCCACCGAATCCCCTTGCCAAGTTATCGTAGCCTCGACGACCAAGGTGCGTGCGTGGAGAAAACTTCTGCGCCTGCATTGCGATGGGACTGGTCGGGCTATGGCTCTGTAAATACAACGATCCCAAAACCTCTTCTGCTCACGATCCATTATGACACGGTCTATGGACCGCATCACCCGTTTCAGAAGTGCATTCGTCTTGATGGCCAACGCATGAATGGCCCCGGAGTGATCGATGCAAAGGGTGGGATTGTAGTTCTTCGCTACGCAGCGATCGCAGCCACCCACTTTCTTAGAAGTCTGCCTCTTCGCTTTTCAATTGTGCTGACTCCAGATGAGGAAATCGGCTCACCCTCCTCGTCTCATCTCTGGAACGAAATCTGCGACGAGTTTAGCTTCGGACTACTATTCGAACCGACTCTGCCCGACGGATCGTTGGTCTCGACACGTAAGGGCACAGGAAATTTCATCTTCAAGATCGTCGGTAGGTCTGCACATGCAGGACGCAACTTCTACGCTGGACGAAACGCAATCGTTCACGCCGCATCCATGATACGTGAACTACACCAACTAAATGATCAGCGAGAAAATGTAACGGTCAACGTCGGGCGCATACGGGGTGGGGACGCCGTCAACGTTGTGCCTGATTTGGCCATGCTCCGGGTAAATGTTCGCGTTGGTGATGCCGAAGACCAAGCTTGGATCGAACAGCAAATTCAAGACCTCGCATCGCGCTATGATGCACCCGAGTCCGGTTATCAAGTCCATGTAGAGGGTGGCATCCACTCGCCTCCTAAGCCGATCGACTCCCAAACCGAGAAATGGATGCGATGGATAGAATCCGAGGCACAGCCACTCGGCCAAACAATACGATGGAACGCCTCCGGCGGAGCAAGCGATGGAAATAAATTACAGGCCCTAGGTCTCAGCAACATCGATACTTTTGGTCCAGAAGGTGATGGTCTCCACAGCGATAAGGAATGGGTAGACCTAACCAGTCTGCCTCGCAAATCCGCATTGGTACTTCGATTGATGGTTCGCTACGCGACCAACACTCTCGCCACACTGTCCTCTCCTCAGTAAAGATCGAATGATGCTCAATCATTCGCGGCGTTGCCGCATCGTTTCGTAAAGCAAGATTGTGCCTGCGGTTGCGACATTGAGTGATTCCACCCCGCTTCCCATCGGAATAGTGCAAATCGTATCAGCTTGAAGCTTTGTCTTTCGGCTTACTCCTGAGCCTTCGTTTCCGACAACAAACATGGTTGGCACCGTTAAATCGATACTCCAAATCGGCTCGCCACG
Source organism: Pirellula sp. (assembly GCA_044370255.1). Taxonomy (GTDB): domain Bacteria; phylum Planctomycetota; class Planctomycetia; order Pirellulales; family Pirellulaceae; genus JBKCUI01. The sequence continues at coordinate 16,874 of JBILVV010000042.1, forward strand.
CATGTCCGCAACCAGGACGCGAGCACCGAACTTCTTGGCATGCGGAATCAATTCGTCCATCGAGACTGCCTGTGGGGGCAAGCGAAACCATTGACCAGCCGTGCTCCGAAGCATTTTCGGATGGAAGGGACTGACCGAATCGGGACTGAGAAAAAAACGATTCGCTCCCGTTGCGACAGCCATGCGCAATAATGTCCCCGCATTGCCAGGATCTTGAACACCATCAGCCGCAATCGTCAAACTCCAGTCTCTCGAATTACTGGATAGTTCGAAACCCTTTTCGTCCGGCAGATTCGCAATCGCTAGGATCCCATCGGGATTCTCTGTGGTCGCAGCCTGCCGCAACCATCGCGGAGAAACCCGATATTGCTCGATAGAGTCCGGTGCGTTCCTTAGCAGATTTCCATGCGAGTCGCACCAATCGTCGGTGCAGTACACACTTTCAAGAGACCATCGTGCCTGCAAAGCCTCGGCAACGAGATGCGTTCCCTCGATAAGAAACTGCCGCTGGTCGGAATTTACGCGATGAAGCCGCTTGAGTTTTTTCAAATGCGGATTGCTCAAGCTATCGATTCGTTGCGGCACAGGAAAGCTCACCTTTGAAAAGCGATTGCTGTAGTAACTGCTATTGGCTGATGGGATTTTTTAAATAGTAAAAACGTCCATCTTCCGCGCCACCGATGAAATCAGCTACTCGATCTCCATTGAAATCCACCGTTGTCGGACTGACATCATGCCCCTCAATATTGCGATCCGACAAAGATCCCATGGCTCTAAACCGCATGAAGGGAGCATTGTCGAGGGAAGGCAACCCTCGGTACAAATCGGCGTTCTTTGAATTCAAAAGCAAATCTAACTGGCCATCTAAATTCCAATCGACGACATGAAGTTTCCGACGCCCAGAACCACCCGCTGACCTTTCATTTAAGCGTAGTGGATTCCCCTGCGCATCCAAAAAGCAGCGAACCGGCCCCTTGCAGAACAACTCCCCTTTCTTCTTGAATCGCTCGAACAAGACCAGATACCCCTCGGTGTCGAGCATCGCAAGATCGGGCAATCCGTCGCGCGTGAAATCGTGTACCACCGGAGTTGTACGCCACTGAGTCAGCAATGCATTGCCCTCAGGCTTTTTCCATCCCCAAGCCAAACGCGGAATGCTCGCTTCGCCACCAAGCGCGTTTTCTGGATCGCCCCATTGAATCTCGACAGGTTGCGAGTGATCGAATCGGGGATTGGATCGGCTGCCGACATTCTTCAACCAGCAGACCTCGCCGAGAATGCTGTTGTAAACGATATCTGGAAGGGCATCCAAATCCCAATCAGCAACGCTCAGCGTGGTGTATCCCCATTTCGCTTCTGCCGGCCCCTGGATACTGCCATTGGCTCCGGCTTGGACACGAAACACTTGCCCTCCCACTTCGAGTCGCTTCGAAGCTTGCCAGCCCGGCTCCGGACTCCCCGTGCGGCTAAGGTTCTCGAAGATCTCGATGTATCCCGCAGTATTCCCGGAAACGATATCGTCATCCCCATCTCCATCCCAATCAACTCCCACGGGAGTCGCCAATGCGCCGCATTTCAAGCAATCAGCATATTGCTGAAAGTAGCGAGGTTGCTCAAAGATCGGGACGCGATCCAAATCGATATTGCCAGTATTCTGGACCCATGCGACGCGACCGTCCTCATCTCCAACAATCAAATCCAGATCGCCATCCATATCCCAATCGAACGCGACCGGAACAATCATTTGCAGATCCATACGAACATCGCTTCCCAACGGGTCCTTCAGTCTATGCCCAGTCGCGAAACGCGGGGAATGCTCATCACCAATGTTCTCGAAGTAAGTGAATCGATCGAGAAACTCGCCGCAGATCAGATCCAGATCGCCGTCGTTGTCCATGTCGACAAAGTTCGGCGATGGGCAACCGTAAGTCTCTAGAATCGTATCACTTTCGGGGGGGCCGATCTTCAATGGCACCGGTTCCGCATACCGGTCGTCACCAAGGCCGCGATGCCAATAAACAAACCCGCGCAGAGGTCCAACAGTCCACGTTCCGTTCTCGTCGTAGGCGTCGTCCCATCCGTAGAAACTCCAATCCTCGATACCCACCAACAGATCGATGATGGCATCGCCGTCCAAGTCGGCGTAACGCCATTGGTTGTGCCGGACTTTAGGCCCCTTGGTCATCGTCCCTTGCGGCTTATAGAAATTCGGGGCGACAGATAGCTGCTTGGATTGCTTGGTTCCGCTCCTCTCGAAGTTCTCATATTCAAGCCCTGGGCTCAACACACGCATCTTGCCATCGATGTAACTAGGCATGACATAGTGCACGGTACTGCTCAACTTTCGCGCCGCGTTGAAGACCGGTAGCGGGTTGTCTTTCGTGGAGCCACCGCGGTTCTCGAAAAACCAAACTCCGTTGGATGGCTTATCGGGACACGAAACGAGCAAGTCCCAATCTCCATCCCCATCCGCATCACACGGGATCGGCCAAGCCCAGAGCCCCACTCCCAAGTCTACGACGAGTCCAGGATTGTTGTATCGGAGGGGACGCATCTCCTGAGCAACACCAATCGACCCTAACGAAAGCGTTATCAAGGCCGTTGCGAACACCAACCATCTATAAGGGAGGTGGCTGCTTTGCAAGAGGATTCCATTGCAGTTGGCTCGACAGCAAATAAGCATTTTC
>JBILVV010000325.1:0-5797 GCA_044370255.1 Pirellula sp.
TCGATTCGCTTGACGATATTCCAAACTTCCCAGCAATTGAGTCCCGTCCGAATGCTGGCGATCGCGTTCAGGAAGTCCGACTGCCCCGACGGTCCGCCTATGGGAGGGGTGACATAGAGGCGACTGAGGTCGACCCTTGAGGAGCCAAAGGCGTCTTTGAGCATACTGGACGCAGCTAGCATGGTTTCATAGCTGTTGCCAAGATTAGCCCCCAGGCTGATTAGCAACCTCGCCATGGAGCACCACTGGGAGGGAGCAAATAGCGAATACTCGGTTTTGTAGCGATCAGAGGCACGCAGCTATTTCTTCACGAATTCAAGATTGTCGACGAACCAATGCACTTTCTGTTGGGTGCTGTATTTCTCGCAATTCTTTCTGACGTACAGCCAGTACTCCGATGGAATGGTCTGGGCTTCATCTCGATACCGAAGTCGATAGGTATGACCTAAAGTTCCAGGAAATTCCCCATCCAAACTGACAAACACCCACTTCGGTTGCGTCTTGCGATTCCGGATTTCCAGATGAGCGAGGTCTCTGTCCAGTCTGTCTTTTGCCCTCTGCATATCCGAGGTTGGAACACTTCCCAACTTTTCGGAGGAATCTCCGGAAAACTGAAATCCAACCAGGTAATAGACCTTGTCCAATTCCTGTGCGGAGAGGCTCTCCACGTAGCGTTCGGCGATGTTTTTTGCATGAGCCATGTCGCTACTGGTTTCCAGAAGTCGCTCGGAAAAGCCCCAAGAGGCGCAGGTAGCACCCATGATAACCGCGAGAAAAGCGAAGACTTGGGAGAGAAAACTCAGCTGAAATCGATTCGCGATGATCAGAGTCACAGCACCGATCAAGACTCCTACCACTGCAAACGGCAAGGTCTGGGAATAGCCGATGGATGATATTCCGACCGCCGAACAAACAAATCCGATTACAGACATCAACGAGAACGACTTCGAATCGGAGATTTCGTCCCCCTCGCGGTTAAAGTGCACTGTTGCAGGTTCTGGCATCCGAAGTCTCCCTGGTCGAAAAAGTCCGTTCACCGATGAAGATAGGGTGGGTACGATTGAAACGCGGGGTTGGTTCGGTCGGATATCTTGCGGAACCGGATGTCTCGAGGATCCGTACGGACGCGAAATCTGCATCACTTCGAAACCCTGAGTTTTTGGAGCAATTCCTCGAGCAGCGAGTGATTCGCAGCGGCGGCGATTTCCCCTTTCCATGGATCGAACTCGCTACCGTCGAACCGAGAAAGATGAACTCCAGCTTCTGAAGCGATGAGGGCTGCTGCCGCGAGATCCCAGACTTTCAGTTGTGACCCGAAATAGGCGTCGAGACGTCCCGAGGCAACGTAGCAAAGGTTCAGCGCCGCCGAGCCCAATCGCCGAACGCTTTGCGCGTGAAAAAGGATCTCGAGAAAATGGCGAATTTCCGGCGAATCGGGGTTTAGGCTGGGTGGAAAGCTGACTGCAACCAACGCTTTATTAAGGCCATTGCATGAAGCGGGTATGATTCGGTGTCCCATTCCATTCCCGGTCCGAGCGTCGTTCAGGAACGCTCCCTTTCCGGAGATCGCAAAGAAGACCTCGTGGGCCATGGGATCAAGAATCACACCTAGCACAGGCTTGCGGCCATGCAACAGAGCAATACTAACGCAAAAACCCCGCAGCCCATGGGCGTAGTTTGTGGTCCCATCGATCGGATCTACTACCCATTGCCAAGCGCTGGACTCGGATACAAGAGTGTCAACACTTTCTTCACCGAGAAACGCGTGGCCGGGAAAGCGGTGCATCAGTAGCGACTCGATGGCTCGCTGCGCCGCCAAATCGGCGTCCGTTACCAGGTCATTCGCTCCCTTTTCCCTTACATCCACCCGATTGAGCATGGACCGCAGTATTTCCCCCGCCTGCCTGGCCGCTTCGAGAGCCGCCGCTTTGGCGTCGTTCCAGTCGATATCCATGGCTCTGTCTAAATCGTCCACCAAGCTTTCGCTGTGATCTGTCAACCTTCGCCCCGCACAACCCGAATTCGGTATATTACCCGTCTGCATCGGATCGCGGCACTCAGCCCATCCGATGCAAACCAATGATTAGGATGGCGCATCGAACTCTTATTGGCAACAGCATTTCTTTTATGGCCTGGAACCTTCAACTACCCCTTGCGGAATACCGCGCATCTGAATCCACGATCAAAATTGATCTAGAAATACGGCTTCATTGCTCCGTCTCGGGAGGTTTCGTATCCCAGGAAAACAAATCCGAGAACGGCGAACCTTTTAAGGTCAAGGGGGAGTCGCTCTTGGCCTTCGCAATCGTACCATCGGAGCAGAGTCTCCCCCTGAATATTGATTTTCCACCATGCGGCGATGCTTATGTCCGCGAGTCGGACTTAATTGCTCTCTACCCTCAGCGGTACCCATGGCCATTTGGATATCAAGCCGATTTTCGTTACCGCGATGATCTACCCGGTGGAATGCAGGCGTTGGAGTTATGGCTAAGCGTGTCCACGTCTATGCTCGAATGCAATCCAAAGTTACACGTGATTCCTGAAACGAGAGTACAACCAAGCCCAGTTCGAGAGATTGCAATTGCAACCCACGGTCGATCAGCATTGATTGTTCATCCCCTCGACTTTGCAGACTGTGAACCCGTCCTAGGTGGTGACTTCGAAGGAGTTAGGCATTGGGATGTCTTCGGTGGCTTTATGGAGAAAGGGGTGATTCGCCGAGCCCGTTTTCTATGTGCATGGAGCAACCATCAGACACACTTGCAATCATGGGAGCGAATGTTGGATTGGTTCTCGCAATCCCCATTGCCATTGACTGCATGACCCAGGCAACTAGAGTAGTCTCGGTCGACCGCGCAACTAGCAATCAAGGGATTTGAAATTGGGGAATCGAGTAAAAACGGAAGCTTCGTCGTCGAAATCAACTCTCGTCCGCGCGTCATCGCGTACCAAACCCCATAGGATCGACGAAGTCAATTGGTACGATCATCCTGAGTGGTACGAATTAGGTTTCCTCAAAGACACTCCTCGCGAAGGCAGATTCCTTGCAGATGTCTTCAAGAAACATGTTCCCTTTCCCGTGACTCGACTCCTCGAGACCGGTTGCGGATCTGGTCGTTTGGTTCGCGAGATGGCTCGCCGGGGCTTTCAAACCACCGGATTGGATCTGAATACCACCGCACTGGCTTATTGCAAAAAGAAACTTGATGAGGAGAAGTTGCAAGCAGATCTTGTGCAAGGGAATATGGCCGACTTCGATTTCGATCAGCCCTTTGATGCAGCATTCAATGCAATCAATACTTTTCGACATCTCGAGACGGAAGCTTCGGCGGTAAAGCATCTCAAGTGCGTTGCGAGACATCTGAAGCCGGGAGGGGTGTTTGTCCTGTCTCTTCACCTGGTTCCACGCGGTGGTGATCTATGGGGTACCGAGCGATGGGGAACCCGCTCTGCGAATCTCAGTGTCTACTATTCGCTGACTGTCACCGATGTCGATCTCAAGAAGCGGATCGAGCAGCTCAAAATTACGATGAATGTTAAGGAGCAAGGACTTCATTACCGATTGAGAGACGAAATACGCCTTCGTTTGTACGATGTGAATCAACTCAAGGAGACTATTGGCAAGGTCAAGCAACTGGATCTTGTCGGAGTCTATGATTTCTGGTTCAACATTCGCCAGCCCAGGCGTCTCAGCCACTCGATTTGCGATACGGTGTTGGTGCTTCAGCGGGTGTAGATCCGGCCCCCCCAGCGACTCCAAACCTTAGTGGTCACATGGTCGATCGAAAGGTAGATTGCCGCGGATGATGCGCCTCCGAGAGGACCGGCCGCAACGCTTCCGACGATGGCAGCGGTAATCGTCCCGGCGGTCTTGCCTAGCTTGTCTGCATGGCGATGCTCGATTGAGTAACTGCGCGATGCTGCGTAGACACCTTGTCGAGCGAGTTCCCCGATAAGACTCGATACCCCACTTGCACGAGTTACCATAACCCGCGTCATTCCGTTCGCAGATGCGTACGTGGCCGCGTAGGCTGCAGCCTTCGCCGAGCACGCGATGGCACCAGCGATCCCCGTCCGCAAAGCCGAGCCGATCACTCGATCCGCTTGATGACTGACCGATTCACCCGTCTTGCAGGAGCGAGCGAAATGTTCGCAGTTCCCGAGCGCTAAATGATAATCAGTCGTCCCCATGGCTTGCTCCGCACGCCATACAACCTCGTTGCTAGCTAGCGAGTTCTGGACACTCTCTGTCCGAACCAACTTGCCACCTGAAAATTCTTCCCACGTTACACGATGAACCTCCATGGTCCGGGAGTCCGCAACGGAAGCCAAATGCACAACGCTCCCGTCTCCCATATCGATACCGAAATGGCGATAAGGAACCACCCCCCAAATGCACGGTACGGAAATCAAGTCTCCCCGAGCCATCACCCTCTCCTTTCATCGCGAATAGGAACCCCAAGCGACTTAAATCCTAGGCAGCAGACTCTACGAATCTAGGCGCGCAACGCGTCATGTCGGATCGGAATTAAACCCAAGCCGAAAAGAGAACCGCCGCAAAGCATTCTTCACGGCTGCTAACCTTTTGCTTCAAACAGCGAATCAGACATCAAACGGAAAACCGTTGACCGATGAATCGATTTAGCTGCAATCGACCATTACTTACTGGAAGGAACGTCCGCAGCCGCAGGACTTGACTGCGTTGGGATTGTCGAATGTGAAGCCTTGACGTTCGAGGCTGGTGTACCAGCCGAGAGTGGTTCCTTCGAGCAGGAGCGCACTCTTGCGATCGATTACCACAGCGACTCCGTTTTGCTCAACGCGAGTGTCCTTGGCATCGTCGAACTTATCGTCGAAGTTCAGGGAGTACTCAAATCCACTACAGCCGCCAGCGACCACGCCGACACGCACAAAAGTCTCTTCTCCAAATTGGGCTTCCGAATGAGCCCGCTTCAACTGTTCTGCTGCTTCGGGGGTGACATTGATCGCCATACATAACCTCATGTATTGATAAAGATCTCAGAAATTCTCACTTCGATTGCGGAAAGCTTCTCGAATTGCCGACCGCAAACCTCCCGATAATGTTAGGCAACGCAGGGAGGATATGGCAAGCCAAAATCGCCTTTCCAAGAACTTCAGGGCCGGTTATTCTAGGATACGACTGGGGAATACAGCGGGCGTCGGCTTAGTAGCCCCGTCTGCCCCCAACTGCAAACCTCGCAATTTCTTTGAAATTCACGAAAAATCATGGTTAAGCCTCACCGAAAACTAAAAAAAGCAAACCACGGCCAACGCGCTGCCAACAGCAAGGCCCGCAAGGCAAAGCGACGCAAGGTCCGTACGTAGGCCCACTTGTCGCCGGCCCACTCGTCGCCACTCGCAGAAATCGCTACCCAGGCAGGATAAATCTCCATGGCCGTCAAAGACTTCATCGTGGACCCGGCCACGATTGATTTCAACAACGTTGTCGCGGACATCGAAGAAATTCGGAAATTCAATCCGCAACGGTACGAGATGGAGCAACTCACCGCTATCGTCTACGAGGATCCTGTTCGAGTGGCTTGTGTTGGCTACAAAGATGTCACGGAGCACGAGTTCTGGGTTCGAGGCCACATGCCAGGCATGCCCCTGATGCCGGGGGTAGTGATGCTGGAGGCAGTGGCGCAGGTCTGTTGCTACTGCTCACACAAATACAAACTGCTCGGCGATCACATCGTTGGATTCGGAGGTCTCGAGGAGGTACGCTTTCGAGAACCTGTCGTGCCCGGCGATCGATTGGTTGTCATGTGCGAGCTGC
>JBILVV010000326.1:0-5773 GCA_044370255.1 Pirellula sp.
ATCCAACTGGCCTTGAAAAAAGGGCTCATCGGTCAAGACGCTGATCGCCGCCGCTCCGCCCGCTTCGTAAGCGCGAGCAATATCGACAGGCTGGAATTGAGGTCGGATCACCCCTTTGGAAGGGCTCGCCTTTTTGACTTCTGCAAGGAGCCGTATTCTATCATGCCGCTTAAGAGCCTCGGCAAAGTTCCTGATCTGCGGCGCAGTTGCAATAGCATCTTTCAGCGCCTGCAGATCGCGCCTCTGCTTGACCAAAGCGATCTCCTCGCGCTTGTTGGCGACGATTCGGTCGAGAACGGTACTCATGCTCAAGTCAAATCCGAATCGAAGACTCGAACCTGTTTCCAGCCGGGCTTCTGCTCTTCAATGAACTTCAAGTGACGCGGTTCGGTCTGGTACTTGTCGTGCGACTCTTTGCTGTCGAACACCACATTCAAACAAACGTGGTATCCGAGGTCATTTACCGGCCGGGATAATTCGCGATTGAGCGTTCCGACCGAAAAGTAAACCACCCCTTCGTGGCCACTGAGGTACTCATGGCATGCGGCCACGAGACCTTTAACGGTATCCGGCGAGGGATCATGAAGGGTGAAGTAGACCATATGTGCGAGTTGAGACATGATTCGAATCTTGAGAAAAATAGAAGCTTAGTACTTGCGGCAGATTGATTTAACTCGATGCAATCGCCGTCGAGTTCAACTCGTAGGTGCGTGCGGATGCTAGCCCCTGGCGATGATTGTTTTGAGCGACCTGGTACAGTTTCTGACCGAAGGGAGTTGGATACTGTCCAGTGATACAGGCTTGACACAATTGCGATGCGGGTAGATCGATCGCGCGAGCGATGGAATCCACGGGCAGATACCTCAACGAATCGCATTCTAGGTCCTCAGCCATGCGACGTTGCACCTCATCGTCGATTTCGCCGTTGTTCAAAAACCGGGGAGCATACAGTTCAGCAATCGTAGACATGTCGATGCCATAGAAGCACGGAGCCACTATCGGGGGACAAGCTACCCGAACATGGATTTCGCGAGCGCCACCGAGTTCGCGAATTCGCTTCAGCAAGACCTTCATCGTTGTAGAGCGAACGATAGAATCCTCGACCAGGATGACGCGTTTGCCTTCGAGCACCTCTCGGAGGGGTGTATATTTCATGGCAGCCGAAACTTTTCGTGCGCGGTTCCCCTCGATGAATGTTCGACCCGAATAGCGGTTGCGGATCAGTCCCTCTCGGCATGGAATACGAAGCCGATATGCCATTGCATCGGCCGCAGCCTTGCTGGTGTCGGGAACGGGAACGACAATTGTGTCACTGTCTAGTGGAATCTCGTTGCGTGCCAGCTCGATTCTTGCGAGCTCCTCTCCCAACCGTGTTCGCGACAAGTAAACACTTCGATCATCGAGCGTACTGGCGACATTCGCAAAGTAAATCCACTCAAAGAAGCAATGTGCTGTATCCCGGACTTCCGAGTATCTGTGCGTTGAAACTCCGGTTTCATTAACACGGATGCAAGTTCCCGGGGGAACGGGCTGGATTGCTGAGCGTGTGAAGCCGAGGTTCAGGAGGGCAACGCTTTCGCTGGCTGCCGCGAACAACGAACCGTCGAACGCGTAGCAAAGTGGTTTGATCCCCTGAGGATCCCTCGCCAGCATCAACTCGCCCTTCGCGTTCAGCAACGCTAACGAGTACGCGCCGTCAAAGTTCTTGGCAGCGGCGGAAAAAACATCGACCAAATCCTTGTTGGGACTGATGGTCAATTCCCGACCCAGTTCATGGAGAATGATCTCCGTGTCGGTGTCGCGGGCCAGATGGTGATCACCCTCACGGGTCAGTCGATCCTTGAGTTCGTTGTAGTTAGCCAGTTGGCCATTGAAGCAAAAGCTAAACCATTTGTGCTTGTGAATATGCTGTCTTTCGAAGGGCTGCGCGTAATTTCGATCATCCTGGCCGCAGGTGGCATAGCGCACATGGCCAATGGATGCGGGGCCTGCAAGTTGTTGCATGATCGATTCGTGTTTGCCTCGATGGGACAGGCGAAACACTTCGCTTACCGTGCCGATGTCCTTGTGTGTCTCGAGCAACTGCGAGCGATGCGCGTTGTAGGTGGTCATGCCCGCCGCGAGTTGACCTCGATTCTGGATGTCTTGCAGCATTCGAGGCAGCAAGAACGACGCGCATTCGCGACCGACATCTGCGCACAAAGGGCTTTCGGTAACCGAGGGGAGGTGGTAGACGGCTGCCACCCCGCACTCATGATGGAGTTCACTCATAGATTTCGACACTTCGAGGAACGGTGCTCAAACCGACCGTCATCGTAGCCGAATCGATGAGAATGGGGAACGGCCCGCGCTCAGGAAGCGATCCAATCGGAGATAATGCGTCCTTTGGTATCGGTTAGTCGGAAATCGCGACCGGCATGCCTGTAGGTCAGTTGCTCATGGTCCATACCGAGCAGGGCGAGTAACGTTGCATGAAAATCAACGATCGGTACCGGATTCTCGGTTGCTTCGACCCCGAAATCACCGCTGGATCCGTAGCGTTGTCCCTGAACGGCACCTCCCCCCGCCATCCAGAGGCTGAAGGCCTTGTGATTGTGATCCCGCCCATCTCTTCCCTGTGCGTAGGGAGTGCGTCCGAATTCCCCGGTCCAAACAACCAGCGTTTCATCGAGCAATCCGCGACTCTTAAGATCGGACAAGAGGCCGAACAACGGCCGATCGATTGCTGTGCAGTTTTTGGTTAAAGCATCGACGATATTGTTGTGATGGTCCCAACTGCCGTGCGTGATTTCCACGAATCGGACTCCGGACTCCACCATTTTTCGTGCAATGAGGCACTTGCTGCCGAAATTCTTGGTATCGTTGCGATCCAGTCCATACAGTTTTCGCGTCGCTTCAGTTTCGGAACCCAAGTCCAAGACTCGCGGCAATTCGGATTGCATCTTGAAGGCAAGTTCATACGAATGGATGACCCCTTCAATTTCTGCATCGCCTGGATCGAGTTGGTTCTTCCTTTGGTTCATGGACTGGATGAACTCCAATTCCCTCCTCTGCCGTGCCTCACCAGCCAAGGGTGACAGATTCGCTACCTGGGATTTGTCGACCTCGCGACTCTCGCTACCGAGCCGCATCCCCTGATAGCTTGCTGGCAGGAACGCGTTTCCATAGTTCTGAGCTCCACCCACTCCGCCACCGCCAATGCTAATAAAGCCTGGAAGGCTATCGTTGCCGCTGCCAAGACCGTACAGGACCCAAGAACCGAGGCTGGGGCGGATGAATTGGCTCGTGCCTGTGTGCATGCGAACCGATGCTTGCGGGTGAGCTGGCACATCGGTTTGCATGGAGTTCACGATCAACAGATCGTCGGCCATGCTCCCCAATTCGGGAAACAATTCGGAAATCCAAAGTCCAGACTGGCCTCGCTGTTCGAACTTCCAAGGGGACTTCATCCACTTGCTTCCCGGTCGCGGACCTGGAGTCCCGTCTGCCTTTTGCAGTTCAGGTTTATAGTCGAAGGTGTCGACGTGCGAAGGGCCACCCTTCATGTTCAGGAAGATAACTCTCTTCGCTTTGCCTGTGGGCATAGAGGGACGCTTGGTCGCTCCGTGCGATTGACTTACTAATTGCGATTGAGCCACGAGAGCGGAGAAGGCGAGCCAACCAAAACCGCAACCGGAACTCTTCAGCCATGTGCGGCGTTGAAACATTGGGCTTGTTGTCATGTTTTTTATCCTCAGTCTAAATAGCGATATTCCGCCGTTGCGATCAATCCGCGAACGATGCTGATCCATCCTGCATCCCCCGCATCCGAGCCTGTCCAAAGATTCCGCGCCCACTCCAATTCCTCGGTGGCTGGAGGTCGCGAGAGCAACATTTGCCAAAGGAGTGTCGCTCTCTCGTCGAAGTTCTGGGTTCCACGTCCAGGGATCCTTTGCGTCACGGTTTTGACCACTGCAGCAGCATGCCCCGCGACTTGTGGACTGTTGAGCAAAAACAACGACTGCGAGGGAACGTTCGTCGACTCCCGGATCCCTTGAACGAAGCTACCGTCGGGCAAATCGAACAGCTCAAGCACTTCAGGGCTCTGCGAGCGAGGAAGAGATAAGTAAACCGAGCGGCAAACATCGTCGGAGATGACTTCCCCCTTTTCTCGTTTGCGTCCCAGCCCCTTGTCGATTTTGGTGCTGCAGTGTTTGGCCATCGTCGTGGCCAAAGGGCGCGACGTTTCCAATTTGCCAGCCACGAAGAGCAATGAATCCCGCATCTCTTCGGCGCCAAGCCGGCGTCGCTTGCCTCGCCAGTACAAGCGGTTCTCTGGATCCTTGGTGATCGCAGAATCCACGGCTGGGCTCTCCTTTGGTAAAACCGAAGTGAGCTGATAAGTGCGGCTCGTTGCAATGGTTCGGATCAATTGCTTCACGTTCCAACCGTTATCCCGCAGTTGTATCGCTAAGTGATCGAGTAACTCAGGATGGCTCGGTTCCGATCCCGTGGTGCCGAAGTTGTCGACAGTATCCACAATCCCCTGTCCCATCATCCAGTACCAAATTCTATTTGCAGCAACGCGAGGAGTGAGTGGATTCTCAGGGCTCACCATCCACTGAGCCAACTCGAGCCGTCCGCTGGATTGCGGAGGTATTGAGAATCGACTGGAGTCTCCACAAAAATCGGGAACCGATCTGGGAATACGCTCTCCCGGCATTCCGATTTCACCGCGCGCGAAGAAGGGACTATCTGCGATCGACGCGAATGACGGGCGACGGCCGTTGGCGTTGTTGTTTGGTTTCTTGACAGTCTTGGTTTGCTTAGATTGACGCTGATCGCTTTCCGAAGCGGGAGGCTTATCAACGACTCCCATCCCTAGGGGACGAGGCATCCCTTCGGTATCGACAAAATCCAGTTGAGACTCCAGATCCCTAATCAAATTGCTGACCTTACGAAGCTCGGCCTGGGTGTTGCGATTGAAGGGCTTTCCTTCGGACATCTGCTTGCGTTGGGATTTCACTTCCTCCTCAAGCGTATCGCGTTGTTTCTGCAGTTCAGAGAGTTTTTCACGCTTTTGTACGACCTCTTCTGGGGACCAAGGACTAGGTAACTCGGTCACGGATGGGTCTTTGGGCAATATCAATGCCGGTGCACCGGTCCGTGGGTTGTTTCCTCCTACAGCACCAAATCGAGTCTCTGTTGACAAGAAGATACCCGCAAGTGCGGTGTATTCGCGCTGTGTAATCGGGTCGAATTTATGGTCGTGGCATCGAGCACAGGCGAACGTCGTCCCCATCATTGCTTGGAACAACGTGTCGATTTGTTCGTCCGCTTGGTCGACCGCGAACTGCAGCGGGTTGCCTTCATTCAAATTGCGAGAACCGATTGCCAAAAAACCAGTCGCAATCAAATTCGATGCTCGCTCCGCATCGTTCGCATGTGGAAGCTGATCGCCAGCGATTTGAGCGACAAGGAAACGATCGAAGGGCATGTTATTTTCGAACGCGTCGATTACCCAGTCGCGATAGCGCCACGCGTGGTTGTAGGGTATATTGACCTCGCGGCCACTTGATTCTCCGTAGCGAGCGACATCCAACCAGTGTCGCCCCCAGTGCGTGCTGAAGTCCTCGCTTTCCAAGAGAAGGTCGACGACGATTTCGATCGCTTCTTTTCGGGACTTGGTTTGGATCAAATCCGTGAATGCGTTGATGTCTTCGATGGTCGGAGGCAAACCGGTGATATCGAAATGGAGTCGACGCAGTAGGGTGGCGGGTTCTGCATCAACGAG